>UQNA01000059.1 GCA_900542195.1 uncultured Sutterella sp. | reverse complement strand
CTGACTGAAAAAATTATTATATTCGACCCTTATATCACCGTCCTAAAGGACGGTGATATAAGGGTCGGTCTGATAAATCAAAAACTTAAGTTAGCACGGCACCGGCCTTCTTCTTGTTCTGAATCTCCTCGAATCGAATCACTCATTTCTTGATCCTCTCGGCTTCCAAAATTGATTAAAAAGATTCACTAATTGCTGATAGCAAGCACATTTGAAGTCTTTTGGAGACGAGTACAAAAGTCGTAAGGAGTTCTCCATTTCTTTCGTCCTCGTACAAATCACGCCTCGTCTCAATCATTACGGAGTGCACTCTTCTATCTTTCTTGTAATGTTCGATTGGAACCAAAGCTCCGGAAAAAGGCGAGTTAAAGCCGGTATCAAAACTGCGAGAAAACTCAGAAAAAAACGCTTCCTGAATTTCCAGCGTTGTATGGAACGGATCTGTTCCAATACAAATTTCGGGCCTCTCTCCTGAATTTTCTTCATAAGGAAGAGCTCTTGAGGCAAAACTATGTAAATCAACCACAAAGGCTTTTCCATAGTTTTCGAGTGCCAGATTCACCTTTCTAGATAATTGCAAATGGTGAGGCCAATACCAGTCATTAAGAAGGGACCTGCGTTCCGCTCTGCTAGGAAACCTTCTCAAACGTCCTAAACAATGAGTAGCAGTGTAAATTACGCCCATACCTCTTTGGGCCATTACTTCATCTTTGTCCTCGGAAAAGCGCTCAACATCTACAACTAATCTGCAAACAGGCGACGCCACTATCTGAGAAAAAGGTATTCCATTGCCGTACAAGGCCAACGTCCATAGATCACACATGCACAGCAACTCCTTGTTAAGTTGCTCATCATTAAGACAAATACTTTGGCGAACTTGAGGAGGAATGTAAGAGGAGTCATGCGGAACATGAAAAACAACCCAAGGTGGGATGGCGGCTTTCATTTAAACTCTCCGGTAGTCTGTGCTTTGATTCTAGGTCACAGCAATTACCGGCGAATTAAGATTTCCATCAAGATTTTGCCAAATGATAAAAATTTTTCCCGTCCGTTTCTTTGCAAGAGATTAGGTAGTTTATTCACACAATAGAGAATTCCAGATTCTGCGATGAATAAATAGCACTCGCTTATATTCTCCGTTTCGTCTATCCTTTTTCATATATAGAAAAAGAGGATGTTATGTCGACAAAACTCAAAATTTTTGCCGCCTTTGGTCTCGCCGCAGCTCTAGGGGCCGGAGGATATTGGTATTACGAAAACCATCAACAATCGGGAGAACTAAAGTTATATGGAAATGTCGATATACGCCAAGTGGAATTAGCCTTTCTTTGGCCGGAAAGAATTAAAGAAGTACTTGTTGAAGAAGGAGAAGTTGTTAAAAAGAATCAAGTTCTGGCAACTCAAGACACTGATACCCTTCTCCTTCAGATTCAACAAGCGAAAGCAGCGGTCAATTCCAGCTACCAAACTTATTTAATTCAAAAAAATGGTTCTCGTCCGGAAGAAATTGCTCAGGCGAAAGCTAATGTCGATGCAGCTCAATCTAAACTCGCCCTTTCTCAAAAGGATTTGGAAAGAGTCAAAGAAATTTTTCGTGCAACAAAGGGTCAGGGCATCAGCCAGCAAAACTTAGACCAAGCAGAAGCACAGCTTAACGTTGATAAAAGCCAATTAATTGCGGCTCAGAAAGCTTATGAACTTGTAAAGATTGGACCGCGTAAGGAAGCTATTCAACAAGCTTACGAACAATGGCAGGCTTCCCAAGCTGAATTAAGCTTACTGGAATTAAAACTCCGGCAAAGTGAATTGACGGCCCCGTTAGATGCTGTTATTAGAAACCGATATTTGCAGCCCGGAGATATGGCCGCTTCCTCTAAGCCGGTTTTTTCTCTGGTTATCTACTCACCGAAATGGGTTCGAGCCTACGTCAATGAATCAGAACTAGGAAAAATTAAGCCCGGACAAGAGGCTTTTGTCACCATTGACTCCTTCCCCGATAAGAAAATCCCGGGCCAAGTAGGTTTTATTTCTTCTGTTGCCGAATTCACTCCTAAGACGGTCCAGACACCGGATTTAAGAACAAATCTGGTCTATGAAGTCAGAGTCAACGTGGATGATAAGGATAATGTCCTCCGCTTAGGCATGCCCGCAACCGTTTCCTTCCAAAGGTAGTCAATTGGAAGAACTTGTCTTACAGGCCCAAAAACTCTGCAAAGATTTTCCTCCGGAAGTAAAAGGAGGAGAGCCGGCGCACGCACTCATTGATCTTGACTTAACTGTCAGAAAAGGAGAAATGGTCGCGTTAATCGGACCTGATGGTGCAGGTAAAACCACATTCTTCCGTTTAGTAGAAAAACTTCTAAATCCAACCTCAGGACAAATTTTGCTTTTCGGCAAAGATCTGAAAGATCAGTCGGATGAAATTAAAGACAAAATTGCCTACATGCCCCAGAAATTTGGTCTTTACGAAGATTTAACCATTATTGAAAATCTGAATTTATTTGCAGACCTGAAAGGAATCCCTAAGAACGAAAGAAAAGCTGTCTATGACGAGCTTCTTCAGATGACCGCTCTTGCTCCTTTTATAAACCGTCCCGCAGGAAAGCTCTCCGGGGGCATGAAACAGAAACTCGGAATTGCTTGTTCCCTGGTAAGTAAGCCGGAGCTTCTAATACTGGATGAGCCGACCGCAGGCGTTGACCCTTTATCAAGAAAAGAGCTTTGGGACGTTTTAAGCAAAGTCGCGAAAGTCAGGAACACGAGTGTATTAATCAGCACAGGCTACATGGACGAAGCTGCACGCTGTGATCGAATTTACATTTTGAACGAAGGAAAAGTTCTAAGCACGGGAACTCTCTCGGATTTGACTTCTCCTTATCAAAACCAGGTTTTCTATCTGCCGTGTCCGGAGAAAGATACAAGAACGCTTCTTGAAAAAGTCGCTGACTCACCTGACATTATTGATGCCATCCCGCGAGGAAACGGCGTTAAAGCCGTCTTCAAAAAAGAGCTGTCAAAGGAAGATATTAAAGAGAAATTCAACATTCTAGATGTCAGACCTCTTGCGCCCGTCCTGGAAGACGCTTTTATTGCTACTCTTAAAAAGGCCAATGAGCACACCGCAGGTCACGAAAGTTTCGGCACAATTGATTTAAAAGATTTAACTGTTGTTAAACCGGATTCCTCAGAAATACTTATTTCTGTTGAAGATTTGGTCAAAAAATTCGGAAATTTCACTGCAGTGGATCAAACTTCTTTTAAAGTATCCCGAGGTGAAATATTCGGATTACTCGGCCCCAATGGAGCAGGAAAAACAACCACCTTCAAAATGCTTTGCGGATTAATTCCTGCGACAAGCGGAAAAATCAGTGTTGCGGGCTATAACCTTCGTACCGCCCGAGCAGAAGCCCGTAAAAACATCGGTTATGTGGCTCAATTCTTCTCGCTTTACCCGACTTTTACGGTAAAAGAAAACCTGACATTTTTCGGAGGAGCCTACGGCTTGGACGGATCCTTTCTGGATTCTCGTGTAAATGAAATGGCCGAGCAGTTTGAACTCTCTACTATGATGAACGTGGATTCAAACAAACTCAATGAAGGATTTAAGAAAAGACTTTCAATGGCTGCGGCCTTAATTCATGATCCTGAAATTCTTTTCTTGGATGAACCTACCAGCAGTATCGACCCTTTGGCAAGGCGAGCCTTTTGGAAAACCATCAATAAATTAGCAGATATTGGAAAAACCATCATCATTACGACCCACTTTATGGAAGAAGCGGAATATTGCACCAAGATGGCAATTCAAGCTGCAGGAAGAATGCTCGCGCTTGGCTCTCCGGCCGAAATTAAGAAAATAGCGGGCCTAAACAATACCGATTCTATGGATGAAGCTTTCCTTAGAATCGTAGAAAACGATAGAAAAGGAAGTAAATCATGAACTTGACTTCCTTCAAGAACTCGTGGAGACGCACTGCCTCTCTAACAGTTAAAGAAACACGGCAGTTAATGCGGGATAAAAGCTCCATCGCCATGGGACTTCTGCTTCCCCTGCTCCTCATTTTTATTTTCGGCTACGGCATTTCGTTGGATTTAACCGATGCAAAAGTCGCCGTATTCAATCAGTCTCCCGGAAAAGTTACTAACGCTATCGTTGAAGGATTCAGAGGGTCACCTTACATCACGCCATTTCCCGTTAAATCCATGAAAGAGGCCGAAACGCTCTTCGATGATGGGAAAGTCCGAGGGATTGTGGTCTTTCCTCAGAATTTTCAAGCCGACTTAATGAATCAAAAGGCCAAAATTCAAATTATTGTTTATGGAGTTGACACCACCTCGGCCAACAGCCTTCAAAATTATGTGCAGCAATCGGTTTTAATTTCCCTACATAAACTAGGGATGCAAAATAGTACCCCGATAGTAATGGAACAAAGACTTTGGTATAACGCTGCCAACTCTTCCACTTGGTATTTTGTGCCGGGGATTATTGCTATTGTTCTGACACTTGTCGGAACTTTCTTGACTGCTTTGGTCATTGCCCGAGAATGGGAAAGAGGCACGATGGAAATGCTTTTCTCAACTCCGGTGACCACAACAGAAATCCTTCTTTCAAAGATCATTCCTTATTTTCTATTAGGACTTGGGGGCTTCATAATTACTTTGGAGGCTGCTTTACTAGTGTTCAAAGTTCCAATGGAAGGCTCTTTTTTTGTGATTTTGGTGTCTTCTATTCTTTACCTCTTAACCTCTCTGGGTATAGGGCTGTTGATCTCCGGCGGATTAAAAGCTCAGTTTCTGGCCTGTCAAATCGCTTTGCTTGTAAGCTTTTTACCCTCAGTACTTTTAAGCGGCTTCGTCTTTGACTTAAGAAATGTTCCGGACTTTATTGCTGGGGTTGCTTATGCCCTGCCTCCGACATATTTTATTGAACTGCTCCGAGGAGCATTCCTTTCAGGAGACAACTGGACAGTGATTTGGAAGGACTGGGCTATTCTTTTCCTTTACCTCACGGTTTTCTTCTACTTAACCAATAAAACCCTTAAGAAAACTCTGGAGAAAAAATAATGATTACAAAGTTTCTTCACTGGTTAAGATGGCAGCGTTTCCTCCTCTGGAAAGAAACTTCCGTTCTTCTCAAGGAAAGAAAGTCGAGATTTATTCTTATCGTTCCTTTGTTTGTTCAGGTCTTTCTATTTGCCTACGCTGCAACATTTGATTTGAAGTATGTTCCTTTTGTTCTGATTGACGAGTCCAACAGCAAATACTCTCGAGAAATCGTTGCAAAAATAGAAGCGAGCCACATCTTTACCCTTTACGCCAAAGAAAATAATCCTGAAGAACTTAAAGAGTTAATTTCTCCTCGAAAAGCCATGATGGCGATCCATTTTCAAAGTGACTTCGCCTCTCAAATTGCCCAGGGCACTCCGGCCAAAATACAAGTAATTTTGGACGGAAGGAACTCTACAACAGCTTCTCTTGCCGCCGCAGAGCTAAGTCAAATCATCAGCTCATATGCCAAAGAGAATCTTCAAATTAAACCCGCCCTGGAATTTGAAAACAGGGCCTGGTACAACCCTAACCTTTTAACACGCTGGAATTTCGTTACAGCTCTGTGCGGAACTCTGAGTTTTATTCAAGTCCTAATGCTTTCCGGTCTTTCGGTTGCTAGAGAAAGAGAACAAGGAAACTTTGACCAGCTTTTGGTGACTCCCTACTCTCCCGCTCAGATCCTTCTTGCCAAAGCAACTCCGCCAATTATCATCGGTTTACTGCAAGCTATATTGGTATGCATTATCGCCGTCTTATGGTTCAACATCCCGTTCAGAGGAAATTTTTTCCTCATGTTCTTAGGCTTGTTATGCTTCACGGCAAGTTCCGTCGGAATTGGGCTGGCTATCTCCTCCATGTCGAAGAATATGCAGCAAGCCATCGTGTTCTGCTTCGTATTTATTATTCCCATGGTGATCCTGTCCGGCTTAGTCTCGCCGGTCGAAAACATGCCTCCTTTCTTCCAATACATCACCTATCTGAATCCGCTGAGGTATGCTCTGGAAGTCGTGCATTCGGTATACCTTGCTGACGCCGGAATAGCACATATTAAAAATGAAATTATTCCGATGCTGATTATCGCCGGCATCACTATGCCTTTAGCGGCTTGGGCTTTCCGCAGACAACTTTAGACATAGGATTTTCGAAAAGAAGATTGCATCTGCTGCAAACCGCATACTAAATCAAGCATCAAAAGGCTCAGGTCGTTGTTGGATAAACGTTTTAACGAAGTTGGCTGACTATAATTCCTTGACAACAAAAAAGTAAACACGAGGATAAAGATGAAATTAACACTCGCTGCAGGAAAACTCCTTAATCAGAAAACAGACGCTCTTATCGTCGGTATCTATAGAGGGAAATTAACAAAATCTGCCGAAGCTGTTGACAAAGCTTCTAAGAATGCGCTTTCTGCCTTAATTAAAGAAGGTGACGCAACCGGTTGTCTGGGAACCGTTGGAATCTTCCCGAACTTTCCCGGAATTGCCGCTAAAAGACTTGTCGTTGTAGGTCTCGGCAAAGAAGAAGACGGTGTTTTAAATTTCCAGAAGGCGCTATCTTCTGCTCTCAAAGCTGTTTACTTTGTTAAAACAGCGGTTATCTCCTGTACTGACTGGTTTGATCTTTCTCCAGAATGGGTTGCCGAACAAGTCTCTTGCACTGCGATTGACGTTTTAGAAAAATCCGTTGACTACAAGTCAAATCCTGACCGTCCGGCATGGAAGCAGCCTAAATCCGTTTCTTTATTTGTAGAAGAAAAGACTCCTGAATTAACAACAGCCTTTGCTGAAGGTGCTGTTATCGGAAAAGGCATCAAGCTGGCCAAAGAACTGGGAGACGCTCCGGCCAATCTTTGCACGCCTAAATATATGGCTGAACAGTGCATGAAACTGGGTTCTTCCTTGAAGTTTGACGTCACCGTTTTCGAAGAAAAAGCTCTTAATAAATTGAAGATGGGATGCTTCTTAGGCGTTGCCGCCGGATCCAAACAGCCCGCTTACATGATCGTCATGGAATACAACGGCGGACAAAAGAAAGAAGCACCTGTCGCTTTAGTGGGTAAAGGATTGACGTTCGATGCGGGCGGGATCTCTTTGAAACCGGCAAAAGGCATGGACGAAATGAAGTACGACATGTCCGGAGCAGCATCTATTGTGGCTGCAATGGCTACCGCCGCTTCTCTTAAGCTTCCTATCAATATTGTCGGTGTGATCGGCTGTACTGAAAACCTTCCGAGCGGTTCTGCCGTTAAACCGGGAGACATCCTCTGCAGCTATTCAGGCAAGACCGTTGAAGTGCTCAATACCGATGCCGAAGGCCGCTTAGTCCTTTGCGACCTTCTCTCCTACACTATCGACAAATTTAAACCGATTTTAGTTGTGGACGCCGCTACCTTGACCGGCGCCTGCGTTGTTGCCTTAGGTCACGAATATACCGGCCTCTTCTCCAATAACGAAGAGCTGGCGTTAGAACTTCTTCAAGCCGGAGAAAATTCTTTAGATAAGTGCTGGAGACTTCCTTTAGGCCGTGCTTACACTAAAGCATTAAAGAGCCGCTTCGCAGATTTGGCAAACATCGGTGCTCCCGGTGCAGGTGCTTGTACCGCAGCCGCTTTCCTTCAGGAATTTGTCGGTAAAACTCCATGGGCACACTTAGATATCGCCGGAACAGCTTGGAGCAGCGGAGAAGAAAAAGGATCCACCGGCCGTCCGGTTCCTCTCTTAATTAGTTTTCTTAAAGACCTCACCCACTAAAAAATGATTAGATTTGAATGTGATTACGCTGAAGGCTGTCATCCAAAAATTTTGGAGGCCCTCCAGAAGACCAATTTTGAACAGACTTGCGGATACGGTTTAGACCCTCATTCCAAGAATGCTGAAGAATTGATAAAAAAAGCCTGCGGAAATGAAGACGCCAGAGTTTATTTAGTCTCCGGGGGTACGCAGGCCAATAAAGTAGTCATCGCTCAGGTTTTAAGACCTCATCAGGGCGTTGTGTCCGTTGAAGGCGGACACATCGCTCATCACGAAGCCGGAGCTATTGAATCTTCCGGACACAAAGTCGTTACGCTTAAGCCAGATAACGGCAAATTAAAAGCTGAAACCCTTAGAGCTTATCTAAACGATTATTGGGCTGATGACACTCACGAACATATTGTTCAGCCGGGGATGGTTTATATCTCCTCTCCTACTGAACTTGGGACTGTTTACACAAAGGCCGAACTATCCGCTCTTCATGATATCTGCCGTGAATACAACATCCCGCTGTATCTTGACGGTGCTCGCCTCGGCTACGGTTTTGCCAGTAAAGAAAATGACTTGACATTAGCTGATTTAAGCCGTGTCACAGATATTTTCTATATCGGAGGGACTAAGGTCGGTGCTCTCTTCGGAGAGGCCATCGTCTTTAACGGCGATAAAGGACTCGATCGAGACTTCCGCAGCCTCATCAAGCAAAATGGCGCCATGTTGGCAAAAGGCCGAATCTTGGGAATTCAGTTTGAAGAGCTGTTCAAAGATAATCTTTACTTTGACATTTCCCGTAAGGCAGTTGAACAAGCGGAAAGAATCAAAAAAGCTTTTCTTTCTAAAGGATATAAGCTTTGGATCGATTCTCCGACAAATCAGCAATTTCCAATCCTTCCTAAAGATGCCATCAACAAGCTTAAAGAGAAGTTCGCATTTCTCATTTGGCCTGATACAGGGGAGCCGGAATTGATTACCCGTTTCTGCACAAGTTGGGCAACGAAAGATGAAGATGTCGATAAGCTCATCGACGAAATAAATAAACTTTAATCTTCCAGGCGCATTAAGCGCCTTTAATTTTCATTAATTTAAAATGATCGTAGGTCTAACCTTACTTTTAGTTTTCCAAATTATCGGAAACGTATTGGAACTCATGTTCCATCTACCCGTCCCGGGAGCAGTGGTCGGAATGTTTCTTTTACTGCTCTGTCTAATTTCTATTGATAGTCTGGCGGAGTATGTCAGACCAATTGCTCTGGTATTAATTTCTTATTTAGCCGTCCTCTTTGTTCCGGCCGGCGTCGGTATTGTGCTGCACGTTGAAAGAATCAAAACAGAATGGTTGGCCATCACTGCCTCTTTGGTTATCAGCACGGCATTAGCCATCATCACCAGCAGCTTAGTCATTAAGTATTCGACCATCTGGCTCAACAAAAGAAAAGCACAAAAGGAGTTGACTCATGACTGATTATCATGAAATATGGACCTTCCTGTCTACCTCCTCCCTTTTTTGGCTGGCCGTGACTCTAGCTGCTTATGCAATAGCTCAAAGATTCTATAAGTTCACGAATTGGAATTCTTTAGCCAACCCGGTCGCCGTCGCAATTTTGATAGTGATTCTGCTTATTACGGCTACTGGCACCTCATATAAAACATATTTTGACGGCGCGCAGTTCATCCACTTTTTACTTGGCCCAACTACCGTTGCCCTTGCTGTTCCGCTTTATGACTTAAGAGTTCAATTAGCTAAAAATTGGCTTCCAATTGTGCTTGGACTATTCAGCGGCTCTATTGTGGCCATTGTTTCAGCGGTTCTTATCGCCGGCGCTCTCGGGGCGAGTCCGGAAACAATGATTAGCTTGGCTCCGAAGAGCGTAACTACTCCAATTGCAATGACGGTTGCTGAAAAAATGGGCGGTATGCCTGCTCTTGCCGCATCCTTTGTTGTTTTAACGGGTGTACTTGGAGGCGTAATCGCTGGCCCTATCTTTAAACTCTTAAAAGTTGATTCTGCTCCGGCCCGAGGCTTTTCTTTAGGTCTTGCGTCTCACGGAATCGGAACCTCTCGAGCATTCCAAATCAGTGAAGAAGCCGGCACTTATGCAAGCTTGGCAATCGGGTTAACAGGCTTGGTAACGGCGCTTATTGCACCGGTCCTTTTACCGCTACTTCTAATGCCATTTGAGTAAACACAACAAGATTCGTTTCTTAATCCGTCCCAGACATTGTTCGAATGCCTGGGATTTTTCTTATATGCGCATCTTCTCTTTCCTTCAGCCTGTTTCTTAACCTCTGAGATACATCTTCTCTCGTCATACGAACCAAGGTCAGGCACGGTGTGTTAACTATGGGAATCGCTTTCAGATTTTTGGAGATTAAGTCACAAGCCGGCGTCGCAACAATAGCAAAAGCATGCTGAGACTCAACAAAAGCAACTTGATTGTAAAAATTACGAATATCCGTTCTAGAAACGATATTGAAATGATATTGGGCCGAGAGCTGTTTCATAAAACTAAACAGCTGAGGAGAAACATCTGAAGGAAGACAAATGCAATCCAGCCGGCTAAGTTGCTCCAGATGAATGCTGTCGAATTCCGCCAAAAAATGGTTCTTCGGTACTACTACCTTATTTTCTATTTGAGCAATAGGAACGGCAGCAATACCTGCTCTTTCAAACGGCTCTGCGTAGGCGTATCCAACATCTATTTTGAAGTCCTGCAGTTGTGAGACTAAATCGATGCTTTCTACTTCAATGAAATCATAGCGTTTCCTAGGATCCGCAATTTTTAGCTCGTTAAGCATCGGGGCGATAAAAAGCTGTAAAAGCCAAGCAAAAGATCCGAAGGTTACCTTTTTCTCCATGCCGTCCAAATTGGCTTGAACTTGATCAAAGAAAATTTCCGTTTTAGCCAAAAACTTCTCTACAACCGGAAAAATTGCACGGCCTTCCTTGGTAAGAACAGCCTTTTTATTAGACCGTTCAAACAGCTTTACTCCAAGAGATTCCTCAAGCTTTTTAATATGCATGGACAACGGCGGCTGACACATAGAGGCAACACTTGCCGCTTTTGTGAAACTTCCTTCTTTTACAACAAGATAGAAGAGCCAATATGAGTGAAGCAATCTTAAATTCATACGAAAAAAGTATCACGGTCATCCAATAATAGTATTTTATAGGTTGCGAGCTAACAATTAGAATCTTTATGTATGCCTTTTGGCAACCTTGGAGAAACTAATGAGATTAACGAAAACTTTTTTGGCAGTATCTGCTGCCTTTTGCTCAACTATTGTCCTTGCCTACACTCCAGGCACATACACTGCATCAGTAGCCGGCCAGAACGGACCTGTAGCAGTTGAAGTTCAGACTTCGGCCGACAAAATTTTGTCAGTAAAAGTCACCGAACAAAAAGAAACTCAAAATATCGGAACTCATGCCGTAGAACAGCTTCCGGCGAAAATCGTCGAAGCCCAATCTGCTGATGTTCCCGCCGTATCAGGAGCTTCCGTCACATCAAAAGCAATTAAAACAGCTGTCCAGGAATGCTTAGATAAAGCCTCCGGAAAGAAAGTTTCAGCTACCCCTCTTAAAGACGGCACCTATGAAGCCAAGGCTTACGGCAACAACGGTTGGCTGAATGTCAAGGTCGTCATTAAAGACCATAAGATTTCAGAAATTCAAACACCGGGCCAGAGAGAAACAAAATTCTTGGGCGATACCGCTATTCGTGAAATCGGTAAAGATATCATCGACTATCAAACCCTTAACGTTGACAACATCGCCGGAGCCACCGTTACTTCAACTGCATTAAAGACAGCAGTTGGAGAAGCCATCGAAAAAGCCGGCGGCAACATTGCTAACTTCCAAAAACCTGTACCACAAAAGATCAAGAAAATTGACGGCGTACAAAAACAAGAAGTTGACCTGGTTGTCGTAGGTGCAGGCGGTGCAGGCTTATCTGCCGCCGTAACCGCTAGAGATCTCGGCGCAAAGAACGTTTTAATCGTTGAAAAAATGCCTGTCGTCGGCGGCAATACATTAAGATGTGCATCCGCCTTCAATGCCGCTGATCCGGAAAGACAAAAAGCTCTTCCGATGACAGATACCTTGAAAGATGCTGTCGTTAAAGCTATTAATGAAAAACCGGCTAATGAAGAACACAAGAAGCTCATGGCTGATGTTAAAGCCAAGTATGAAGCTTATCTCAAGAGCGGTTCCAAGACTCTGTTTGACTGTCCGGAATGGCATGCCTTGCAGACCTACAACGGAGGCGACAAAGTCGGCCACATTCCTTTGATCCGCACTTATGCCAACAATGTCTTAGACACATTGCACTGGATGCAGTCCAAGGGCTCTCCGGTAATGGATAGAGTAAGCCAAGGCGCAGGTGCCTTGTGGCAGAGAACCCATCAGTTGGATGCTCCTGCCGGTCTCGGCTTAGTTGATCCGCTGTATCAAGACGCCGTTAAACAAGGCGTGAACTTCAAACTCGGCACTCGCGTTACCGACCTCGTATTGGATAAGAGCGGCAAGGTAATCGGCATCACAGCAGAAGATAAAGTCGACAACAAATACCAGATTCTTTCTAAGAACGGCGTCATTCTTGCAACCGGCGGTTACAGCCAAAACAAAGAAATGCGTCAGAAATCTGCACCTCACCTTACTCCCGATATGGTTTCAACTAACCAACCGGGTGCAACAGGCGACGGCATCACCATCGCCACAAGACATGGTGCCGATACCACAGGCATGAACTACGTTCAGGTCTACCCGTTAGCCACACCGGGCACAGGAACTCTTCAGGGCCGCGCCAGAAAGATGTCCGGATTGGATGACGTTATTGATGTCAACAAGAACGGCGAAAGATTCGTTAAAGAAGATGCCCGCCGTGACGAATTCGTTGCAGCCATCAAGAAACAACCGGGTGCCGTATGCTATGACATCAACGATTCCTCCATCGTAAAACCGTTAAACAGCTTCAATGAAGATGTTGAAACCCTGGTTCAAATCGGCAGAATCTATAAAGCAGACACACTGGCCGACTTAGCAAAACAGCTTGGTATGCCGGCCGACAAGCTCGAAGCTACCGTTGCTGAATTCAATAAGATGGTCGAAGCTAAGAATGATCCGAAGTTCGGCAGAAAACTCTTTGATCGTCAGATTGTCAAAGCTCCGTTCTATGCAACTCCGCGTGCTCCGTCAATCCACCATACAATGGGCGGATTGGAAATTACACCGAAAGCACAGGTTGTTGATACAAACGGCAAGGTTATCCCGGGTCTTTATGCAGCCGGTGAAGTCACAGGCGGTATCCATGGCTCTAACAGACTCGGCGGAAACGCTACTGCTGACGTTTTAACCTTTGGACGTATTGCCGCTAAAAGCGCTTTAGGCAAAAACTAATCGTTCTCTTTTACATTAACGTCTGATTTTCTTAAGAAAGAAAATCAATAATTTAAGCCTCTCATTTCATTTTGATTTGAGAGGCTTAGTAATTACAACAAAAAAGCCCAAGATTTCTTGAGCCTTAATGTTTTATCGAACGTCTCCTGCAAAAACAGGAGACGTTATGAATTGAAGTTCTTACTTAACTTCTTCTTCCTTTTCGATACCTTTGAGCATCGGCATGGAGGAAGATCCGCCGATAAGACCGACCTTGCTGTAGATACCAAGCTTGTCGCGTGTATCAACAATGTCGAGGTTTCTCATTGTCAACTGACCGATACGGTCTTCAGCTGTAAACATGGAGTCGCCCTTTTCCATTGTCAGACGTTCCGGCTGGTATGTGAGGTTAGGAGAACGGGTATCAAGGATGCTGTAATCATTACCGCGGCGGAGCTCAATCTTAACTTCACCGGTAATAGCCTTAGCAACCCACTTCATGCTGGATTCTCTGAGCATGATAGCCTGCGGATCAAACCATCTGCCTTGATAGAGGAGACGACCTAAACGCATACCGTTGATTCTGTACTGTTCAATTGTATCTTCGTTATGGATACCGGTGACCAATCTTTCATAAGCGATATGAAGAAGTGCCATTCCCGGGGCTTCGTAAATACCGCGGCTCTTAGCTTCGATAATACGGTTTTCGATCTGGTCGCTCATGCCTAAACCGTGACGGCCGCCGATCTTGTTGAGTTCCATCATGAGCTCAACTTTATCTTTGTATTCTTTGCCGTTAATGGCAACAGGCATACCTTCTTTGAAGCTCAAAGTAACGACTTCCGGCTTAATTTCAACTTCCGGTTTCCAGAAAGCGACGCCCATAATCGGTTCAACAATCTTGATAGAGCTGTCCAAATGTTCCAAATCCTTAGCTTCGTGAGTGGCGCCAAGCATGTTGGAGTCAGTGGAGTATGCCTTTTCTTTGCTCATCTTGTAGCCGAAGCCGTTATCGATAAGGAACTGGCTCATTTCAGCACGGCCGCCCAATTCTTGGATGAATTTAACGTCAAGCCATGGTTTGTAGATTCTCAGTTCAGGATTGGCTAAAAGGCCATAGCGGTAGAAACGTTCAATATCGTTTCCTTTGTATGTGGAGCCGTCGCCCCAGATATTAACGCCGTCTTCCTTCATGGCGTTTACAAGCATTGTGCCTGTAACAGCACGTCCGAGCGGTGTTGTATTGAAGTAAGTAACGCCGGCGGTATGAATATGGAAAGCATTACATTGAATCGCAGCAATACCTTCTGCAACTAACTGATCACGGCAGTCAATCAAACGGGCGATTGATGCGCCGAATTCCATAGCTCTCTTTGGAATGTCATCGTAATCTTTTTCATCCGGCTGACCAAGATTAGCTGTGTAAGCACAAGGAAGTGCTCCTTTCTTCTTCATCCAGAGCAAAGCAGAACTAGTATCTAAACCGCCGGAGAAGGCAATACCTACCTTTTCTCCTACGGGAAGGGATTTCAAAATGGTTTCCATTTCTTTAAGACTCAAAAAGTGTTGTTAATCTATCCTTCATTTCTTTTTGCAATGGGGAAAATCAGTATGACTCGCGCAAAAAGACCTAACAAGAAATTATGACCGAAATATAGAGGAGTAGCCTAAATTCAGATAAGATTTGTAAGAGATTAACTAAGTAGAAACACTAAACCGCTCCTGGCATAAGCGCAGGATCATTTTTTAGAAAGAAAGCATTCTTCTCTGACTTTGTTATTATCTAATTTATGTCTGAATTAGCTATCCATACAAACGTTGTCAACCGCGAAAGATATGCCTGTCTTGTGCTAAAAAAAGCGCAGAGACTCGGCATGAAAGCCGCTGTGTTTTTTGACAATGAAAACGATATGGATCAATTGGATAATCTTCTCTGGACATTTGAACCGTCGAGTTTTATTCCTCATGCGATAGCCCGTACAGCCGGAGCAACCGGAAACGCATATCTTCTCTCCGATAATCCTGAACATATCGGAAGCGGCGATCTTTTAGTACTTCTTACCCACAATGTACCTCCTGCTATTCATGACTTAATGCAGAGATTTCCTAAGGTGATAGATATCGTTCCGAAAGAAGATCCGGGGCTGACTGAGGGAAGAAGACGTTTCGTCGCATATAAGAGAAACGGCATTACGCCGGTAGTTCATAACAGACAGTAGGAATTTCTCAGCTGACTTTCTCTCTTTCATATAGTGAACGTGAGAAAATATCGCATCTCTTGATTTAAAGAATTTTATTGAAGTAAATCTGCCATGAGCGACACACAAACCAAAGAACTAGCAAAGAGTTATGAGCCCGCTTCCATTGAAGCGAAGTGGTATCCGTATTGGGAAGAACACGGCTATTTTGCTGCCGGCAAAGATATCGGCAAGCCTTCTTTCTCCATCCAGCTTCCTCCGCCGAACATTACCGGCATTCTTCATATGGGTCATGCCTTCAACCAGACGGTGATGGATACATTGACCCGTTTCCATAGAATGGATGGATTTAATACGCTTTGGCTTCCGGGTACTGACCACGCCGGTATCGCTACGCAGATTATCGTTGAAAGACAATTAGAAAAAGAAGGCAAATCCATCAAAGACCTTACCCGCGAGCAATTCTTGGAAAGAGTCTGGGAGTGGCAGAAGTTCTCCGGCGGCACTATCTTGAATCAGATGCGCCGTATGGGTGCCTCCTTAGATTGGAACAAGCTTTATTTCACAATGAATGAAAAGCTCTCCAAGACAGTGACTAACTGCTTCGTTGAGCTTTACAGAAAAGGTCTTATTTATAAAGGAACCCGTTTGGTTAACTGGGATCCGAAGCTTCAGAGCTCCGTTTCCGATTTGGAAGTTGAATCCGAAGAAGAGAAAGGCAAACTTTGGGAAATTCGTTATCCTGCAGCCGACGGTTCTGAAGGCATTGTTGTTGCCACTACGCGTCCGGAAACTCTTTTCGGCGACCAGGCCGTTGCCGTCAATCCCGATGATGACCGCTATAAGCATCTTGTCGGCAAGATGCTGAAGCTGCCTCTGACTGATCGTGAAATTCCTGTTATTGCTGATCCGTACGTTGATAAAGAATTCGGTTCCGGCGCAGTCAAAATTACTCCGGCCCATGACTTCAATGACTTTGAAGTCGGTAAACGTCATAATCTTCCGGAATTGGTCGTTCTCGACAAGACAGCTCATATGAACAATAACGTTCCGGAAAAATACCGCGGTATGGATCGTTATGAAGCCAGAAAAGCTGCTGTGAAGGACCTTGAAGAGCAAGGTTTATTGGTCGGCATTAAAGACCATGTTCACCTGGTGCCGAAAGTTGCCAGAACCGGTGAAATCGTAGAACCGATGCTCTCCGAACAATGGTACATGGCTATGTCCAAACCGGCTCCCGAAGGCTGCAAGTTCCCCGGAAAATCTCTTGCCGAATTAGGCTTGGAAGCCGTTGAAAACAACCTCGTCAACATCTTCCCGGAACAGTGGCAAAAAGTCTACAAAGAATGGCTTAACAACATTCAGGACTGGTGTCTTTCCCGTCAGTTGTGGTGGGGTCACCAAATTCCTGCGTGGTATGACGACAAAGGGAATGTCTATGTCGCAGCCACCGAAGCCGAGGCTCAGGCACAAGCCGGCGAAGGTGTGAAATTGACCCGTGATCCTGACGTACTGGATACCTGGTTCTCATCCGGACTGGTTCCCTTCTCTTCTTTGGGCGGCATTACTCCTCCGGACGCAGACGCTGAAATTGACTTCCAGCTTTATCTGCCCTCCTCCGTCTTAGTCACCGGCTATGACATTCTTTTCTTCTGGGTTGCCAGAATGATCATGCTGACCCGCTTCTTTACAGGCAAAGTTCCGTTCAAAGATGTTTACATCCACGGCTTAGTCAGAGATGCCGAAGGCAAGAAGATGAGCAAATCTGAAGGCAACACTTTAGATCCGCTCGA
>UQNA01000058.1 GCA_900542195.1 uncultured Sutterella sp. | reverse complement strand
CCGTACGGTGGGTGCTGTGAGAGGGGGACGGGGCAACCCAACCCTCTACTCGATTTTTGATTCTTTCGGTTGTTACATAAGGAAGATGGTAAAAACGATGGCGCCGAGGCTGACTAAAGCGGAACGTTTAATTACTTCGATTGGAGAAGTTCCGGCAATACCTGCAATCAGAATAACGCCGGCGGCTAATGGAGAAGATACGCGGCCGAGGGTTGCGGAAAGGCAGGTCAGGAAGCCGAGGTCTTGGATCTTCATGCCGAAATCAGCGGCGTGAGGTACAACGGATTCGCAGAAGGCAAAAGCTGCTGCATTGCCGGATCCGGTCATAACACCCAGAATATAAGGACCGAATGAGCCTCCGATCTTTGCGATTTCTGAAGAGTCCTTGAGGTAGTCAATGAATCCGGTAACTACACCGCAGCTTCTTAATCCGGCTGCAAAAACACCGGCGGCGATAATTAAGCCGATAATGTTGCCGTAGCCTGAACCCATCCCGTCAAAGAATTTCTTAACTAATTCGGCAGGATTGCTTCTAGTCACAAAGATGACGTAGATGAAGCCGATTAACATGGCAGTAGCAACGCTCATCTTGATTTGCGGGAACCACAAAGAGATTACGAAGAGAAGCACAACCGGAAGAAGAGGAGCAAAGGCTTTAAGGATGTTCGGATTGGCCGGAAGCTCAGGTAAGGGGCGGTTTAATTCTCCGGCGTCGGCAGCTCCAGCTTCTTGGAAAGTACCGTTTTTCTTGTAGTCGCCGAAAATGAAACAGATTGCGGTCAGTGCAATAACGCAGAAGACGAACAAAAGAAGGATTTTCCCGGAGATGTAGTTGATTTGATCCATCACGGCAATATTTGCAATTTGCGCTACAAGGATGTTGTCAGTTGAGCCGGGAGACCAATAATTAGGCAGAGTAGATGAAATAATCGCGGCTGCGGCAATTGCCGGACGGAATCCTGCTCTAATCATGAGAGCGACAAGTGTTGGGCCGATGGCGGCACACAAACCGGCCAAGGAACCGATTGCCAAGGAAGCAACACCGGTTACCAGCATGCAGCATGGAAGAAGTAAAACGCCGAGTTTGTTTAAAGGTTTCGTTAAAAGACTGACCAAATGAAGGTCGCATTTAGTCATCGTAACGCAAGCCGCAAAACCCATAGAAGAACAGATTGAGATAATCAGTGCCTTATTCGTCATTGATTTATCAAACTGCAGAAAAGCCTCCATGGGATCCATGGAGAGTACGCACATGGCTAAGCCTGCAAGAAGAAGTACCAGACGAGTCTCGTACCGCTTAATAAGGCCATAGATGGTTCCTATTACTGCCGCAATAGCAACCCAAGCACTAAAAGTCATTTTTGTCTCGCAATGTTGAAATGAACGGGCTCATGTTAGAGAGCAGAGCTAATTTCAAAAATCAGGTAATTCAATTAAATCAATTGGGAATAACACTGTTTTGTGCAGATATTTATAAAATCAAGAATGAGCAATAATATTATGAAAAATAATGAGAATTATAACTATCTACCTATATGTGAGTAGGTAGTTTCCTGCATGACTATTTGATAAACCCGAGCAAATAATGCCGAAAGTTCTTAATTATTTTTGAAAGAAAATGACTCCTAAAAAATTTCCGAACATCGTTCCTGAGTTTCTAAGTTATGTTCTTTACGAGACTCAGTCTTCAAGAGAAAGCACAGAAGAGCCTTCTACCCCCAATCAATTGCTTTTAGCCGAGGAACTGGTCACAGAACTGAAATCTTCCGGATTGCGGGACGCACATATCGGTAAAGGCGGTGTAGTTTACGGAACGCTTCCTGCCACGCCGGGCTGTGAAGATTGCCCGGGACTTGGTCTGATCGCTCATATGGATACTTCTCCGGATGCTCCGGCAGTCAATATAAAGCCGCAGATCTTGGTTTATGAAGGAAAAGATGTTCTCTTGAATCCGGAGAAGGGGATCTATTTCAAAGAAGAGGCTTTCCCGGAAATTAAGAAATATCTCAACCAGGAAATCATTTTTACAGACGGCACAACTCTGCTGGGCGCTGATGATAAAGCCGGAATTGCAGCGATTACCGCTTGCATGGCTTATCTCAAAACTCATCCGGAAATTCCGCATGCAAAAATTTGCGTAGCCTTCACGCCTGATGAAGAAATCGCAAAAGGCACGGTCAATTTTGATATTGAGCATTTCGGAGCTCAATATGCCTATACTTTTGACGGCGGCGAGATTGGAACTTTAGAAACCGAGAACTTTAATGCAGCCACGGCTTTTGTTCAGATTGCCGGCGTTGTTGTTCATCCTGGTCTTTCTAAAGGAAAGATGGTTAACTCCTTGAAACTGGCTGCTAACTTGATTAGCCGGCTTCCCGCAGATCAAGCCCCTGAAACAACTGAAGGCTATGAAGGCTTTATCCATCCGAATAAAGTTGAAGGAACGGTTGCATCAACCACTGTTCGTATTTTGATTCGCGATCACGACAAAGCTAAGTTTGAAGCCAAGAAAGAACTTCTGAAAAAGCTGGTAGAAGAGATCCAAGAATCCGAACCAAGAGCAAAAGTAAGTTTGACTATCAAAGACAGCTACGAAAATATGCGTCCTTATTTGGATCAAGCTCCTAAGGTAATGGAAATTGTCCGTCAGGCGTATAGAGAAGCAGGAATCGAACTGATCGAAGAGCCGATTCGCGGAGGCACTGACGGTGCTCGTCTGTCTACTAGAGGCTTGCCTTGCCCGAACGTCTTTACCGGCGGAATGAATTACCACAGCGTCTACGAATGCATCCCGGTTAAATCACTGGAAGCTGCTGCTGACGTAGCGTTGAGTCTTGTCCGTCTCTCTTCTCAAATTAAGAGCTTGAAATAAGAATTAGAAGAACAGGGCATTTTTTCGAAAATATAGTGATTTTTTCTTCCGTTGCTCTTTGAAAAGAGCAATTACTTGAAGCCAAAGCATCCGTGGACTTGTAAAAGAGGTTCACGGTTTTTTTTTTCATTAAAAGTTGGTCCGATAATGGTAAGAGTGAGCCTCTCCGGGTGCTTCTCGCCTAGCAAAATGATCTTCCCGATGCGCCTACAGAACAAATGAGGAGAAGTGTCCCAAATCAGTTCTACCTCAGGTACTCGTCATAAAGAGCTTTCGGGACTGCCTTTTTGAGTCGGGCCTCGCAAGAGGCTTCCGTTTTGGCAAATTCCTTGGCCATGTAATCTGCAAAGCGGCGAAGGTAAGGTTTCTTCCAGTCGTCTGTATGAATAGCCACATAATTTTCTTGGGACGGGCGGTGCCAGCCGTTAAGAATAGGAACTAGTTCTCCTCGTTCTATCTCATCAATGCAGTGAAAAAGCGGAAAGCCTAGAGAAATGCCGATACCTTGAAGAACAGCTTGTTTTGCCATTTCCACATTACTCCAGCGGATGGAGGTAGTTTTTGGGATGTTCATGACTGCCTGACCTTTCCTCAAAACATAGTTGACGGAAAAAGCATAGCGGGACGGATATAGGCTGGAGAAGATATGGTGATGTTCAAGATCTTGAAGCGTTTCGATAGGACCGTTTTTTTCAAGATATTCTTTGGAGGCAACCGGCATAAAAACCATCTTTCCTCGCGAAAGTAAAACACAGTCCGGAAGCGGGATAACGCCGGAAATAAAAGCAATGTCCGCTAATCTTTGCTTGAATTCTTCAACATCTAAGGGAGCGATGACATTTACACGAGTCCTAGGATTTTGGGCAACGTATTGTTGAATCATCTTCGGCATATATTTGGCATGCGTGTTGCCGATCATTAACCGGATAATCTGAGAATCATCGCAAACTCTATCCGAAAGAATATTGGAAATTTTTTCTCGAGAGTGAATCATCGACTCTGCATAAGGAAACAGCTCATAAGCGGTCGGTGTCGGAAGAAAAGGTCTTCCGGTCCTATCGAAAAGTTGGACGCCCAGCAGTTTCTCAAGTTTCTGGAGTTTCTTCGATACTGAAGAACTTTCCATATTAAGTTTTACTGCGGCATCCTGTACCGAGCCTTCATTGAATACTGCCAAGAATACTTTCCAAACGTCCAGGTCTTCAGTCATCTTATTTCCAGAACAGAAATCTATATTGCTATTTTAGATATTTTCTTATCGACATATTCCGGAGGATCTTTAGACTGAAATCAGGTTAGTCCACTCCAAGGAGCAAACCATGGCTGATTTGATTATCAGAGGAGCGCGAGTGGTTGATCCGCTCAATAAGCTCAACGCCTTCAGAGATGTTGCCGTCGAAGACGGAAAAATAAAAGCGGTTGCTGAAGAAATCTGCGAACCTTCTTGTGAGGAAATTTCAGCGGCCGGTAAAGTTCTCATCCCCGGAATCATTGATATGCATACACATATGCGTACCGTGCTTGGCCATAAGCACGCTCAAAGAATGATTGCCAAAGCCGGTGTCTGTACTACCTTAGATATGGCCGGCCCTCTTGAAGATATTCTTTCAACCGTTTCTGAAACAGGAGCAGGTGTAAATATCGCAGTTTTGGAAGCCGCTCGGGAAGGTTTTACTTTGTCCTCTTCTCGCCCCTCTCTAAGCGAACAAGAAGACTTTCTAGACAAAACTCTTGAACAGGGAGGCATCGGGATAAAGCTGCTCGGCGGTCATTTTCCGATGGATCTTGACATTAGTGAGAGCTTTATTGACATCGCCAATCAAAAGAAAGCCTGGGTTGCTTGGCATGTGGGAAGTACAAAACATGGCTCCAACATTGAGGGACTGAGGGAGGCTGTGGCCGCAGCCGGTACGGATCGTTTTCTTCATGTGGCTCATGTAAATAGCTATTGCCGCGGCCAAGTTCTGAATGAACGAGATGAAGCTTTGGAAGCCATTGAGCTGCTCAAGGCGCACCCCAATATTTTCTCTGAGTCTTATCTGTCTCCTCTTAACGGAACCAGATTCGTAATCCGAGACAATCTTCCCGTAAGCAAGGTAACGACGACTTGTCTTCTCAAGCTTGGGTACTCAAATGATTATGAAGGTGTAAAGAAGGCAATTCTGGATGGAGCTGCGGGTGTGTTGGCCGATACCGGCGTAATCGGCGTTCTTCTTTCCGGCCGTGAAGGCGTTCAATATTGGGAAGCGCGCAACACGGAATGTGTCGGCAGTTTCAGCGTCAATCCTGCAGTGAGCCGCTTTTTATTGGCAACGGCAAAAAGAGCTGACGGCTCCTTCGTTGTGGATTCTTTTTCAACAGACGGCGGTTGTTATCCGCGTAACGTGATTGTTGAAAATGGTCTGCTTCTCGTCAAATTCGGCGCTCTTTCCTTGACGGAATATGCAGTGAAAGCTAGTTTGAATGGAGCTCGTTCCTTGGGCCTTCCGAATAAAGGCCATCTTTCCGTAGGTGCAGATGCTGATATTTCCATTCTGGATATCGAAGCCGAAAAAGCTTTTGCCACGATTGTAAACGGCCGAGTTTCCATGCTTGACGGGAACTTGGTTGGTTCCGGTACTACGTTCATTTGTGATGAAAGAGGAGCAGCAACCTTAAAGCGGAGAGGGCTCCCATATGTCGTCAAAGCCCCGCTTTCTTTAGACCAAATAGAAAACCGCTATATCCCATAAACTATTAGGAGAACCATAATGTTCGGACTTATAACCGTTACAGTTGGTATCGTTCTAGTCGGATACCTCATCGTTAAGAAATACTATGCGCCTTGGGCTCTGCTTCTTGTAGGCCTTCTAATGCTGCTCGCCGTTGGTTTATTTACCAATGTGCCTCTCGTCACAGGAAAGAAAGTCACTCACAGCATGCTGCTTGACGTGGTTCAGGTAGTAACGAACTTGTCTTCTTCAACCTTAGCCGGACTTGGTTTGCAGATTATGGTTATTTCCGGCTTGGCAGACTACTTGGATAAGATTGGTGCTACCAAATCCTTCGTTAAAGTTTGTTCAAAGCCGCTTTACTATATCCACAGTCCTTATACGCTGCTTGCCATTTCTTACTTGGTCGGTCAGTTCATTAACATCTTTATTCCGTCTGCCGTAGGCCTCGGCGTTTTATTGATGCTTACCGTGTATCCGCTTTTAATGGCTGTCGGCGTCTCTAGAGTATCGGCTGCTGCCGTCATCGTAACGGCAAGCTGCTTGGATTTAGGACCTGCTTCTGCAAACTCCATTGTTACTTCAAAACTCTTAGGCATTTCTGCAATGGAATATTTCTTGGAAGGCCAGCTGCTCATCGGCGTGATTGCTGCCGCCGTTATTGCTGTTTCTCACGGGTTCCTGCAAAGATATTTCGATAAGAAGGATTTGGCCAGCGGACGCCTGACTGAAGATGATTTCAAGATGAGAAGCGAACTTATGGCTGCCGGTGCAAAAGATAAACAGCCCGATGCTCCTCGCTTTTACGCCATTCTTCCTGTTCTTCCAATCGTATTCTTGTTTATCTTCTCGAAGTTCTGCTATACAGGCGTAAGACTTGAGCTCATTACCTGCATGTTCTTATGCATGATCATCACCTTCTTGGTCGATCTGCTAACTAAGAGATCCTTCAAAGAATGTGTTGCCAATACCAAATCTATTTTCCAGGGTATGGGCCGCGTATTTACCTCCACAGTATCTCTAATCATCTGCGCGTTGGTCTTTGCAGAAGGTTTGAAGCTGTCCGGCGGAATTACAACCATCATCGGTTGGGCTGCTTCTATGCAGAACACTGCCGGTGTCGTCATGCTGATTGTTATGTGCACACTTTTGGCTTTCGCTTCTATTCTTACTGGCTCAGCCAATGCAGCATTCTTTGCATTCAACTCTCTTTTACCGCATGCTGCTAAAGCAGTAAATTGGGATTTGATTGTGATGGCTTGCCCGGTTCAATTAGTCAGCGGTATTGGACGTTCTATGTCTCCAATCGCAGGCGTTACGATTGCTGTTTCCAGTATTGCAGAACTTTCCCCGTTCGAAGTTGTAAGAAGGACAATTCCTGTCATGGCTATCGGTATGATTACCGTCGTCCTCAGTTCTTTGATCCTCTTGTAGAACCGTTGAGTTGAAGTTTCATTTGGCTCGATAAAACCTGTGAAACTTCATAAACTTTCAAATGCGCTTCCCTTTCAATGGTAGAAGCGCATTTCCTATATTTGAGAGTTAAGCAAATGACCACACATTGCGTGTGACTCTTTTTTGACCAGTTCAACAGAAGTTTTGTAACTCGTGGGCAGAAGAGTTAGTTGCTCTGGCCTCTGGCTTCGTCCAATTTCTTTTGATAGATCTCTTGATCTGTAGGTGAAAAAGTACACATCTGGACTTCGCCGTCAAATGGATGCTCCAGGATAGTTTTGACGGCTATTTCTGCCGCTAATTCCTTCGGAAAGCGGTAGGCTCCTGTTGAGATGCTTGGAAACGCTACGGTTTTCAAATTTAATTCTTTGGCAATATCTAGGGCGGTCCGATAACAGGACGCTAAAAGCTCGGCTTCATTTTCTTGACCGCCTCTCCAAATAGGTCCGACCGTATGGATGACGTGTTTGGCAGGAAGAAGATATCCTTTGGTAACCTTACTTTGTCCGGTCGCACAACCGTTTAGCTGCAAACATTCTTCAAACAATTGTTTGCCGGCAGCTTTATGGATTGCACCGTCTACTCCGCCGCCTCCCAGAAGAGAACAGTTTGCGGCATTGACGATGGCATCAACAGCTAAACGAGTGATGTCTCCGCACGATATCGTTAGTTTACTCATGGCTTCTCCCGGAGGCTGATAGCACAAGGGCACAGAAAATCTGTGCCCTTGAAGTTCCTTTAATGCACTATGTACAAATTATGCTCTTTTTGGAAGGAGCGGTTCGCTTCGGCCCTTAACTCCGACTAAGCCGAGAACGGTCATGAGAGCCAACTGCGGACCACGGTAGGAATCTGTGGAGTCATACCACTCCTTAACGTTGTGGTTGAATCCTTCTGTTCCGCCGCCACCGAGTGTTGTAGCAGGAATGCCGAGGCTCAATGGAACATTCTGGTCTGTGCTGGCGCATGTGTATTTCTTAAGAGGAATACCAAGAACATCCATGGCGCATCTTGCTGCCATCAGAACCGGAGAAGAATCCGGTTGATCACCGGCCGGGCGTTCGCCGATCGGTTCAATCTTAACTTTAATCTGTGCATCGCCTTCAGCTTTCCAGCGAGCATTTTCTTCGTCGGCAGCCTGCTGAAGAAGCGGAAGCAGGCGGTCAACTAACTTGTTGAGCTCAGTATTGCAGACGGAACGTGTGTCAATTTCAGTTGTAGCGGAGGCAGCAATGGAGTTGACTGTAGTACCCCCGACGATTGTGCCGACTGTGAAGGTTGTCTTCGGATCAGCAGGAACTTCGAGGTCAGCAATCTTGGCAATAGCACGGCCTAATGCATGAGTTGCGCTGGCTGTACCGAAAGCACTCCAGCTGTGTCCGCCGGGGCCTTCGAAAGTAACTCTAAAGCGGCGGGAGCCTGTAGAACCGTGAAGAAGTCTTTCAACATCAGCACTGTCAACGGAAATGAAGCCGTCAATGTGTTCTTCTTTGCTCTTGAACAAGTACTTGGAACCGCGAAGGTCGCCGTTGCCTTCTTCACCAACGGTTGCAGTAAAGAGAATGTCGCCAACAGTTTCGATCTTCTGTTCCTGAAGAGTGCGAAGAACCTCGAGAATAACAGCCAATCCTCTGGCATCATCGGAAATTCCGGGAGCGTAGAACTTGTTGCCTTCTCTGCGGACTTTGACATTGGTTCCCATCGGGAAAACGGTGTCTAAGTGGGCGCCGAGGGCTAAACGAGGACCATTGCCAGTACCCGGGCGAACGCCGATAACGTTGCCTTCCTGGTCAATTCTGACGTTAGTCAAGCCGAGATCTTTGAGTCTTTGTGCAAAATCTTTGGCTCTGTCTTCTTCGTGGAAAGGAGCGGCTTCAATTTCTGTAATTTCTACTTGATCCTTGAGCGTTCTTTCTTCTTCGTCTTTTGCAGCTGCAACAGCTTTAATGACTGGTTCGAAGGTTTTGATCTGGTTGTAGGCTTCGACAACAGAATTTGGAATCGGAGGAAGTTTGATTGGATCTGACATCTGAAATTCCTTGTTTGTTCATTGGTAATAGCCCTAAATCATAATGTGGTATTACCACTTAAGCAATATCCCTTTTCTTACTCTTTATTACGAAATGAAGATACTTCCTATAACCTCGTGACCATCAAGGACGAAGAAGACTGATAGAAAATTTCGATAACGTTAATAGACATAGTCCATTAGACAAAACCCTAATGCTGTCTTAGACTGACCGAAATTTTTAAAGGAGAGACAAACATGTCTTTAATCGGCACTCAACTTCAGCCGTTCCAAGCTGAAGCATTCAAGAACAACGAATTCATCACAGTTACTGACAAAGACCTCCTCGGTAAATGGTCTGTCGTTTTCTTCTACCCAGCAGACTTCACATTCGTTTGCCCGACAGAATTGGAAGACCTTGCTGAACAATATGCGGAATTCCAAAAGATTGGTGTTGAAATCTATGCTGTTTCTACAGACACACATTTCACACACAAAGCATGGCACGACACATCTGCCGCTATCAAGAAAGTTGAATACCCAATGGTTGGTGACCCAACAGGTACTTTGACACGCAACTTCGGCGTTATGATCGAAAGCGAAGGCCTTGCACAGCGCGGTACATTCGTTATCAATCCTAGCGGCAAGATCGTTGTTTGCGAAATCCACGACGGCGGTATCGGCCGCGACGCTAAGGAACTCCTCCGCAAGGTTCAGGCTGCTCAGTTCGTAGAAGCTAACCCTGGCTTAGTTTGCCCAGCTAAATGGCAGCCGGGTGCTAAGACTCTCAAGCCGGGTCTTGACCTCGTCGGTAAGATCTAATCCTTAGGTTCGCTGCTCACAAAAAGCTCCCTGTCTCGAAAGATTCAGGGAGTTTTACTATACGGATTCTGCGTTATTGCTTGGTAGAGACGAACTTTCCTTGAGCGATCATTTCAAGAAGCTTATTGGCAACATCTTTGTCTTTCTGTTCCCAAGCCTGGATTCTTAACGGCTTGTATTGTTCCGCGCCTTTAACCTGCTCGTGTTCTGTATTTTCAAAATACGTAAATCGCAGGAAGAAAACGCCGGCTTCCGGTTCTTCAATCTGAACTTCGAATCGGCTCTGTGGGATTGCTTCCGTCTCGTCAATATTGAATTTAATTAGCTCCTGCGGAATTGTTTCTACCACGTCTTGAACGGTGTAGGGACCGAAATTCAATTTTCTATTGAGGGTGGTCGTCCCGTCAGGATGAAGATTCTCATCAATTTCTGCATCTTCCAGTACGGAAATAAAGTCTTCCGGATGAGTCACAAAAAACATGAGCCCCATCCATAAATCATCACGTGTTACTTTGCCTGCAAGATCAGGGGTTTTGCTGGACATGCGGATGATATGTTCATGAACTTTTTGCATTGTCTTATTCCTTATGCTGCTTGAGCTTTAGCTTCAGCAAGCGCGCCTTGTTTCTTTCGTTCAATTCGCTTTTCAAGCCAGATGCTGTACCTGGACATGATAAAACTGAATACGAAATAGATTATGGCAATAAAGAGATATCCTTCCAGGAAGAAGTTGCGCCAATTGGGATCCCCGAGGGCCAGTCTCAGGCTGCCTGTTAGGTCATACATGGAGACAATGGTGACCAATGAGGTGTCCATAAAAGTGGAGAGCAAACTATTAACGAACGCTGGAATAATCGTGACAAAAGCCTGCGGCAAAATGATGTACACATAAACTTGAAAACGGTTTAAACCGAGCGAATCAGCAGCGTAGAACTGTCCTTGCGGAATAGTTTGCAAGCCTCCTCGTATAGTTTCGGCCATATACGCTGCTTGGAAAAGCACGATACCGATCACAATTCTCCAGAAGGCTTCAATTCTCCATGCCGGAGGAAGCAGCAGCGGGAAAATAAATGAAGCTACAAAGAGTACGGTAATGAGGGGGACGCCGCGGATAAGTTCGATATAGCCGGCGCATAGGTTGCGGATGATTGCCATTTTGGATCGGCGTCCGATAGCAAGCAGAATGCCGATAGGTGCCGAAAGCGTCATTCCCAACAATGTCAGAATGATTGTCAGAGGCAAGCCGCCCCAACTGTCGGAATCCACGCGCTCAAGGCCGAAAATGCCGCCTTTCATCAAAATAAAGAAGGCTGCCAAACTGCAAACCCAGCCGCCGATAAGCCACTTAGAGGCTTGTTTTGTCCAGGTCTGAGGGAAAGCCGAAATGACCAGCATCAATAAGACAAAGAATGTGGCTAAAGCAGGTCTCCATTGAATTTCATAGGGAAATCTTCCGAAAATGATCAAACGCCATTTTTCCGTAACAAAGCCCCAGCAAGCACCGTCGTGATTCTGAAGACATGCTTTGAAGTCTGCTCTGAAAATGGCATCTGCCACGCCCCAGTTCCAAACATACCAGCCGGCTAATCCGAAAAACAAGATAAGACCAATCGTAAGAATGGAGGCCAACGGAGAATAAAAGAAGCTTCTCCAAATCTTGTTGGAGTACTTGAAAATAATATTACGAGCCATTTGTACCTCTCGTAACTTTAGCGTTCAGCCAGTTCATCAGGACTGCGGTAATTAAATTCAAAGTCAGGAAGACGGACATGATGATGACGATAACTTCTAATGCTTGTCCGTTTAAGTTAATTGTGGAGTTCCCAATGGAAACCAAGTCCGGATACCCGACAACTACAGCCAAGGATGAGTTTTTAGTTAAGTTCATGTATTGGCTGGCCAGAGGAGGCACGGCTAATTTTAGGGCTTGGGGAAAGACGATATAACTGATGATTTCTGTCTTTGTCATTCCCAGAGCCGAAGCGGCTGCCCATTGTCCTTTTGGCACTGCAAGAAAGCCGGCGCGGAAGATTTCTGCGATGGCTGCTGAGGTGAAGAACGTTAATCCAAACCAGAGGGCCAAGAATTCAGGAGAGAGGGAGCCTCCTCCTTCGATAGCAAAGCGCTGAACTTCCGGCTTATCCCAACCAAAAACAAAACCGCAGATAATCCATGTCAGAACAGAGATAAGCACGCCTCCCAGAAATCCGCTGACGGTCGCAACCAGCCCTGTCGATTTCTTAATAAAAGCGGCTCTTAGGGCCAGCCAGGAGACAACGAAGGAGACGGTTGTGATTACGAAAGAAATGTGCCAATCGTTTGGAAGGGCAAATTGGAAACCGGCTTTTGAGAGCACGGCCCAAGATCCGAAATGGATAGGGTCAAAGGAATCCGGCAGCAGCTCGGTGATGACAAGATAGACCAAAAGCAGCTGAACCAAAAGAGGAATATTCCGATAGAACTCGACGTGCAATGCACCGAGAAATTTAATCAGAGGATGCTTTGAAAGTCTCATTAACCCGACGATAATGCCTAGTACCGTCGCTGTAATAATCGACAAGACGGAGACTTTGATCGTGTTGAGAAGGCCGGCTAAGAAAGCTTTGAAATAAGCCTCTGAAGAGTTGAAGGTGATTAAAGATTCACCGATTTCAAATCCTGATCTTTCGAAGAGGAAGTCAAATCCGGAATGGATGTTTCTTGCGGATAAGTTCGCAGAAACGTTGAAAATAAAGGAGCCGAAGACAGCCACCAGAATTAACAGCAAAGCTCCCTGCCAGAGACCTTCTTTAATTTTTCTGTGTCTTTCTCTTAGCCTCCAAGAGGCATCACCTTTTGGTCCTGACATAATTTTTTCTTACTTCCAAATAACGGGTAAAAATGGCGGGAATCCCGCCATTTTTTAACCGGAGTTAAATCTTAACGGACGGGAGGAGCGTACAGGATACCGCCTTTTGTCCATTGATTGTTAACACCGCGCGGAAGAGCAAGCGGAGTCTTTGGTCCAAGATTCTTTTCGAAGCTTTCGCCGTAATTGCCGACCTGCTTAACAATGCGGTAAGACCAATCTTTATCCAAGCCGAGAAGTTTACCCATATCTTCGCCGCTGCCGACTAAACGCTGTACGTTCGGGTTGGTGCTGGTCTTCTTGACCTGGTCAACGTTTTCCTGAGTGATGCCGTATTCTTCTGCTTCGATCAAAGCATTCAGAACCCAACGGCAGATCTGGAACCATTCGTTGTCGCCGCGTCTGACGGAAGGTCCGAGAGGTTCTTTGGAGATAACTTCAGGAAGAATGATGTAGTCATCAGGGTTAGCGGCTTTAGTTCTTGCACCGGCTAAGTCGCTCATGTCGGTGGTGTAAACCTGGCAGCGGCCGGAGAGGAAAGCTCCCTGAGTTGCTTCGGTTGTATCGAATACAACGGCTTTGTACTTCATGTTATGAGACTTGAAGTAGTCGGCGACGCTTGGTTCGCTGCTGGTGCCGGACTGAACGCAGATAGTGGCGCCGTTGAGTTCGTTAACGGATTTAACACCGAGTTTCTTAGGTACTAAGAAGCCTTGGCCGTCATAGTAGATTGTGCCAACGAAGACGGCTCCGAGAGAAGCGTCGCGGGTCAGGTTCCAAGTTGTATTGCGGGCCAAAACATCGATTTCACCGGCTTGAAGAGCGGAGAAGCGCTGCGGGGAGCTCAGCGGAACAAATTTTACTTTTGTGGCGTCGCCAAGAACGGCAGCGGCGAGTGCACGGCAGTAATCAACATCCAAACCCGTCCATTTTCCTTGGCTGTCAGCATTAGAGAAGCCCGGAGCGGCTGTGTTGACGCCGCAAACTACTACGCCGTCTTTTTTAACCTTATCGAGTACGGCGCCCGCAAGTGCGGCTTGACTGAAAGAGAGAGCTGCCGCAGCGGCGACGGCAGAAAGCAGAATTTTTTTCATGAGGTTTCCCTTTTTAAGGTTGAGCTATTAATACTTTTACCACAATGGCAACTGTTAACAAATGTTTTTACTAGAAATTTGTATTTTCCGAGAAAATCCGTTGGGTAATGGCTCGACGAAGGAAAGATGTGTTTTGCGCACTACAAAAAGAATTTCGGAACTTTTGATTTATACCGCTCTTGTCGACTCTCACACGTCTCTTCGAGTATTCAGTTTCACCCATAGGCCCATTTTTAGCTAGGTACAAGCAATAAATGGCTAAAAAAGAACAAACTAGCAAGACTTATAAGGGATTTGTCATTATGGAATACAAAGACTATTACAAGATCTTGGGCGTAGAAAGAGATGCCTCCGAGGCTGATATTAAAAAAGCCTTCAGAAAATTGGCACACAAGTATCACCCTGATGTATCTAAAGAAAAAGATGCCGAGGCTAAATTTAAAGACGTAAATGAAGCCTATCAAACCCTCTCCGATCCTGAGAAAAAAGCAGCGTATGACCAGCTCGGACAAAGACGAGAAGGAAGCAATTTTGAACCTCCTCCGGGATGGGGCGGCTTTGGCGGTTTCGGTGAAGGCGGTGCTTCAGGATTTGATTTCGGCGGCGCAGGATTCGATTTCGCCGATTTGTTCAGCTCCATGGGAGGTGCAAGAGCATCCAGACAAAGAGCGAAGGCTGGTGAAGATTTGGAAGCTGCCGTGGAAATTACACCGGAACAGGCTTTCAACGGCACTTCCGTGAGCCTCTCTTTAAGAGAACCGGAGCAGCAGCCTGACGGCACTGTCCGCCATGTGACTAAGACATTGGAAATCAAGGTTCCTGCAGGAACAATTGACGGACAAAGAATGCGCTTGGCCGGTAAAGGCGGTCTCGGTTATAACGGCGGTCCTAACGGCAACCTTTATATCACTATCAATATTATTGAATCCGGTCGCTTCAAGGTAGAAGGACGCGACGTTTATTTGTCTGTTCCGCTTGCTCCGTATGAAGCTGTTCTCGGTGCAGAAGTCGTCATCCCGATGCTTTCCGGCAAGAAAGTTTCCGTGAAGGTACCGGCAGGTGCCAGAGCCGGCCAGAAGATTCGCTTGGCCGGTAAGGGCTTCCCGAATAAGAAGGGTGACCCGGGAGACTTCTACTTGGTGCTTTCCATCGCGGTTCCTCCGAAACCGACGGATGAAGAGAAAGAGCTCTACAAGAAGCTCTCTGAGATTTCAACATTTGATCCGCGGGCCGATCTTTAAGGAGCGAAGAATATGAGTAAAGCATTAGTTACACAGATTCAGACCACTTTCGAAACATTGGATGTCGATGAGCTCCAAAAATTGAGCGGTATCCCGGCAGATGTATTCAATGAGCTCAGAGAGTTGGGTGCTTTGGATGAATTTTTCCGAGAAGGGGTTCTTCCGGCGAACACGGTGGTGGTTTTTAAGAAGGCCGGAAGATTGAGGAAAAGCTTCCAGCTTGACGCAAATTCACTGGCTCTCTTGATTCACTTCATCGGTGAAAGCCAAGAGTTGAGGAGACAAATAAGAAAGATATACAGGACAAATCCTTATCTATGATTGAGCGATTTAGCGTATTTTCCTCAATCTGAGATAATGTCGTCTGATTAAGAGGAAAATCGTGGACATCTCTCTAAGAATAATAGCAATACTACTTTTAGTTGCTGCAGGCGGTTATTTCGCTATTGCAGAAATCTCTCTGGCGGGCTCGCGTAAAGTCCGCCTAACTCAGCTTGAAGAGCAGGGCGATGAAAGGGCCCGTTTAGTTTTGAAACTCCAAGAAAAACCCGGACCTTTCTTCTCTGTTATCCAAATCGGTATCAACGCTGTTGCCATTCTCGGCGGTATCGTAGGCGAGCCGACTTTTACTCCGGTTTTCGAAAAGTTATTGGCGCCTATTTGTCCGCCTGAAATGCTTTCGACAGTTTCATGGCTTGCTTCCTTCGTGCTGGTCACCTTCATGTTCATTATGTTTGCTGACCTGATTCCGAAGAGAGTGGGACTGAGTAGGCCGGAATCAATATCAGTACGTCTTATCCGCTCGATGTTGTTTCTGATAACCATCCTCAAACCGATGGTTTGGCTGCTGACGGTGGTCTCCAACGCCATCATGAAGACCTTGGGTCTGCCGACAAAGAGCAATAACAAACTTACATCAGAAGATATTGTCGCTACCGTTGAAGCCGGAGGTGCGGCAGGCGTTCTCGCTCCGAGTGAGCAAGCTGCTATTGAAAACGTGATGGACTTGGAAAGCCGTTTGGTCCCAAGCGCCATGACAGCACGTGAATTTGTGGTTTACTTTACGCTCAATGAAACCTACGAGAGCATCTGCAAAAAGATTGCAGACAGCCCGCATAACAAGTTTCCTGTCTGCGACAGAGACATTGATCATGTTATCGGGTACGTAGATTCCAAAGATCTTCTGCGCCGGGTCATTGAAGGCCGTTCCTTCTCTTTGAAGGACGAAAACTTCATCGCCCCGCTTCCTGCGGTTCCTGACTCTTTGTCTCTTTCTGAAGTTTTGGAAATGTTCAAGAACAAGAGAGCAGACTTCGCAGTTGTTGTAAATGAGTACGCACTTACAGTTGGCGTAATAACTCTCAACGATATTATGAGTACGGTGATGGGCGATTTGGTCCAGACTCCGGAAGAAGCTCAGATCGTTCAGAGAGAAGACGGCTCCTGGCTGATTGACGGCTCTACTCCGATTGATGATGTCGAAAGAGTTTTTGATTTCGGACAGCTCCCTGACGATGAAACTTATGAAACCGTAGCCGGGTTCATGATGTATATGCTTCGCAAGGTGCCGAAGCTGACGGATAAGTTCATTTATGAAGGCTATAAATTCGAAGTTATCGACGTTGAAAGGAATCGTATTGACCAGATTCTTGTGACCAAAGTTGATGAAGCCGAGCACCCATCGGAAGGTGCAGCTGCGAAGTAGCGAAACGAATAAGCTTGGAACTTAACAAGCACAAACAAAAACTGAAGCCGTAACAGCTTCAGTTTTTGTTTTTAGAAATCGGTCTCCTGTAATTTTCTTAGGTCTTTTTGCCGGCCCAGTTTTTGTGTCGAGATTAAGTTGTGGACGCTTAGCTTTAGGCAAACGCTTTCCAACGGATGAATTCTTTTTTCTCTAGGCTAAAGACCAAAGCCACTCTAATGAGAGTTTTGTCCAAAAGTGAGTATCCGTACCGCCTTTCTCTCATTTGTTCTATGGCCTCACGAAGCAGTCTTTCCGAATTTTCGCCTTCGTTTGCAACTTTGAGCTCGAGTAACCAAACTTTTTCGCCTGCGCGAACCTCTAAATCGCTTCGACCGTGAGCATTGTGATGTTCAACGATAGGTTCCAATCCTGCGCCTGAAAAGAAAACCTGGATGAATGCACGTAAAGATGCCTCGTTGCGGACTGGATAATTCACGTAATCCAACGAAGCAAACAAACGATTGAGCATGCAGACGATTGATTCCGCGCCTTCTGTCTCAAGTCTGTGAACTATCCTATCAGCACCTGCTTGTTCCAACGTTTTTCCGGCAAGAAGCTGTTCGATTTGACATCCTCCTCTTCGTGAACGAAGAGGATTCCCTACCACCACTACAACAGCC
>UQNA01000057.1 GCA_900542195.1 uncultured Sutterella sp. | reverse complement strand
CGGCTACATGATGATCTAAAGAGTCTTGGAAAAATTCCGCAGGAACACCAGTTAGAACTAAACATTTAGATTTAACTTAACCAACAAAGCACTTATTAGTGAGTGCTTTTTTAATTTTAGTTCCCCGAAATTGTGACTAGGTACCAATCAAAAGAGAGGAAAGCGAAAATGGAAAGAATAATCAATTTGACCCAACACCCCGCAACGCCAGAACAAAAAGAAGCTGGCGTTTTAGATTTGGAAGGGGAAAGCCTTTTAATGTTACAGGAGTTGCTGACATTTAATGATATACCGACAGAAAAGGAGTTGATGTTACGGTCTTCTCAAATAGCTTTGATTGCAAAAAGTAGATTGGCAAACAAGGCCATGATCGGCGGTGCTCCATTTTTCATGGTTTTTATGCACATGGCTCTCTTGAGGGAAGGAATAACACCCGTGTACGCCTTTTCCCGCCGTGAAAGTATTGAAGAAATACAACCGGACGGAACAGTTAAGAAGTTATCGATATTCAAGCATATCGGGTTCGTGGAATGAGTTAAATATGAAATTTATACATTTGTCGATCTGATAGACATACCTAAAAAATGTGTCGATGTTTCTTAAAAATTCAATCATGAACCCGCCCAAGAGCGGGATTTTTTTATCTGTGATATGACTGCAAAAAGATTAATCTGTTGGTTTTCTTGCGGTGCAGCAAGTGCTGTGGCTACTTATTTAGCCTTGAAGAAAAACCGACAAAATAGACAATTTGATGAAGTAAAAATTGTTTATACGCACGTACAAGAAGAGCACCCAGACAATTACAGATTTTTCTGCGATTGTGAGCGGTGGTTTAAACAGAACATAGAAATTCTTGAAAACCAGAAATTCAAGGGTTCAATCGTCCGGGTGTTTGATTCGTTGCGATATATGGGGGGGGGTGCGTGGCGCACCATGTACCCGACTTCTTAAAAAAGAAGTTCGGAGACAGTTTGAACGCCCCGATGATTTACAAGTTTTCGGCTATACAGTTGAAGAACAAGAGCGGGTTAATCGCTTTATAGACGCTAATAACCAAGCTCATATCTGGCCTATCTTAGTTGAAGAAGGATTAACTAAAGAGGATTGTTTAGCAATACTCCAGAGGGTCGGAATAGAGCTTCCCGCTATGTACAAACTAGGTTATAGAAATAACAACTGTATCGGTTGCGTTAAGGGTGGTGCGGGTTATTGGAACAAAATCAGAGATGATTTTCCCGACATATTCAAACAACGGTGCGAACAATCTAGGCGCATAGGCGCACGGCTAATCAAAAACAGTCAAGGCGAAAGAATATTTTTAGATGAATTGCCACGAGGATTCGGACATTATCCAAGCGAGCCAGATTTTCAATGCGGGATTATGTGCGAACTGGCAGAAAAGATAATTACAGAGGATTAAAAAATGAAATACGAATTTTGGACTATTGCGGTTGTTTTTTCAGCTTTCGGATTGATTCTTTATTCACACATCAATGAAACAATTAGAAACCGCCAGCATTACGAGATAGAAACAAGGCAAGTAAATGCACTATCAGAAGCAAACTCAAAAGTCTGTGAGCTAAATAAAGAATTAGCAAAAGCACACGAGCAATTTAGAGAAGCCTTAGTAAAACTGGAGGAGCAGAACAAGATAATCAGGCAACAAAATACGAATCTCCGGGAACAAAACGAACAGTTAAAAGATACTTATAACGAATTAGTAAACGCTTATAACGATATGCAAAAGGGGAAAGTTAACTAGTAAGAATCAATAAGTTAGGACAGAGTAATGATGAACTTCAATGAAATACTTTTTTCTTGTTTTCTTTTCTTGTTAATCGTATTAGCAATAGTGGAAATTTTTATTTAGTACAGAAAATGGAAAGTCAAAATCAACAAATTTTTAGATTAGCAAGGTTAGGCGTTGCACCTCGTGAAATAGAACAGACCTTAGATCTTCCGGCTTACAAGATTCATATTCAATTTCATAATGACCTAATGCGAGGTTATGTAGAAGCCTACAAAGCCGGATTATTAAATACGCTCGGAAACAAATCCGAAAAGGTTAAAGCATTAGAAAAAGAACGAGAAAAAGAACGTGAGATTAAACGAGAAAAAGAGCGTGAACGAAGCCGGAAATACCGGGCAAAGTATCCAGAAAAGTTAAGAGAAATGCAGAGAAAATATAAACAGAGAAAAGCAGCAGAGAAGAGAGAAGAAAACCAAAAAATTAAAGTAACCGGAGCAAAAAAATGAATCAGGAATTAGAAAGTAAATTAAAGACAATTGCCGATCATTACGGCCTTGGCATTCAAATGACGAAACTAGCCGAAGAGTGCGCAGAATATGCAGCAAGCTCATTAAAAGCAGCCGTTTATATTGACATGAAAAACAACGGTCATCCGTCCGATTATTGTTATCCAAGACTAGAACAAGCTCAGGATTCTAGCTTGAAAGAAATGGCGGACGTATTAGTACTTACAAAACAAATTGAATATTTGCTTGTAAAAGAAGCACCGGAACTAAAAGAAACAATTGAACGCTTAATGACCGAAAAAGCAAATAGACAATTAACCAGAATCGCACAGGAAAATTATTATGAATAATAAAGAAGATTTAATCAATCATCCGGCACATTATGCAAATCACAAAATAGTACTTGAGCCTATTGATATTCTCGAAACTTTGCCATTTGGTATAGCTAACATTTTTAAGTACATTGTTAGAGCCAAGGACAAAGGGAATGAATTACAAGACTTAGAAAAATCGGCGTGGTATTTAGAACGCACGATAAAAACTTATTCATATGAAAGATTAAATTATCTTTTATCTCCTTTATATATTTTCAGATATTCGGAAAATCTACTTTTAAGAAGTTTTGGAAATTTACTTATTCGGGGTTGTTCTCCGGCTGACGCTTTAAATGAACTAAATACGGATATACACACTCAGATATTCCTACTTGAGCTTTTAAATAACGAAATAGATAAGAAACCACCAGAAGAAAATCCACCGGAAGAAAATCAACTAGAAGAAAAAAATCAAGATGAAGATTTAAAACAAGATGACAACGAAGAAAAAGAACAAGACATTACGAATTAAACCCGCTAAACAAAGCGGGTAATTTTTTATCTGGATAAAACAATGAAAACAATCATCTTGAATAATCAAACTAGAGTCTTAGTGCCGGATGACGCAATGGCCGTTCGTATCTATGTTGATACTATCGAGCCATACAGTCAAAAACGATATGAGTCATTATCTAGGAATGCTCAAAAGAAAATCTATTTTGGCAAAAACTCAAGACTAAGTGCAGACGCTAAGGCGAGCTTGAATCTAATAGTTAGATTCAACCGCCCGCATGAAGATATGTATGTTGAGATAAAAGAATCCAGCGATTACAACCGAATCGGTAAGACTTGGGGAACCAACAAAATCTAAACAAGCATTAAACAAAACCTAAGCCCGTAAGTAAATAGCGGGCTTTTTTTGTGGGAATAAATAATATGAATTCTGAAATTGATTATCAAAAATTGGCTGAATTAGTGGCCGGAGAGATTACTAAAGAATTTCTTAACCGGGACGAAGTTTGTAAGTTACTTGGTTACGGAAAACAATCAAGCGCATTTTCTCGATTGTTGATTCAAGATAAAACATTCCCAAGACCATTTGAATTATTGGACTCGGGACGTAAGAAATGGTACAAAAAAGACGTTTTGGCGTGGATTGAAAGACTAAGAAATAACAGAGCAAAAATGGCTTTAGAAGTTAGTTAATCTAGCCGTTTAGCTATATTTTGCGCACTCTCTCTATAGTAACGTTGCAACATCTTTAAATTCTTGTGCCCTGTTTGTCTTGCAAGTGCTAAGACATCCAGCCGGGGCGCACCAGTCTTGGGGTCGGGCGAAGCTGCCCAAGTTGCGAATGTTGCCCGCCCGTCATGGAAGTTCAAACCTTCCTTTAATAACCTGCCCTGCGAGTCATAAACAGGGCTTAAACCTGCTCGATCTCTAATCTTACGAAACAAGACATCTCTATTATGTTCTTTCAATACACCACCAAAAATCTTTGGGGATTTATCTTGTTTCGCTTCAATCGCAAGATTCAATAATCTTAAAGCGTCACTTGATAATGCTACATCTCTCTTAGAAGCCGTTTTTGTGGCTTCTTTGGGGAGGTGTATAACTTTATCTTCTAACCAGCTAAATTCAATACTTAAAATTTCACCAGACCGCATACCAGTGCGACAAGAAAAGATAAAAGCTAAAGCAACTAATTGAGAAGTGTTTTCCGGTGGGCTTATCCCGTCCCAGCCACTAGCAATAATAATTGCTTCTTGTTCCTCCTCGGTTGCAACTCTTTCTCTATGTTCTGGAGGTTGAGGCAATTCAACGCCTTTCGCTGGATTCTTATCTAAAAACCCTTTTTTGACCGCATAACTTAAAACAGCTGATATAGAAGTAAATTCACGAATAACAGTAGACGGGGAAATCGTCCCGCCTGTTGGTGCGGGCGAAGCTAATCTTTCTTCTACTAATTTTTGTAAATGTTTAGTGGTCAAATCACTTAATAATATCTTTGCAATTGGAAAAGTAATTAAACGATTTAAGCGCAAAGTTTCAGATCGTGCACCACGTTTTTTTATTGTTTCTTTATCACGATAATCTGCTAGAAGAGCACCAAAAGTAATTGAGTTTGATCTATCTTTTGGAGCCTTTTCAATAGTTATTGCAAATTCTTTAGCTTCTTTTCTAGTTTTGAAGTTTCTGCTTTTACGTTTTTTATCTTCATACCATTGAACCTGAAAAGTACCGCACCAAGTTTTTTTAATTGACGCCATAGAACTATCCCAAAAGAAATTTTTACTACTGCTATTGCTACTGCTTTTCTACTGCTATTTGTGCAAAATAATGCTGAATTATGCCAATTTTTTTCTCGGGAGGGCTTGAAAAGCGGGCGTCTGCTGGGGTATGCTTAAAGGTTTGGTGCCCGGGGAGAGACTCGAACTCTCACGCTTGTTGGGCGAGGGATTTTGAATCCCTTGTGTCTACCATTTCACCACCCGGGCAACGATTCGAGAATTCTATCAACGTAAAATTAAAATTGCAACTTATTTGGCCATTTTTTATATTTTTTGTTGCAAAAACACAACTTCCCGTTTAAGTCACATCAGAGACCCGCTTTTTTTTCCCTTTGTTATTCTGTCCATAGTTAGTACTCAAGGGACTCTAGGCTTCGAGGATATGGCAATAAATTGGACTAAATTTGAAGAAAAAAGATTGAACTTTCAGGGTGTCCTGAGGATCTTCATCTTAATTTTGTCTCTGATTCTCATTGGCTCCATCTCTTACGATACCTTTGAGTTCAACGACCCCTTCTATGCAAGCCCAATCTATATGGAAATTCAGTTTTGGGTTTGTATTTTCTTCCTCATTGACTTGAGTATTGAGTTCTTTCTAACTAAACATAAGGGCCGCTATCTTTTTCGATACATCTTGCTTTTCTTGGTATGTATTCCGTATCTGACCGTCTTCTCATGCTTTAACTGGCAGATCCCAAGCGAATTATCTTATGTTTTTAGATTTATTCCTCTTATCCGCAGCGTTTATGCCTTAGTAATCGTTGTTGGATGGTTTACTTTCAGCAGAACATCAACAATCTTTGTCACTTACTTAGTAATTCTCGTGACTTGCGTATATCTGGGAAGTCTTGTGTTTTATGTTTGTGAAGTAAATATTAACCCTCTTGTCAAAAACTTTAGCGACGCTCTTTGGTGGGCAACGATGGAAGCGGTCACCGTTGGTTCTAATATTCAGGCCGTAACCCCTATCGGCAAAATTCTCTCGGTTTTTGAAGCAGTCTTCGGAATGCTGATGATCCCGATGTTCACCGTTTACGTGACCAATATCGTCGGTACGTTCCAAAAAGTCACAACCGACGTCTCCGGTGAAGCTTATGTCAAGCAGCTTGAGTCCACTCCATCTCAATCTGTATCTAACCAAAAGACTGACGACAAGAACAAAGACGATAAGGCAGATAAAGATAAAGCAAACTCCGACCCGACAAACGATAAAAAAGACAATAGTGGACAAACTTCTAAAAATTAAGCTCACTGCCATATAAGGAAGTGAGCCTGAAAGTCAAAGAAAATTATCTGGAAAATATCAAACGCATCTGATACCACTTGTCGCCGCCGTGGGTGGAAACTGATACGCCTTCATCAACAAAGCCAAAACGAGAATAAAAGTCTCTGAGTTTGTCCTTGCATGTCAAAATAACGCCGGTCTTGCCTCTCTTTTCCGTATCTTCAAGCACCTTTTCCATAATTCTTGAAGCAACCTTTTGATGACGGAAAGCCGGATCTGTAACCACGCTGAACAATAAAAGCCATTTGCCGTCCGGATTATGAAAAGAAGTATCCGCAAACATATCGTCCACTAATATTTCTTGATCAGAAACTAATCCGCATATAAAACCTTTAGTTGAACCGTCCTCTTCCATCAGCCAAAAATAATCTGGATACACAGCGACTCTGGAACGAATTCTTTCCTCTGAAGCTGCTTCGGCTGCGGGATAGGATGCGCCTTCAATCCTGGCAAGCTCCGGAACATCATTAATAGTTGCGTGACGAATAAGCATTATTTCCTTCATTTACACATTCTTCAAAAAGTGAGGGGAATTATAGAGTACGCAAAATAGTTACAACCGGTTTCGTATTGTTCACCAGTCTGCAACACTGACGCCTGCTGATTTGTCGAGTTCTTGGAATGACATTTATACTTTGTGAGAATAAAGAGGTTTTTTAATGTTTCAGAAGATTTGGCAAAAAATTGGAGAACCCCAGGAGAAAAAAGCTTTCGATAGCGTTCTGAGGACCATCAATACCATTTGTTTGGATAAAAGTGGAGATGCTCGCCGGGAAGCTCTTTTAGACTTTCAAAAAATTTTGCTCCGGCCGGTTCAGAATTTGACTGTGCGCTCCTGCTACCTCTTTGAAGATTCTGCAGAGTCTGTTCCCTTCGATTTCAATACCACATTCGGTTTGAGTCAGACTATTTTGGAAGAAAACGGCGCCAAACTCAGCACTCCTCCTGATTCTTTATCTCTTCAAACTTGTGCCGATTTGCTGTTCTTCTTGCCGCATCCAAGCTTAAATTTGCTGAAAATGCTTGGTGAAATCGGCAAAGGCAACAGACCGCTTGGAAGTTTTCAGCAAACGGAAAAACAATCTATTCTCTGGATCGAGCCTTTAAATATCGGTTTTGCAGTCGGTGAAACATTGCCAATCTGTATTTCTGAATTAAACGAAAACGCTTCTCTGCGTCCTCAGGAAGTCCTTGATATCCAATTGTGTCTGGAAAAAATTCGCTTTAACGGTGCTCACTGGGTCGACGAAAACAATGATGTCCTTGGCAAGCCGGTTTTTCCGGAATTCGGTTGGATTTGGGAGATCCATAGAAAAAGCTTGTTCGAATTCCAATGAGCATGAACAAGGAACCGGCACAGAATTCGCTTGAAAACCGTAAAGGCCCTCGATGGCTTCTTTAAATATTCAGTAACCGAACGCACTGACAAAATCGACTGACTTAATGGCACACAGAGAGCCGGAAGCTCTCTGCCTACCCGGAGGTAGCCGTCTCCAACAAAGACAGCCCCCAAGATTCATTTCAACTTTCTCTTTTCAAGCCTTCAGTCCATCTTCTTAAGAGTTACTCTCGGCCTCTGAGAATCGAACGTTTTCCGGTACTTGTAGGTTTAGAAACGATACCGGCTTCTTCCATCGCTTCGATAAGTTTAGCTGCGCGGTTATAGCCGACACCCAGCTTTCTCTGAAGATAAGAAATCGAGGCTTTGCCGTCCTCTAAAACAATCTGTACGGCCTGATCGTAGAAAGGATCTCCCTCGCCTCCGGGCGGTCTTGCCGCAATTTCATCCTCAGGCATTCCTTCTTCTTCCGGAGCGTCTGTCACGCCGTCGGTATATTCAGGTTCTCTCTGAGCTTTAATGAAGCTAGTTACGGCATCGATTTCTTTGTCGGTTACATTCGCACCATGCACTCTCTGAAGCGGCGTACTTGGATTCATATAGAACATATCACCGCGCCCTAACAGTTCCTCCGCACCCGGTTCTCCGAGAATTGTCATGGAGTCATAGCGGTTAGAAACCTGGAAGCTAATGCGCGACGGGCAATTCGTTTTAATAATCGGCGTAACAATGTCGGTACTCGGCCTTTGAGTAGCCAAAATCAAATGCATGCCCGCAGCTCTGGCCTTCTGGGTCAAGCGCATAATAGAACCTTCAACCTGCTTGCCGTTAGTCATCAGCAAGTCAGCCAACTCATCGATAATAATAACGATGTAGTGCAGTTTCTTCAGATGCTCAGGCTGCTCAGGTGTCAGGCTAAACGGATTAGGAATAAACGTACCGTCCCCTTTTGCCTGGTCAATCTTTTCATTAAAGCTTGCAAAATTTCTTACGCCCACTGCCTTCATAAGCTTGTAACGCTTGTCCATCTCACGGACAGCCCAGTCCAGAGCGTGGGCGGCCTGGATCATGTCAGTAATAACCGGTGTAAGAAGATGCGGAATCTTTTCGTACGGCGCAAATTCAACTTCTTTCGGATCGATCAAAATCAGTTTCAGCTCGTCCGGCGTATTCTTAAACAGCATCGAAAGAATCATGGCATTGATGCCGACCGATTTACCGGAACCTGTAGTACCGGCAACAAGCAAGTGAGGAGCTTTGCCCAGATCAATGGTGACCGGGTCACCTTGTACGTTCTTACCCAGAGCTAACGTTAAGTTAGATTTTCCAAGCTTAAAGGTGTTGCTGCTGATAATTTCACTGAGATAAATCATCTGCACGGCGCCGGGAGGATTCGGAACTTCCAGCCCCAGACAGTCAACTTCGCGCAAGTTCTCAATAACACGAATGCTCGGCTGTCCCAGACCTCGAGCTAAGTCCTTAGCCACCTTAACAAAACGGCTGGACTGGATGCCCACGCCTGGCTGCACTTTAAAGCGCGTAATGACGGGGCCTCGCATCGCAGATAACACTTTGGCTTTAATCTTGTAAGTAGCCAAGATATGTTCAATTCTGTCAGAGGTAAACGTAACTTCTTCCTCGCTGATTTGCGGGCGATCGTATGGCGGAACTTCCAGCAAATTGGGAGTCGGAAGAACAAAGTCTTCTTTTTGTTCTTGTTCAGGAGGGACCTGTCCAGCCAGCAATGCGTCAGTATTTGGAGTCTCCTCAAACTCGAGTTTAGTTTGTTCGGGCTCAGGCGGAATTGGTTCAGTAACCGAGTGATGAGTAATGATGATCGGATCTTTTTTAATCTCTCTAATAGAACTGCGCTCCACCTTATTAGGTATTGTAGGAACAGGGACTTTGCGAGGCACTACTTTCTCTGCCGGAGCAGTTTCACGGTTGTGGCTGAGTTTCTCCTCTCTGAGTTTGCGCTGAGCAATCCCCTCTTCTTCGTCCTCTTTTGTCTCTTGTGTCTTTCTAAGCCGCATCAAGATAGATTCGCATCCTTTTCCGATCCCTTCCATCAGTTCTATCCAAGAAAAATTGAAGAAGATTCCGAAGCTCAGTACGACTAAAACGGCTGCGATGACTGTGCTGATGTTAAGGCCAACTGCATTTAAAAGAGCGGTCCCGATGGCACTTCCGATTGCGCCACCTGAAGTACCCGGCAAGTCAGAAGAAAAAGAATGAAGCCTTAAAAAAAAGAGAGTGCTGCTCGCGACGATAAGCAGAAAAAAAGCAATTACTCGCAAGCCGTTGGGATATTTATACGGATAAATGCCGTTAAAGAACATCTGTCCGGAACGAATCAAGGTAAAAAGAGCCCCGGCAACAAGCAGCCAAGCTGACCACCCGAATAACAAATACAACAGATCTGCAACCCAAGCGCCGACTACTCCGAAAACGTTACTGATTCGAGAAAAACTGTTGGCCATGGAAAATCCCGGATCCATACCGCTGAACGTGGCCAAAGACAGCGTAAGAAAAACTGTTCCTACAAGTGACAGAATAAACAGGACGGAACCGAAAACTTTCGAAACATTTGAGGGTTCGTCTTTACCTTTACGGCGAAAAACCTCAATGCCTGAAGGCGGGAAACTCTGACTTATCGAATTACTCATTGCGTGCTACCTGCTGTCTGTCCATTTATTATTTCTATCGACAGTACTTATAATCTCGTTCCTATAAAGTTTACATCTTAAAGGAACAAATCAATGTCCACCATTGTTGAACACTCCAAAGTATTAGTTCTCGGTTCAGGTCCTGCCGGTTATACCGCTGCTATTTACGCTGCCAGAGCCAATTTGAAACCTACTCTCATTACAGGTATGGAACAGGGTGGCCAATTAATGACCACTACAGAAGTTGATAACTGGCCCGGAGATCCTGCAGGAGTTATGGGACCGGCCCTCATGCAAAGAATGCTTGAGCAAGCAGAAAGATTTGAAACAAAGATTGTTTTTGATGAAATTCACACTGCCCATCTAAACGAAACTCCGATCCGTTTATCCGGCAATAATGGTGATTACACATGCGACGCCCTCATTATTGCAACCGGCGCCAGCGCTAAATATTTAGGTCTTCCAAGCGAAGAGACTTTCAAAGGCAAAGGCGTTTCTGCCTGCGCAACATGCGATGGCTTCTTCTACAAAAACCAGGAAGTTGCTATTGTCGGTGGCGGCGACTCTGCTATTAAAGAAGCCATTTATTTGTCCGGTATCGCTTCCAAGGTCCACATGATCCACCGCCGCGATAAGTATCGTGCCGAACCTATCATGGTCGACAGACTGAAGAAAGTAGCCGCTGAAGGCAAGATCGTCCTCCACGAGTTCTGCACTCTCGATGAAATTTTGGGCGATGCTACAGGTGTTACTGCCGTCCGCATCAAGAATGTTCAGACCGGCCAGACTGAAGATATTCCGGTTATGGGCGTCTTTATCGCCATCGGTCATAAACCAAACACTGACTTGTTCGAAGGTCAGTTAGAACTTCAAAACGGTTACATCGTTACTAAGGGCACTGCTACTAAGACTTCCCAGGCCACTAGCGTTCCCGGTGTCTTTGCTGCCGGCGACGTTCAAGACCAGACATACAGACAGGCCATTACTTCCGCAGCTTCAGGCTGCATGGCTGCCCTTGATGCCTTAAACTTCCTGGAATCTAACGGAAAGGCATAACACAACCATGAAAGGTAAAGATCTATCGTCCCTTCTTTCTTTGAAGGACGAATTGAAAAAGCAGGCTGAAGAAAAAGAACGACAGCGTCTCGAAGAAGAAAAGCGTAAGAAAGAACGCCATGCACAGCAAGTGTTCTTTGAAAAGGAAATGTCAAAGTTAGGTGTTTCCAAACAAACTTACGCTAAAAACTTAGCCGACATTAACCGTCCCAAGCCTGCTCCTTTACCTTTACAGACTCACAAAGATAATCAGGCAGTGCTTGAAGACTCTTTATCAGATCAAATCGGCATTGAACATCTTTTAGCCAGCGACGATCGGATTTCTTATTACCAGAAAGGCGTGGCTCCGAATGTTCCGAAGCTTCTTCACCAAGGCAAATGGTCCATCAAGGGCTCTCTTGACCTTCATGGCTATACCTCGGATGAGGCCAAACAGCTTTTAGTTTTATTTTTGAATGAACAAAGAAAAGCCGGCCATAGAGCCGTTCGAATCATTCACGGAAAGGGCTTCGGTTCGATTGGAAGAAAGCCTGTGTTGAAAGAAAAAGTTCCCGTCTGGCTCGTTCAGAAAAAAGAGGTTTTGGCTTTTGTGCAAGCCCCTGAACATGACGGAGGTGAAGGTGCGCTGCTTGTCTTGCTGTCCGCACCTTAATTCCTGAAAGATACTGGAAAGTCCGCGAGTTGCGGACTTTTTCTTTTAGATAGCGGCGTTTCCTGTTTCGCCTGTTCTGATGCGGATAACTTCTTCAACCGGCATCACAAAAATCTTGCCGTCGCCAATCTTGTTTGTACGAGCCGCCTTCATAATAGCGTCAATAGCCAAATCTACAAGAGCATCATCCACTACGCACTCAATCTTCATTTTCGGAAGGAAATCGACTACGTATTCTGCACCGCGGTAAAGCTCAGTATGACCCTTTTGTCTTCCGAAACCTTTAACTTCCGATACTGTCATCCCTTGAACGCCAATCTCTGCAAGGCTTTCACGTACTTCATCAAGTTTAAAAGGCTTAATAATGGCTACTACCTGTTTCACTGTGGACTCCTATTTGATTTCTAAAGTTATTCTTCATATTTATTGGTGATGGGATATCTCCAATCTCTCCCAAAAGCCATACCTGTCATTTTAGGACCAATTGGGCCTTGACGACGTTTATATTCGGCTCTTTTCACCATCCTAATAATCTTTTTAACGGTTTCTTCTTCAAATCCTTGCTGAACAATCTCCTGAAGAGACTTCTTCTCTTCCAGATAAAGCTTTAAAACCGCATCTAATGTCGGGTAGTCGGGAAGGCTATCCTGATCCTTTTGGTTTTCTCTGAGCTCAGCCGAAGGGGCTCTCGTAAGAATGTTCTCGGGAAATACCGGCTTCGGAGAAACCTTATTGATCCAATGGCAAATGGCATAGACCTCCGTTTTGTAGACGTCTTTAATCACGGAGAAGCCGCCTGCCAAATCACCGTATAGCGTTGAGTAGCCTACGGCCATTTCGCTCTTATTGCCCGTTGAAGCAAGCATTAAACCTTTTTTATTTGAGATAGCCATTAAAATAACGGCTCTAATACGAGCTTGAAGGTTCTCTTCGGTCAAGTCTCTGCCGTATCCTTTGAACTCCTCTTTTAGAGCGTTTTCAAAAGCCAAGTACATTGGTTCGACGGAAATAACGGAATACTTGACTCCTAAGCGGGAGGCTAATTCAGCTGCATCCGTTTTGCTCATATCCGAAGTAAATTTGGATGGCATCATTACGGCTTCAACCTTATCGGCACCAACCGCATCCACTGCAATCTTCAAGACCAGAGCCGAATCAATTCCCCCTGACAGCCCCAAAACAACACCCTTGAAGGAGTTATTTTCTATATAAGATTTAAAGCTCAAAACCAAGCCGGAATACAGATCAGCGATTCCTTGAGAAATCTCAAAGGAGGAGGTTTCTAAGAGTTCTCCGTGCTCGGCTTCCGCAAGCATAGAAGCCGCTTTAAAGCCGGGCATTTCTCTGCCTTTACCGTCTTTAGTACGGGTAAAGGAAAAACCGTCAAAGATGATTTCGTCCTGAGCACCGCAGGCATTGACATAGACGGCATCCATACCTTGAGCGCAGACATTCTTTTCTACGCATTCAATTCTTTGCTCCCTTTTGTATTTCTCAAAAGGAGAAGCATTTAAAATCAAAAGGACTTCACTTCCGGCTTTCTTTGCTAACTCCGGAGCTTCCGCATGCCAAATATCTTCACAGATATTGACTCCGAACCTGGTTCCCTTTACATCAAACACGAGAGGTTCGCTGTTTTTTCCCGCGGTAAAGTATCTTCTTTCGTCAAAAACACCGTAGTTAGGTAAATTGCGTTTTTTATAGCGGCCTAATAATTGTCCGTTCTTGATGAGAAAAGCCTCATTGAAGATTTTTTCTCCTTCCTGAACCGGAAGGCCGACTAAAAGATGGATATTAGGAAATTCTTTTGAACTCTCAACTAATTGTTGAGCTGTTTCAAAACAAGAAAGGAGAAAGCTCTTATGGAAAATGAGATCTTCCGGTGGATAGCCGCATAACGACAACTCTGGGGTTACAACGATATCGCAGTCTTTATGCGATAGACAAAAACTAAGAATTTTGTTTTTGTTCCCCTCAAAGTCTCCCAAGACGGAGTTCATTTGAAACAATGCAATAGAAGTTTTCATCTCTCTTATCCAAAAGAATATCCGCTTATTGTAGAGACTGAGCCTTCTTCTCAGAGTTTTTTAGTTGGAATCTTTCAAGAAGCTGTATCTGCAATAAGCTGGACTATATTATCTTTAACTGAATCGTAAATCGTGACTTTCCCAGCACCTAGGCTCTTGAGGCGTTCGGCTATCCGATGGTGAATTGTAAAATAAGCTGCATTTCTTAAAGAGTCTGCAAATTCTTCTCCCAAGCTTTCCCATAAATGGTTGACTGCATCCGTACTGGTAACCAAAACAATGAGAGCATCCGATGGAGAAACTTTAGCTTTTTCCGAAGCTGAAAGTTGAAAAGGAACTCGTTCGTAAATTACCGCCTTACTTACTGAGACACCTCTTTCCTGTAGGGCCTCGAAGAGATATTCTCGGCCGGTTTGTCCCCGAACAATCACGACCCTTTCAGGCAAACCCATAGCCTCGAATACTTCGAACAGCCTTTCGCTGCCGCTCACATCCACACTTCCGGACGGAAAAATCACGGGTTTAATGGGTTTATAAAGCGCTTCGATTTTGTTAGCAGTGGGCTCTCCAACAGCCGCAAATTGAGTATTCTTGGGCAAATTTGGAAGTTGGTCATACAGGAATTGAGCCGCCGTCGGACTAACGACTACCAGGACAGCTCCTAAGTCGGCCTCTTTGAGAATAGTTTCCGTGTCAGGAGCGTCAGGTTTACGAAAAGAAAAAGCAGGCCAAACTAATAGCGCATCTTTTGACAAACCAGCCTTTTCCAGCTGTTTAGAAATCTCTTTTGAAGCATTTCCAGGTTTAGTCAAAATAACTTTCTTCATCGAGCATCTCCCAAAACAACTTCTAAGTCAATTGGATAATCGAGGATCTAAGTCGGCTTGTCTTTCGGTATCGGAATGCGGATCCTGTTTCAGCGCTCTGCTTGCGTTTAATACACAACGGAACTTCCTTGGAGAGAAAGCATACAGAAAAGCCGACTTTAGAAAACTTTGAGAACAGCTCAGGCAAGTTCAGAACTTGGAAACTGAGATGTTCTCAATTCTTTAGAACAAGAAAGAACTCTTCGTCCATCTATCGATCGAGAAGGAAAAAGCAATGCTATTTTTCTTCTAAAACTTCTTTCAAAAGTTTTTCAGCACCATTTTCTCTAAGGATGCGGAGTGCTTTCTGAGCATTCTTTTCCGGTTCATTTGCCGGACCGAAGACATCAGCCTTTACATGTTCTCCGGTCTTGTGATTGCCCACCAAAGCGCGAAGGTGCATTTGGTCTCCGTCAATTGTTGCATAGGCAGCCAAAGGAACCTGGCAAGAACCACCCAAGGCACGAGAAACTTCTCTCTCAGCTCTGGTGCAAAGACGTGTTTCTTCGTTGTTAAGGAAGGAAATCAATTCAGCAGTTTCCTTGTCCCCTTTTCGGATTTCAATGCCGATAGCACCTTGTCCGGGAGAAGGTAAAGACAATGGAGCAGGAATAATTGTCTTAATTCTGTCAATCATGCCAAGGCGCTTGAGACCAGCCGTTGCCATCACAAGAGCATCAAATTCGCCGTTATCAAGTTTGGCAAGTCTAGTGCCCACATTTCCTCTGATAGTTTTAACTTTCAAATGAGGAAATCTAGCACGAATTATCAGCTCTCTTCTCAAACTAGCAGTACCGACAACGGCGTTGTAAGGCATCTCTTCAAGGCTGTTATATTTTGAGGAGACGAATGCATCTCTCGGATCTTCTCTTTTAAGAACGGCTCCGAGTTCAAATTCTTCCGGAAGTACCATCGGCACGTCTTTCAAACTATGAACAGCAAGATCTGCCTTCTTCTCAAGCATTGCGACTTCAAGTTCTTTAACAAAGAGACCTTTTCCTCCGATCTTGGATAATGTCACATCAAGGATTTTGTCTCCTTTTGTGGTGATACCCAATAATTCAACATCCAGATCAGGATATTTTTCTTTGAGAAGTGATTGAACAAACTTGGTCTGCCAAAGAGCCAATGGGCTCTCTCTAGTAGCAATAACGCATTTTTTTGAAGTCATATTTCTTTTCTCTTTCAAAGTTGACCAAGTCTAGCCAACCGATTTTAAATACCTCTTAATCTTTTTCGAAGATTGACAACAGTACGCTCTTCGAAAAAGACCTGCACGGAGGCAGGCCTTAAGCTAGAAATGATTAAGCGAATTTCTTCTGCAGTGGTGGAACAATCTGTTTCTTACGGCTCAAAACACCATCCATCCACATATCAGCATCTGCGCCTAAAGTCTCCGCGATGGATGCTGCATCAGGTCCGACAACCATTAATCTGGAACCTTTCTTGAGAATGTCAGTGATGACCAAAACAACGTCATCTCTTCCTTCTTCTTTAGCCTTGTCCATTTCTTCAATGAGTTTAGCTTTAAGTTCCGGAGTGACCATATCTTCAGCAATGAGTTCCAACTGACCGATGCCAATCTTCTTTTCACCCATTTCGAAATCTTTGAAATCGCGGTTAAGAAGTGCCTTTGGAGTGTCATTGAGATTGCTCTTTGCCTTGAACATTTCCATGCCGAGAGCTTCAATATCTTCAACTTCAGCAATCTTAGCCAGCTCTTCAACGACTTTCTTATCCAAAGGAGTAGCTGTCGGGCTGTTAAAAATCAAAGTATCGGAGAGAATGGCGCACAACATTGCACCGGCGATGTTCTTCGGAAGCTCAACTCCATAGAAGTCATGCATGACTTTGAGGATAGTGTTGGAAGAACCAACCGGCCAAATCCAGCATTCCAAAGGAGAATCGGAACTTACATCACCAAGTTTATGATGGTCAACGATTCCAAGGAGCTTTCCTTCCTTAAAGTCTTCAGGAGCCTGTTTGAGGTCTGCGTAGTCAACCAAGAAGAAATCTTTTCCTGCAACGCTGGAAATGACTTCAGGGGCATCTAAATTAAACTTTTCTAATACGAAAGCTGTTTCAGGCGCAGGTTTTCCTTGAGCAACCGGCTTCACATCGTAGCCTCTGCCTTTGTAAAGATTAGCAGCAGCAATTGCACCGACGATTGAATCTGTATCAGGGTTCTTGTGGCCTAATACGTAGATAGGACCATTTTCACTTTGAATAGGGGCTGTAAAAGCTCCAGGAAATTTAGTTAATTCTGACATTGATATTTCCAAATTTATAGGTGTCTTATAGAGACAGACAATCTAAAAATTTTAGCAGAATTGGATATTTAGTTGAACAAAGGAAACGGCTCTTACGACCCTACTAATTGAGGTTACTGCTCTTGGAATCAAGAAGTCTCCTCTGCAAGAGCTCTTTCAAACCAAAAGCAGGCTTGTCCTTTAGGCTTCTGTTAGAAGAGTTATTTATACGTTTTAGGCATGAATAGTTATGAAAACAAATCATTGGATATTTTTCTCACCGTTCCATAAGATAAGTCCAAACAAGGACTGAAGATTTCATCTTCTTTCAAATGATTTGAATTCAGTTTGGAAATAAAACGGTAATCCAGCAAGCCTTCCTTCAGCTGCCTACTGTTTCACTATCCTCGTTCGGAAAATCTTCAACTTTTGAATAGAAGAGACGCATCCTTTTTCATTTCCTTGAGGCCAAATTATTTTGGAAGGACGAATGTCATGAAAGAAAACCAGAGAATCTCGCGCAGGACATTACTGTTAGCCACCTGCACTCTGCCTATCCTAGAACGTTCAGTATTTGCCGCAGATACTTCGCATTCCAAGACTCAAAACTTGCCTGTTGTGTACTTTGCAAAACATGTCAACTCAAAAAACTTCATCGACATTTACGACCGATTAAGACGGGATGCCGGAATTCCTGACCGTGGTGGCCCTACCGGAATCAAGCTTCACGGTGATGATGTCGACAATAATCGAGAACTATGGGAAGCACTCCAAAAGCATATTCCTAACAGTAAGTTCGTAGAGTGCAACTATGCTTCTCTTTATCCGTCGGGAAGAGGCAATACACCTGGAAATATTCGAGCCATTACCTCCCAAGGCATACCTCCTACTCAGCTTGATATCCTTGACCGTAACAGTGAATTTACTTCCGTTCCAATTGATGGCGGTAAAGAGCTGAAAGAGATCTCAGTCTCAACAGCACTTTTGAAAGAATACGGCTGCGTAGCCGTCACGGCTAACTTCAGAATTCCCAGTTTTGCCGGATTCTCCGGAGCATGCAAGAACGTAGGTATTGGTCTTGCAAGCGGAGAAGGAAAGACTCAAGTTCACAGTCATAACGTTCAGCGCGATCCGGGCTTTTTTAGGAGGTTAGCGGATGCCTCCAAAGGCATTCATGATGCGATGGGAAATCGCCTTCTTTTCATCAATGTGTTATCCGACATTTCAGTACAACCTCTGGAAGGAACAAAGGTCAACAACGGCTCTCTTGGCATAGTTGGTTCATTAGACCTTCTGGCGGCAGATCAGGCAGCT
>UQNA01000056.1 GCA_900542195.1 uncultured Sutterella sp. | reverse complement strand
GTCCTAAAGGACGGTGTTTTACGGGTCGGTCTGATAAAAAGAATGAGTTAGCGTTATTCTTTGAAAAACTTCCGAATAGAGTTCAATTGGCTGCTTATATGAAAGATTTGAAATCCGCACACTGACAAACCAAATAAAAAAGCAATAGCTCTGTACAAATAATTTGAGCCTCCTTAATTTTTCATCTAGGAGGCTCTAGTTCCTGACTAGCACTGGCTAGTCTCTCTTAATACCAAGATCACATAAGGAATAACCAGGTCAGCATCAAGAAGATTGGGATAAGTATGCCGTAGGACCAAATCATATAGCCGAAGAATGTCGGCATCTTGATTCCTCGGTTCTGGACAATGGAAACAACCATAAAGTTCGGAGCATTTCCAATGTAGGTCATCGCGCCCATAAATACGGCCCCCATAGAGATAGCCATCAAAGTGTGAGCTTCTTTAGTCATCAAGAGCTGAGGATCACCGCCGGCCAAATTAAAGAAGGCAAGATAAGTCGGAGCATTATCCAAGAAGCTGGAAAGCATACCCGTTAGCCAGAAGAAGGCTGCATTAACCGGTTGACCGTCCGCACCTGTAACCAAAGAAACTAACGGTGCAAATGCGCCATCGTGACCTGCACGAAGCATTTCCAAGACAGGAACGATTGTCACGAAGATGCCGAAGAACAGCTTGCCGACCTCGAGAATCGGTTCCCAACTGAACTGATTGGCTTCACGGTATTCTTTTCTGGTAAGTAAGAGAGAGAGGATGCCGGCAGTTAAGAAAATTCCGTCGCGGATTACGGATTCAAGAGCTAAATGAACGCCAAGAACATGGTATTCAACCCCTGTCTTCCAGAAGCCGGACATAAGAACAGCACCGACGATACAGGCAAGAAGAATAAAGTTAACCGAACCTTCAATGCCGAACGGAATCTTCTCTTTCGTTTCAAGAAGAGAAGGATTGGCTTTAACTTCTTTATTGAAGAGGATGGTATCAACAAGAAAGTAGACGCACAAAAGAAGACCAACCGCAAGTCCAGTGACAAGCAAAAGATGCTCAGCCGTCCAGAAGAAGGTTACGCCCCGGAGGAATCCCAAAAACAGCGGAGGATCGCCTAAGGGAGTAAGAGAACCTGCGATGTTGGCAACAATAAAGATGAAGAAAATATAGGTGTGCATCTGATAGTGACGCTTTTTGTTAGCCTCAATCAAAGGTCTAATAAGAAGCATCGCAGCGCCTGTTGTTCCCATGAAGTTAGCAAGCACGGCACCAACCAAAAGGAATCCAGTATTCAAAGAGGGGCGCCCCAAGAAAGAGCCTCTTAAGTGAATGCCGCCGGCTACCACGTACAGAGAGCCTACGAAAATAATAAACGGCACATAGTCGCCGATGAGAGCATGTGCGAGAGCTTGAGTACTGGTTGTGCTGTCAAAGAAAATATAAAGAGGCACAGCACAAAGAATTGCCCACATAAGAGCAACTTTTCCGTAATTCTTATGCCAAAAGTGTGCAAAGAGCAAAGGTCCCAGAGCGATGCTCAACAAAATGCCGGCAAACGGCACTGCCCACCATAAAGAAAGAGATGCTCCCGGGAGAGAAGCGTGGGCATTAAGCGGCAAAAGTCCCAGCATCAACGCGGATGCCAAAACCGTAGATGTCGAAGATTTCATTAATGCTTCCTAAAAATTAAAATTAAGCCTTCGCCTCTTGACATTCATCAAGCTCGAAGACCTCTCTTAAGTACTTCAAATATGATTCGTCCTCACACATGCTCTTGCTTGGAGAATCGGACAATTTTGCAACCGGTTGTCCGTTGCAGCGGACTAATTTAATGACGTTCTGTAATGCAGGGTAACCCAGATCGTTAACCAGGTTGGTCCCAATACCAAAACCTAAATTGATCTTGTTATGGAACCGGTTGTAGAGACTGATGACTTTGGGAATATCCAGCATATCGGAGAAAATCAAGCTCTTTGTGCGCGGATCACAGCGATTGCGCTTGTAGTGCTCGATGATTTTCTCGCCCCAGATATAAGGATCTCCGGAATCATGTCTAGCCCCGTCAAACAATTTGCAGAAATACATATCGAAATCTGACAAAAAGGCCTTCATTCCGAAAACATCTGACAGAGCAATCCCCAAGTCTCCTCTGTACTCTTTAGCCCACATTTCAAAGGCATACGTCTGTGAATCTCTCAAACGCGGCCCGAGAGCCTGACACGCCTGAAGGTATTCGTGCGCCATTGTGCCCAAAGGGGTTAACCCTTCGGTCATCGCGAAGTATACGTTACTGGTTCCTACAAATTTGTTACCAAGTTGTTCTCTCAAAGTTCGAATCACTTCGAGCTGCCATGCCTTAGAAAATCTTCTTCTAGTCCCATACTCTGAGATTGTCAGACCCGGAGAACCATTAGGCAAATCCTTAATCAGTTGAATTTTTTCTGCTAAACGCCTTCTTCCTTCCTCTAAATCGGGGACCGGATAGAACTTCTGGTAATAGCATTCTCCTACGATGGCCAGCACAGGAATCTCAAACATAATTGTGTGAAGCCAAGGACCTTTAATGCGAATTTCAATGTCAGTCTTACTTCCGGCTGCCGGGTAAGCTTCAATACGGGCTTTATTGAGGCGGAAAAGTTCTAGAAAATCTACAAAATCGCTTTTAATAAAGCGCAGCTTAGAAAGGTACTCAAGCTCTTCGGGCTTGAATTGAAGAGTACATAAGTTTTCTATTTCTTCTCTGATTTCCGGCAAAACCGCTTGAAGATCCGTCCCTTCGTTTCTGCATTTAAATTTATATTCAACTTGTGCACCGGGAAATTGATGAAGCACACACTGCATCATCGTAAATTTGTACAAGTCGGTATCTAGAAGAGAATTTATGATCATGTAGTAATCTGCCTGAATTGTTGTGCGGTCATTCTAATGTTTTCAATATACTAACGGAGGAATGAGAGATTACTTTCTTTTAGGAGAAAGATTTTCTCATAATGTGAATTACAGACATTTACCGAAAAAAGCGCCCGTTCGATAAAAATACCTCCTTTGAACTCACTTTTTTGCAAACAGACAAAAAAGATATCCCGGCAAAGTTCTAAAATAGAGAGCTTAATCTTAAAAACCTACAAGTTGGAGAAATAATTAAATGGCACACGTTGTCACCGAACCTTGCATTCTCTGCAAATACACCGACTGCGTTGACGTCTGTCCTGTCGACTGCTTCAGAGAAGGTCCGAATTTCTTAGTCATCGATCCGGATGAATGCATTGACTGTGCAGTTTGCATTCCGGAATGTCCGACTAACGCCATTATGGCTGAAGAAGACGTTCCTGAAGATCAACAGGAATTCATCGCCTTGAATGCAGAGTTAGCAAGAGTTTGGCCTTCCATCACCCGTATGAAGCCTCACACTGACGAAGCAGAAGAATGGCGCGACGTGCTGGTTAAACGTCAATATCTTAAAAAGGAACTCGAATGATTCCTCAGAAAGCAGTACCCATTAAGCTCCTCCAGAAGCAAGTTTGGAGAGAAGGATTAGTTTCTCTGAGATTTGAGAAGCCGGATTCTTTTACTTTTAAGCCCGGACAATTTGTTCGTTTAGGAATCGAAAAAGATTTTGCTGAGGGTACTGCTTACGAAGGTCGTCCCTACTCTATGGCGTCTCTTCCGGAAGATCCCTTCCTAGAATTCTTTATTGTTGAGGTTCAAGGAGGAAGGGTTTCCGGTGTACTGACGGCTCTAGAGCCGGGTCAATCCTGTTACTTAGAGCCGGAACTTTGGGGCTCTATGCTTCCGGAAAGAATTCCGGGAGGAAACACTTTATGGTGCATTTCCTCCGGTACCGGCTTAGCACCCTTCATGTCCATTCTTCAGGACGAATCTATTTGGAAGCAATGGCGTAATATCGTCTTGGTTCAATCCGTCAGATATTCCGAAGACTTGGCATACACCAACCTCATTCAGAAATTTACGGATGATTCAAGATTCGGTGCCAATCCAAGTAATTCTTTCTGTTATGTTCCCGTAATTACCCGCGAAGCCACACAGTTTTTATCTCAAAGAATTCCTGCTTTAATTGAAAGCGGTGATTTAGAAGCAACGGCAGAACGCAAGTTAGATCCGGTTGAATCCCGTGTTCTTCTCTGCGGCAATCCGGAAATGCTGAAATCCGCTCGAAATGTCCTTAAAACCAAGGGCTTTGTGTCTCCACGCAGAGGACAGCCCGGGAATCTTCTCGCTGAAAACCTCTGGTAACCCTCTTTCTTTATGGATCAATTAGTTCTAAAGATTGACAGCATCCTTCCGCAGACGCAGTGCGAACAATGCGGCCATAAAGGCTGTCTGGAGTATGCCAAAGCTATCGTTAGCGGAGAAAAAATAAACCGCTGTCCTCCCGGAGGAAACGACGGCATCCGCAAGCTTGCATCTTTATTAGAGTTGGAAATCTTGCCGTTGGATCAATCTTGCGGAGAGCATGTTCCGTTTGAAACTGCCGTAATTAATCCAAAGCTTTGCATCGGATGCAAACTCTGCGTTACTGCCTGTCCCACCGATGCCATCATCGGTTCTCCAAAACATATGCATCAGGTAGATCCTGTATATTGCACGGGATGCTGTCTTTGTCAGATAGCGTGTCCGATGGACTGCATTGATATGGAACCAGCGAACAGAGAATGGACAGAGGAAGATAAAAACCGTTCCAGACAGAGGTTTAATGACCGGAATCTGCGCAGAAAGCAGATAGAAGAAGAAAAAGAGGCCAAGCTCAATGCCAAAGGATCAGCGGCGGCTAAGAAAGATCTCCTTGCAAAGCTTTTAAAGAAAAAATCATGAATCAGGCAAAAAGAATCGAGATTTTAAAGGTGCTCCAAGCGGACAATCCTAACCCCAAAAGCGAATTGGAATATTCCACTCCTTTTGAGTTGTTAATTGCCGTCGTTCTTTCTGCTCAGGCCACCGACAAGAGTGTCAATGAAGCGACTCGAAATATTTTTCCTATCGCAAACACTCCTGAAAAGCTGTTGGAGATGGGCCCGGAAACCTTTCTTAACCACATCAAGAAGATTGGACTTTTCAGAACTAAGACCAAAAATGTGATGGAACTATGCCGAACTCTGGTCGATCAGTACCACAGTCAAGTTCCTCAAGAATTTGACAAGCTTGTTGAGCTTCCGGGCGTCGGCAAAAAAACCGCCAGCGTGGTGATGAATGTTGCTTTCGGTGAGCCGAAAATCGCTGTGGATACGCATGTTTTCCGCGTTGCCAACCGCACAAAATACGCTACCGGAAAAACACCTGAGCAAGTTCAAATCAAAATGGAACGGTACACGCCTTTAGAGTACCGGGTCCATGCTCATCACTGGTTTATTCTTCTCGGCCGCTACATCTGCAAAGCCAGAGCTCCCGAATGCTGGCGCTGTCCGATTAAAGACCTCTGCGAATATAAAGAAAAGCTTCTTGAAAAACCAGAGAAGAAAAAAGTCAAACAAATGAAGCCCGGTACTTGAGCTTCGAGGCAGAAAAGAGGCCGAAAAAAGCCTCTTTTTCGATTGACTATGCTCTGCCAGATTGACTAAAAGCAGAGGAATCTAAGAAGTCTAAAACTTGAACTCATTAGAAAGAGAGTTTTCTTTCTGCAGCATCCTTATCCATTTCTTGGCAGGAACCTTCAGTCGCGCTTGAATTTCTGCAGCTCGCTCTTTCAATTGTTCAATGGAGTAATCTTTCTTTTCACCTTTAGAAGCAATCACGATACGGTTTCCTTCTTGAACTTCAGGCATGATGAGTACTTGACCGTAAAACGCCTCAGAAATCGCTGCATAGCTTTTTTCGAAATCTTCTCCCCCGAATAAGTTAAAGCTGGCTACTCCTCCCTCTCGGAGTGCTTTCCTGCAAAGACGATAGAAAGGCACATCATCGTATACCGGCCCCCAAGCTTCAGCATCGTAAATATCTACCAAAAGCCAATCGGCAGGTTCGAAATTTCCGTCAGACAGATATTTCTTGCAGTCTTCAAACACAATCTTCAGATGGTCATCTTCTTCAGGAAGCTTGAACCACATCCGACAGGCCATATAGACATCTTCTGAAATTTCAACGACTGTAGTTTTTGCTTCAGGAAGATATTTCCAAGTAAATTTGGCAAAGCCGGCTGCACCGAGCCCTAGCTGAAGAATTTCCTTCGGATGAGGTTCAAACAATGCCAAAGCCATCATCGACTGCTGATACTCAAGGGCAAGACGGTAAGGACGATTAATCTGCATTCCTCCTTGAATCCACTCGGAGCCGAAATGCAAATATCTATAACCGCCCAATTCTGAAAAATCTACCGGGGTTCTTACTTTTTTCTTTGCCATAAATATGCCTTTCGAAATAATCTCGCTGCAACTAACCAAATTTGAAAAGGAATTATAGAGACATTAAGAGAACTCCTTTTCAAGAAGTGGGTATTCGAGGGATACGCTCTTTGCTTATATGGAGGTAAAAAAAATTAGCCTCCTCTCTGATAGAGAGAAGAGGCGAACGTGAACTTATTTAGTTAGTCGGATTAATTGGCTTTAGCGTGCATTGAATCAACCAACATGGTATTCATTCTTTGAACAAAGCCTGCCGGATCTTCCAGAGTTTCACCTTCCATTAACTGTGCTTGTTCTAACAGGAGTTTTGCCCAATCCGGAGAGAAAGCATCCTTTTCCTGCAAACGAGCAACCAAAGGATTATTCGGATTCAATTCCAAAATCGGCTTACTTTCAGGAACTTCCTGTCCGGCCATCTTCATCATTCTGACGAAAGCCGGATTTAAAGCGTTTTCATCATTAACGATACATGCCGGAGAATCCGTCAGTCTTAATGTCATGCGGACGTCCTGGACGGAAGAACCTAAGGCCTCTTTGAACTTATCGATTAAAGGCTTGAATTCAACTTGAAGTTTTTCCTTTTCTTCTTTTTCGTTCTTGTCAGACAAATCGCCGAGATCCAAATCTCCCTTAGCAATATTGACAAAAGACTTTCCTTCAAATTCAGTCATGAACTGCATGAGCCACTCATCGATTGGGCCACCCATGAGGAGAACTTCAACATCCTTCTTCTTGAAGAGTTCAAGCAGCGGACTCTTAGCGGCTGCTTCCGGTGTGTCGCCGGTAACATAATAGATGCTGTTCTGGCCTGTCTTCATTCTGGCGAGATAGCCTTCTAATGTAGCGGTTTGTTTGCCCTCAGTGGCTGTAGAAACGAATCTCAACAGCTTCTGAATTCTTTCTCTGTTGGCAGGGTCTTCTCCCATACCTTCTTTCAAGACATTTCCGAACAAAGCCCAGAATTTGTCGTAATCTGCAGCCCTGCTGGCTGCCAAATCTTCAAGCATGGAAAGAACACGCTTTGTAGAGCCATCGCGAATTGTCTTCAAGTCTCTGGACTGTTGAAGAATTTCACGGCTGACATTCAAAGGAAGATCTTCAGAATCGATTACGCCGCGGATAAAGCGGAGATATTTAGGCATCAACTGGGAGGCGTCATCCATAATGAACACGCGTTTTACGTAAAGTTTCACGCCGTTAACGTGTTCTCTGTCCCAAAGATCGAAAGGTGCGGCACTTGGGACATAAAGCAATTGAATATATTCGTTTTTGCCTTCTACCTTATTGTGTGTCCAAGTCAAAGGATCGCTTGGATCGTGGGAAACATGATGGTAGAACTCTTTGTACTGATCTTCCGTAATTTCAGATTTCGGACGTGCCCACAAAGCTGCGCCTTGGTTGATTGCTTCCCATTCTCCGGTGTCGATGACTTTGTCATCTTTGTATTCGTCTTTACCCATCAAAATCGGAGTAGAGATGTGATCGGAGTACTTGGTGAGAATATTGCGGAGTCTGAACTTGCTGACCAAGTCTCTGTCTTCACTCTTCATGTGAAGAATAACGTCCGTACCGAAATGATCCCGTTTTGTATTCTCTACAGTGAATTCGCCCTCACCGTTGCTTTCCCAGAGAGTAGCGGAATCAGCAGGATCCCCGGCTTTACGTGTAACAACGGTTACTTTATCGGCAACGATGAAAGAAGAATAAAAGCCAACGCCGAACTGACCGATAAGCTGGGCGTCCTTCTTTTGGTCTCCGGAAAGATTTGCAAAGAACTCTTTAGTCCCGCTCTTGGCGATCGTACCCAAATGAGAAATGACTTCTTCTCGAGTCATACCGATACCATCATCGCTGATAGTAATAGTTTGAGCGGTTTCATCTACGCCGATTCTGATGGAAGGATGAGGATCCTGAGATAATAATTCCGGTTTTTTGATGGCTTCAAACTTGAGCTTATCGATAGCGTCAGATGCGTTAGAAATAAGTTCTCTTAAGAAAATTTCGCGGTTGGAATACAGCGAATGCACCATGAGGTGCAGCATTTGTTTAACTTCGGTCTGAAAACCTAAGGTTTCCTTTTTTTGTTCACTCATTTCTTTTATTCCTTTTAAATTTTCCCGATGATTTCTATTTGGGGATTTCTAAGTATTTTTCAAGATATTTGGTGAACATTGGAATTAGACTAACAAAAACGGGGAATCACAAAATGTGTAACTCCTGGGATATGTTTTTAATTGTTTTAACCAATCGAATGCGAGAATGAACTCGGAAACTAAAAATCAAACACCCCCAAAGTCGCAGAGGGTATTAAATTCTACTAATTCAATCATCAGCGATCTTTTGAAGCTTGCGGGCCAAGCAGACATTATTTCTTTTGCCGGCGGCCTTCCCTCTCCAAAAAGCTTTCCTATTAAGGAAGTCGAGAAAGCTACTCAGACTGTCCTAGAAAAAGAAGGTGCTTTGGCTCTTCAATACAGTTCGACGGTCGGAGAGAAACCTTTAATCGATCAAATTGTTAAATACATCAATTCAAAAGGCGTTCCTGCTCAAGCAGATGAAATCCAGATTGTATCCGGGTCTCAACAAGCGCTTGATCTCTTAGGCATGGCATATATTGACAAAGGTTCCCTCGTGGCTGTTGAAAGCCCCAGTTACCTTGGTGCCATTCAAGCCTTTGATCTTTACGAACCGAAATACATTGAAATCCCAACTGACGAGCATGGTCTTAATCCTGATTTGATCGGCCCGGAATTCAAGAACATTCGTTTCGCCTATGTCATTACGACGTTCCAAAACCCTACCGGATTGACACTGTCGGTTGAAAGAAGAAAGAAACTCGCAGAAAAAGCCCGCGAATATGATTTCTGGATTATTGATGACAATCCTTACGGCGAACTTTATTACGACCAAGAACCTCCTCCGTCAATGAGGCTGTACGCACCGGAGAGGACCATTTCTTTGGGAACCTTCTCCAAGGTTTTGGCACCGGGCTTCCGCTTAGGCTATGTTGTCGGTCCGAAGGAAGCTATTGCTCCTCTCACACAGCTTAAACAAGCTGTCGATTTGAATACCTCGACCTTTACTCAGCTCATCACGGCCCAAATCATGGAAGACGGGTTGATGACCACGCACCTCCCTGCCGTCAGAGAAATCTATAAAACCCAGTGCGAGTACATGCTTAAAGCCATGGACAAGTACTTCCCGAAAGAGGGACTTACCTGGACGAAGCCGGACGGCGGTATGTTTATCTGGGTAACGCTCCCGGAAAGCATCAATACCGACAAACTTATGAAAGAAGCCGTTGCACGCAAGGTTGCTTTCGTTCCGGGATCTGCTTTCTATACTGTTGGAAAGGAAAAATACAACTCAATGAGGTTGTCCTTCGTTACTGTTCCTCCAGCAAAAATTGAGGAGGGTATCAAGACCCTTGGGGAATTGCTCAAAGAAAAGCTAGGCTAATACTACAAAGAGAGAGTGGCGCGTCCACTCTTCTCTTTTGTTAAAAAGCATCGCCAAAACTTCGACGATGCTTACCGGCTGAGATAACTCGAAAACCTTGCCAGGAATTTCAATTGGAGTTAAAAATCATCTAAGACCGGATTTAAAGGTATTGCACATTTCAGGATTGCCGGAATCAAATCCGACTTTGAACCATTTGTAACGCTGTTCCGAAGTGCCATGAGTAAAGCTGTCCGGCACCACCCTTCCCGTGCTTTGTTTCTGCAGTCTATCGTCCCCGATAGCAGCAGCTGTTCTTAATGCTTTCTCCAGATCACCCTGTTCAAGGATGCCTTGTTTATTCATATCGTGTCCCCAAACCCCGGCTAGGCAGTCTGCTTGAAGCTCAAGCATTACCGAGAGTTGGTTGGCTTGTTTTTGAGATACCCGAGATTGTTCTTGGCGGACCTGGTCGGCGATGCCTAATAAGTTCTGAACGTGATGGCCGACTTCATGAGCTAAGACATAACCGAGAGCAAAATCTCCCCCTCCGCCTAAGTTTCTCTGCATATCTTTATAGAAAGACAAGTCAACGTAGAGTTTGTTGTCAGAGGGACAGTAGAAAGGTCCCATAGCAGCTTGGCCGTAACCGCAGGCCGTTTGCGTTGAGCCGGAATAAAGAACCATCTTAGGAGGCACGTAGTTCTTACCAGAATTCTTAAAGAGCTTGCTCCAAGTATCTTCTGTGCTCTTCAAGGCAACTGAGGAGAAATTGGCTAATTGCTGTTCCTCTACCGTCGGTTTATAAGTCTGATTTGAATAAGTTGCGGGATCAGATCCAAATTCTAAGACAGGCGTTAGATCGATGCCGAAATAGCCAGCTACAAGAACAACCGCCAATACAGCCAAACCCATTTTTCCTTTAGGCAGGTTCATACCTCCGCCAAATCCGGATTGGCCTCGTCTGTCTTCAACGTTATTGCTTGTTTCTCGTCCTTGCCACCGCATAATTGCCTCTGACACGATTATCTAATTACCAATTGTAATCACCTCCTTAAAGGAATATTACGGGAAAACCCCAAAACGGAACTAAAAGCCGTGTCTGTTATTGCAAATAGAGAATGCTTCAAGTTGGGCTACTTGTATTTTGGAGCTACCACAGGACGAGCCGTTTATGCAATTATCAGAAGTGCTTAACCTACTGAGGCAGCAACGGATTCAAAATGATATTTAACGAATTAGCTTCTTCTTTTGATACTGTTGGGGAGAACTATGAAAAGTTTCGTCCTAGCTACGTGCCTGAGCTTTACCGTGAGATATTTGCCTCGTGCTCTCTTAATTCAACAAGTCAGGTTTTGGAGATTGGAATCGGCACCGGCCAAGCCACTCTTCCTTTCTTAGCGACCGGCTGCCAGTTAACAGCAATCGAGCCGGGTATAAATCTTGCTAATGTCTGCAAGGAAAAGTTCTCTAACTATCCAAACTTGCACATAATTACCTGCAAATTCGAGGACGAATCGCTCCCAAATGAGTCTTTCGACTTAATTTACTCCGCAACGGCATTCCATTGGATTCCTGAAGCGTTGGGTTACCCGAAAGTTTATTCACTCCTCAAGGAAGGCGGCATCTTTGCACAGTTTGCTAACCATCCGGATCCGTACATTGAAAATCCGGAACTCGGCCAGGAACTCAACAGGCTCTACGATAAATATTTTTATTCCTTCTGGAAAAACAAGAAAATTAAGTTCAGCAGATTCACAGAAGAAAAAGCAAAGGTAAAAGCAGAAACAGCGAAGAAGTACGGCTTTCAGGACTGCCGTTATTTTCTCTTCCGAAGGATTCGGACCTTTTCTGCAAAAGAATATGTTGGTCTTCTGAGTACATATTCCGATCACATTGCTATCAAAGAACCGATTAGAGCCGAATTCTTTTCAAACATTGAAGAAACAATTAACCGTCATGGCGAAACAATCAAAATCCGAGATACTTTAGAACTGCAACTCTGTACAAAAAAAAGCTATCCCCCGGGATAAAGTAGTAATGGCTTACCTTTAATATGGGATTTGAAAAGAAAAACAGGATACTTAAAATAGATTATGTCGGGAGAGAAAACCCGACCTATATTCCTGGAGAATAATATGACAATCAATAGAAGACAGCTTCTAGCAAGCTCGATAATTGCTCCTTTCGCTTCCCTTCCTTCTTTAGCATCCGCTGCTGATTTATGCTCAGTTCCTCAAACCTGGGACAAGACTTATGACGTTATCGTCATTGGATCCGGAGGTGCAGGCTTATCAGCCGGTATTGTCGCAAAAGAAAAAGGTGCTAATACCGTCGTTTTGGAAAAATTACCTTTGCCCGGTGGAAACACAATGGTTTCCGGCGGAGGCTTGAATGCGGCAATTGAAGCTGACTACAAGAAAGCTGGAGTCAAAGACTCTCCTCAACTGCATACTGAACAGACTCTTGCCGCCGGTGACAATAGAGCAGATCCGGAGTTGGTAAAGACACTTTGTGAAAAAGTTCCTGAAAGTGTTGAATGGCTGAAAAAAGTAGGCGTTCAATTTAAACCCGGTATTTACCAGATCTACGGCGGTCTCTGGCCGCGCTGCAGAAATCCGGTCGGTCAAAGCGGCGGTGATTATATTAAAGCCTGTACACAATATGCCAAGAAGATTGGCCTGCCAATCCTAACTTCTCATAAGGTCACTTCGATTATTCGTGAAAAACCCGACTCCGGCCGAGTCCTTGGCGTGGAAGTTGACTTAGGAAACGGTAAAAAAGAATACTGGAAAGCTAACAAAGGTGTTGTTGCAGCTGCCGGCGGCTTCGCAGCAAATCCGGAAATGTGCGCTTTCTTTGATCCGAGATTAACAAAACTGAATACAACAAATCAGCCCGGTTCAACCGGCGAAGTCCTTAAAGCAATTCAAGGCATCAATGGCTTAGCAGTCGGAATGGACTACATCCAGTGTATCCCTTGGACCGCACCGGGATACAAACATACTGCCGATATCTTCCAGGCTATCGAATACACTGTCTTCCTCAATAAAGAAGGCAAACGTTACGTTGCTGAAGATGCTCGCCGAGACGTAATCAGAGATGCAACTTTGGCCCAAACCGATCAAACCGTATTTCCGGTCTGCGACGCAGATGGTTTCGACAAGAACAATGAGTACTACAACGAAATGAATCACCGCGCATTAGAAAACGGTACTCTTTTCAAAGCCGATACTATCGAAGAGCTGGCTAAGCTTATTAACTTGCCTCCGAAGGAAATGGCTCAGACCATTAAGGAATACAACGAAATGGTTGATTCCAAGAAAGATCCTCTCGGCAGAAGCGAGTTAATGCTGAGCCACAAGATTGTAAAAGCACCGTTCTACGCAGGTCCTATCGGCATGTGCAGACATCACACTATGGGCGGCGCCAAGATTAATACTAAAGCTCAGGTAATTGACCGTGACGGTCAAGTGATACCGGGCCTTTATGCAGCCGGTGAAATTACAGGCGGAATTCACGGATCTAACCGTGTCGGCGGAAATGCCATTGCTGATATCTTTACATTCGGAAGAATTGCAGGAGAAAATGCGGCCACAGGAAGTTAAGTAACTCCATAGGCTGAAGCTGAATGGGCAAGAAGTTTTTCCTCTTGCCCATTTTCTTATTAAAAATATTTGACTGAACTGTATTAGAACAAGAGACCGGTGTTTCCTTGTTCTTCAGAAGTCAAAACAAAATCGTCGAGCTGTTTATCTGCATCAGCTTTGCTTGTTTCCTTCTGCTCTTTCTTAGGCATAGTCTGTGCATTTGAAACAGAAGAGGCAGTCGGTTTCTCATCAGCTCTGGTCTCGGTGTTCTCTGCAACGCCGCCCTCGCCTTCGCTGGCACCCGGAACTTCTAGCTTCTCGTCAAACTTAGAAGGAAGCAGATCGTAGTAATTCCACTTGTTCGGGAGTTGTTTTCCTTTTCTTGCCCGCTTCATCTTGAAGGTCTCAATTAAGCGAGGTCCGATCGGATAAGTTTGCTCTTTGTTTCCTCGGCCTAAGCCGCAAGCAATCACTCCCTTAGAAGAAGACGGTAAAGCGGCAGCCAAGCGGTCGCCTTCTGCCAAAGAAATTAGAGCAACACCTCGGCCGCCGTTAGGCAAACTTCTCAATTCATCGATTTCAAAATCTAAAAATCTTCCGGCTTGAGTCAAAACAGAAACTAAAGTCTGCGCGTCGGTAAACATTCTCAACGGCAGAGGTTTGACTGTTTCGTCATTGAGCGTAAAGAACGTCTTGCCGCTCTTCTGACGAGAAACCATGTCGCCAAGTTTGCACCAGAATCCATAACCGTCACTGCTAGCCAAAAGAACTTTGAAATCAGAATCTCCGCAGACATAGCTGAAGGGGGCGTCTTTATCCTGGAACTGGACAAAAGCACTCACATGCACACCGTCACCTCGGCCGTTAGGCAGCTGAGACACGGGTACTGAATAAACTCGTCCGCTGTGAGCCATCACAATCAAATTATCAACGGTACGGCATTCGAAAGACGCCTTCAGAGAATCTCCGAGCTTGAAAGAGAGATTGGCAGCGTCACAACCATGGCCGGTGCGAGCCCTCAAGAAACCTTTTTCACTAATAATAACAGTGACGGGTTCATCGGCAACTTTCTTGACGAGAGTTGCGGTTTGTGCCTGCTCAATTAACGCTCTTCTGTCATCTCCGTACTTCTTGGCATCGCTTCTGATTTCTTTGCAGACCAATGCTCTAAGTTTGGAATCGTTATTGATGACATCCAATAAAGCGGCTTCTTCGGACTTCAGCTGGTCAATTTCTTTTTGAAGCTTAATTTCATCAAGATTAGCCAACTGTCTTAATTTCAATTCCAAGATGTCTTCGGCTTGTGCATCCGTCAAACCAAAGGTCTTCATCAAAGCCGCTTTAGGATCTTTTGCCTCACGAATCAGTCGAATGACTTCTTCGATATTGACGACAATCAACATTCGGCCTTCTAATACATGGATTCTGCCCTGGACATCGTTCAAGCGTGTCTGAGAACGTTTGAGAACGGTTCCGAGCCTGAAGGTGCACCATTCGGAAAGAATTTCAACCAAACCTTTCTGTCTCGGCTTACCGTCAATGCCGATAGCAACCAAGTTGAATTTACATCCGCACTCGAGACTTGTCTTGGAGAATAAGATGTTGACGAACTCATTTCTGTCGACTGTCTTGGATTTCGGTTCAAATACGATTCTTACCGGATTATCCGTATCGGATTCATCTCTTACGGTATCTAAAATACTCAAGAGGAGAGCTTTATCCTGCTGCTGTTTAGCCGACAGTGTCTTTTTGCCTGCCGGGGCTTTCGGATTTGTCAAAGAATCGAGTTCTGCAAGAACCTTAGCTGCGCCTACCTTATAAGGCAGTTCGGTTACGACTAATTGCCATTGGCCTCGGGCAAGTTCTTCGAACTCATAGCGTGCTCGCAGAAGGAGAGAACCGTAGCCAGTGGAATAAGCGCTCTTGATATCTTTTTCAGAAGAAATAATTTGAGCGCCACCCGGGAAATCAGGCCCCGGGATAAACTGCATCAATTCATCCAAAGTAATCTTCGGATTCTTAATAACGGCTTCAGCCCCATTAGCAACTTCAACCAAGTTATGCGGAGGAATTTCCGTTGCCATACCAACGGCAATACCGCTGGCACCGTTAAGCAGAATGAACGGCAGACGTGCCGGCAAAGTAACCGGTTCTTTAAAAGCACCGTCATAGTTCGGAACAAACTTGGTTCCTCCCTCATCAATTTCTTCAAGAAGCAGCTCCGAGTACTTACTCAGTTTTGCTTCCGTATAACGCATATGGGCCGGGCTGTCGCCGTCCTGCGAACCGAAGTTTCCTTCACCGTGAACCAACGGGTAGCGCATGGTGAAATCCTGAGCCATACGAACCATAGCATCGTATGCTGCCACGTCGCCGTGAGGATGAAATTTACCGAGAACGTCACCTACGATACGAGCACTCTTGACTTGCTTCGCTTCAGCTACGAGCCCCATTCTTCTCATGGCATAGAGAATTCTTCTCTGAACCGGCTTTTGTCCGTCCGATACTTCAGGAAGAGCTCTGCCTTTAACCACGGAAATAGCGTATTCCAAGTAAGCGCGGCTGGCAAAATAAGCTACCGTTAATTTGTCGCCCCCGTCATCGTCATTGGTTAGAGCCTGCTCAACAATATCGGTCGGATCATTAGTCGGGACTAGGGAAACCTCTCCGAGAGTCTTATCGACTTCTTCCAAAGCTTCGAGGTCAGAGGTTAGGGCTTCAAAGTCTTTGAGTTCTTCAGTGCCGTCTGCCGAGGAGATTTCCGTTTCCTTAATATCTTCCTTGAGAGACTGCACTTCTTCTGTTTTCTCTTCTTCCTTGGTCATTTCTTCTTCGATGACTGGTATCTCTTGGGCTACTTCTTCAACGGCTGTCTGAGACTCTTGAGGCTCAGTTTCAGGATGTTCAGCTTCATCTTCGAAATCGAAGAGAAAACCGCTTCCGTTGTCCGGAATGTCTTCTTCTTTGACCTCAATGACATTGGCTATCAGCTCTTTATCAGCCTTCTTTTTGCTCTTTGATTTATTTTTATCTGTTGATGCCATGATTAGATATCCGGTTCAAATTGATCACCATGGCGTTCAATCCAGCGTCTTCTGGATTCAGCCTCTTTTGCTGCCATCAGAATATTCATGGCAGATGTTGTGAGCTCTCTGCTGATGCCACCCAGACTCAAGGGCAACAAGCGTCTTGTTTCAGGATCCAGAGAAGTTTCCTTGAGCTCTTTTTCGTTCATTTCGCCCAAACCTTTGAAGCGGGAAATTTCGATTTTGCTTTCAGGAACCTTTTCTTTCTTGAGCTTCTCTAAAGTCTTATTTAATTCTGCTTCGTCCAAGCAATAAATTCTTCTCTCTTTCTGTCTTCCAATCTTCGGTACGATGACCTTAAAGAGCGGAGAAACCGCGATATACACATGCCCTTCATCAATTAGTTTCGGGAAATGCTTATAGAAAAGAGCCGTCAGCAACACTTCAATGTGAGAGCCGTCAACGTCAGCATCGGCCATGAAGCAAATTTTGCCGTATCTTAGAGAAGACAAATTCGGATTATCGTCGGGACCGTGAGGATCCACTCCGATGGCCACTGAAATATCATGAATTTCTTTATTGCCGAAAAGAAGATTACGATCCACTTCCCATGTATTTAAAACCTTTCCTCTTAAAGGCAAAATCGCTTGGAACTCTTTATCACGAGCTTTCTTGGCCGAACCGCCGGCGGAATCACCTTCCACCAGGAAGAGTTCGTTGCGAGAAATATCTTCACTTAAGCAATCAGTCAGTTTGCCGGGAAGAACGGCGACAGATGAGCCTTTTCTCTTAGCGACTTTAGTAACGGACTTTTGACGAACCTGAGCTTGTTTAATAACCAACTCAGCTAACTTCTTGCCATCTTCAATGTGGCTGTTAAGCCAAAATTCCATTTGAGGACGAACGAAAGCAGAAACGAGCTTTAGTGCATCACGGCTGATTAACTTTTCCTTAACCTGACCTTGGAATTGCGGATCCAAGACCTTAGCGTTCAATACAAAACTTGCACGCGTGAAAATATCGTCGCCGATTAGTTTTACGCCTTTCTGAGAAAGGCCATGCTGTTCAATAAACGACTTCAAGGCTTGAAAGATACCGTCCTTGAGACCTGCTTCATGAGTTCCGCCCTGCGGGGTAGGAATCAAGTTAACAAAGCTTTCTCTTTCTAAGCGACCTTCTTCAGTCCATACCACAACCCAGCTGGCACCCTCACCGGCAGAGAAGTTTTCATCATCGTCCGCCGCAAATCCTTCTGCTTCGAAAGGACGAATTTCAGGCGGCTGATCAAGCTGCTCTAAGAGGTATTCTCTTAAGCCGCCGTTATATTTCCAGCGCTGGTGAATATCTTTTTCTTCGTTGTTGTAGACCACCTCGCAGCCCGGAAGCAAAACCGCTTTGCTCCTGAGCAGTCTGACCAAGGCTTCCGTGGGAATTTTTGCCGAATCAAAATATTTAGGGTTCGGCCAGCAGCGCACTCTGGTTCCGGTCTCTTTCTTTAGTCGAGGAGATTTAACGCTGACAAGACTTTGAACAACGTATCCGTTTTCGAAAACTATCGTACTTTCGAGCCCCTCACGCCAGACAGTAACTTCCAACTTGTCGGATAAAGCATTGGTAACGGAAACACCGACACCATGCAAACCGCCGGAGAATGAGTATGCTCCCCCGCTGGTCTTATTGAATTTACCGCCGGCATGCAGGCGAGTGAAGACAACTTCGACTACCGAACATTTTTCTTCCGGGTGGATACCGATAGGAATTCCTCGGCCGTCATCTTCTACCGAAACCGAACCGTCAGCGTGCTGAGTCAAAATAATCTTAGTTCCGAAACCGGCGAGCACTTCATCACTGGCGTTATCAATTACTTCCTGGATGATGTGCAGCGGATTGTCGGTTAAGGTATACATTCCCGGCCGCTGTTTTACCGGCTCAAGTCCCTTCAGAACTCTAATGGAAGACTCGGAATAATCTTGGTTTGTCTTATTAATTTCTTCTGCCATGCTTTAAAGGAAGTGGTTACGGTCAACTACTTTCGAACCCGTTATTTTACCTCGCAAATCAAATTTACAGAGGCGTAAAAATTCGGTTAGAATTGCGAGACTTGGCTCCCCATAGTTGAATGGATACAAC
>UQNA01000055.1 GCA_900542195.1 uncultured Sutterella sp. | reverse complement strand
GGTCCTCCTAAGACTGAAGTACAGGTTCGATTCCTGTTGGGGAGGCCATGACCCGTTGACACTCCGGGCTTATAAGAAAATCCAGAATCAAACCCTACAAAAAGCACCACTTACTCATCTGAGGATTTCTGCCATAATTTAACGGCTCTTTCGAGTGCTTCCCGAAATCTGACACCAAACTAGAGACATAGATTACGCTCTTGATTGGCATTGCTTTAGGCTTTTCATTCAAGTTCTGAGAGCTGACTGTGCATCCAATTAAGTTCAATGCGGAATTGCTCTGCTCGTTAAAATAGATATGGCATACCGAAACGATAACAAGACAAAATGAGACATTTATTGGATAGTTAGATATCGCATCAAATAAGGGCGTTAAAAAAGCTGTCGATGTTTTGGAGAAGTTAGAAATCCCCTCCCATATTTGGGACTTATTTCAAGATGTAATGTTTGGCTGCCTAGTTTCATGTTTGAACCTAGTTTTGAGTTTGTATATAACCTATAAATTGGGTTTACACAGAAAAGAGGAGGAACAATAAATGGGAGAATTCTTTTTATTATTTATCGTGATCGCCGTTGCTGCGGTTGGCATTTTGGGAGTCAATAGTAAAGGTAAATCCAATTCAAGCCACAAGGCAAAATAAGATTGTTGGATCATGGATAGAATTCTATTGATATGTAGTTTCTTCTCCGTTACCCATTTGCTACTTGCTGACGGTAGCCGTAGGCACTCCGATAAGTAAGGCTCAAATCATTCATCATTGCTTCTCTTCGCAGAATTCAACTGCTCTTGAAGGCCTTCCTCAGCTTCTTGAGATTGAAGATAGCCATTTACGGGAACTGCTGAGTTGAGAGGGAAATACTTATTGTCCTCTTTCATGGCTACAACTGCTAGACAGTTTTTTTAACTGATCTATTAGTAAAATTGCTACGTTCGATCTTTGATTCTGCGACAAGTTGTCAATTCCTTGATAAGATAATTCTTGATAAGATTTTTGTTTAAATTGCGGGCTGGCTCATAGCTTAAGTGTTTCAAATCTATAAGGTTATTTGCCAGTCCCAATTCATTTAGCGTCCTCTGAAATTTATTAACTCCCGTTGAGCACCTAATGTACTCAGGACCACTTTCAGCTTGGTATTAAATCTGGAAAGCTTCTTTGAAGCTTTGAGATTTGTTATTAGAAGAATAACAACCTGGTAGGAAAATCAACCTCTTAGGCAGAATACCTTGGCCGGACCCTAAATTTCAAAACATTACTCTTGGCTAAATATTTAAAAGTTATTAATTTCTATCTATTCCCGCTAACTTCTTCTATTTCCCCGTCATTTATGGATTACGCCCAAAATCATCAAGATTTCGTCATCGAAATGTAAAAAATGATATTATTTTCCAACTAGAGATTTCCCTTATATCCCTTAAATGCGTTGTTCATTATTAGCCATTTTGATTGCTGCTCTAATGCAGCCTGCATTTGCTACCGACAGGACTGTCGTTACAGTCGGCTCTTTTACCCAAGAGAAACTTCCCTTGAGTTTCCCGGTGGCAAGAACCTGGTTATATGAGAGAAGTGATAAGCTCAAAGCAAGCTCAGCCGCGGTACGAAGCAAAGAAGAAGCTCGAGAATCTATCAAGACTTTAGGCGGCCCAACTGTCAGCGTTCAGGCCGTTCAAATCGCCGGCCAAAAGAAGATCGATATTCATAAAGATATTTCTTTACCCATGCTGGGTTCCATTCCTATCGGACTGGATGAAAAGTATTCATTGAACGGACCTCGTGCCGCTGCCACGGCAACTTGGCCGATTTATACAGGCGGCAAAATCACTGCGGCCCAAGAAGCCAGCAAATATGCGGTAGATGAAGCCATTGCTAATAAACATCTGACTTCCGAAGAACTTGATGCACAATTAGCGGGCTATTATTTTGGACTCCAACTGGCGGTTTCCGTAGAAAAACTGCAGAAGGCCATGCTGGATCAGCAAAATAAAGAACTTCAAAAAGCCTTGAAATTCGAAAAACAGGGGATGATCAGCAAAGTCGAGAGAATGTCAGTCCAGGTCTCTCGAGACAACACGCACCGCGAATACTTAAAAGCAAAAGATAATGTCAAAGTCGCCACGCTTCAGCTTTCCCGGCTTTTAAGAGATGAGCAGTTCGGTAAATTGACTACCCCGCTCTTCGTTCTTAAGGGTCCGATGAAGCCTCTTAAGTACTGGGTTGACACAGCTCTGGCCTCCAACCCTCAGCTAGCCGTTATTCAAGCTCAGGCGAATCAAGCTAACGAGGGCATTAAGGCTGCTAAAAGTGCATGGGCACCCCAAGTTTTTGCATTCGGTCAATATAACTTTATTAAGCACTACCAGACCCTAGTGGAACCGAATTGGATTGCCGGAGTTGGTGTAAATTTCACACTTTGGGATGCCAAAGACCGAAGAGCCTCGGTCAGAAGTGCGGAAGCCACGTTAGAACAAGCAGAAGCCGGCAAAGCCGAAGCAGTCAACGCTGTCAGAACAGCCATTGAAGTTGCATGGCTGAAGACCCAAAATGCGATTGATCAATATAAGCTCAGTGCCTCCACGGTTACATTGGCCAGAGAAAACCTGCAGCTAAAAAATAAAGGTTTTGATGAGGGCTTAAACACAGCTCTTGATGTGACAGAGGCTCGTTCTCAACTTCTTAAAGCTGAGGTAGGGCGCCGTCTTGCGGCCTTTGAATTTGTCTCAAATTATGCAATGCTTCATGCAATTGCCGGAAAAATGGCAGACTTTATGAATGCGGTAAACGACAAGAACGTAATAGTTGAGCAATAACATGACAGAACAAAACAAGAATAATACTTCTGCAGAAAATCCTTCCAACAACTTTCAGCAGGAGATAGAAACCGATGAAAAGAAATCTTTACGTTTCGGAACTATTCTTCTCCTTGTACTTTTAATTGCCCTAGTTACTTTTATTGTTTGGGGCATTTATCAAGCGGCCTTTCCGCCCAAACCTCCGCTTCAGGGCCAGATGGAATCCCGTACGGTCAGCGTCTCCTCTAAAGTTCCGGGCAGAGTTCAAAAAATACTTATCCAAGAAGGTGACTTCGTAACTGCCGGACAGCCTGTGGTTGAAATGCATCTTCCTGAACTAGAGGCAAAACTTGCGCAAGTAGAAGCTCAAGAGCGGGCTGCAAAACAAAAGCAAAGTCTTGTTGATGAGGGTGCAAGACCGCAAGAAAAAGAAGCCGCTAAAGCACAATGGCAAAGAGCGGTTGCCGCCGAAGAGTTAGCTCGCAAGACTTACAACCGTATCGCCGCGTTATATAAAGACGGCTTAGTATCTGCTCAGCGCTACGACGAAGTTAAAACTAATTGGACAGCTGCGACTCAACAGGCATTAGCTGCTAAACAGCAATATGACATCGCTGAAATCGGCGCCCGTCAACAAGAAAAGAATGCCGTTGCCGATTTAACTTCAGAAGCGGCAGCCGGCGTTGAACAAGTAAAGTCTTTGACTGAGAGTAAAACCCTCTACTCTCCGATTGACGCACAAGTTGAGAAGATTATCTTCACTGACGGAGAATTAGCCGCTGCCGGCTATCCAATCGTTACTTTAGTTAATCTCAATGATCAGTATGCGACATTCAATATCCGTGAAGCGCAGATGCCGGGAATTGAAATAGGCAGAATTCTTCATGCGACCGTCCCTGCACTCGGCGATAAAGAGATTGACTATAAGATCTACTACATCAGTCCGCGAGCAAACTATGCCACGTGGAGAAGTACACGCCAAGACTCCGGGTACGATATGAGAACGTTTGAGGTACGCGCACGTCCTATGACAAAAGTGGACGGCCTTCGTCCCGGCATGAGTGTATTAGTCCAAAAGTAGCCGCTTATGCTCTCTCCTATTGCGTGGCTTAACGCCGTAACCCGCACCACTTTCCGGGAAATTAAGTGTCTTGTTAAAAATCCCGGAGAAGTGCTGGTGACGTTTGTTTTTCCTTTGGTCTGGATGCTTGTCGTCTGGGGGCTGTTAGGAAGAGGCGTAATCGAACAGGTCCCCGTTGCCATGGTAGATAATGACAACACAAGCGTCTCACGCCAAGTTGCTTTGGAATTGTCTTCTATCCGCGCCATCAAACCTTTGGCCGTCAACACACAGGCAGAAGCCCTGGAAGAACTTAAAAAAGGAACGGTTTACGGCATTATTTCCATTCCGTTCGGCTACATGAAAGACACGCTTTCAGGCCGAGGATCCTCGATTTCCGTTTATTTGGATGAGAACAGGTATGCTGTTGCGGGAGGCCTTCAGGGTGATGTGGCCGGCCTGATGTCTGCTCTCAAACTTCAGCAAACTGCAAAGTCTTCTTTAGCCACCGGGATCGGCCCTGACGGCGCAAAACGTTTAGTTGAAGTAGTTCATTCCGATTTCTATGCCCTCGGGAATATGGGAATGAATTTCAATGCATTCTTAGGAAGCAACTTAATCCCGGGCGTTTTGTTTCTTGGCTCAATGTTTTGCTTCGTGACTGCCATTATCAGAGAGGACTACCGCAATACCATCAAGGACTGGCTGGATAATGCGGACAACAGCATTACGGCGGCTTTGGTAGGCAAACTCGCTCCTCACTACTTTATTTATTCTCTGATTATTCTTTGGTATCTGGCTTTATTTGCGGGCCAAGGAGGATGGGCACCAAGCGGTTCTTTATTTGTTTGGTTTGCTTCGGCTTTAATGTGCTTAGCGGCTTTCTTAGGGTCTGCCGTTCTTGTCTGTGCCATTGCTCCGACTTGGCGATTTGCATTGGTTGTGGCATCCGGTTATGCGGCTCCCGCCCTTCCATTTACGGGCTTTTCCATTCCAATGGACTCTATGGGCCCGGTAGTTCAATTCTTTGCCAAGCTTCTTCCCCTTACCTGGTTTATCGAGGGACAATCTCAGCAATGGGTAATGGGTGCGAATGTCCGAGACATGGGCGAAATTTTTTCCTGCTTAGGTCTGCTCATCATTATTCCGCTGATTTTCGGCGTTCCTTTGCTGAAAAGAAAATATTTCCGTAAAGAAAAAAATCTCGAGGCTGATCCGGTCAGTCTTCTCTCAATTTTAAAAAAGAAGAGGTCCTCATGAAATCTTACGGATGGACCGACTGTTTTGTAGAAACCGTTAAGGAGAGCCTCACCAACCTCTCCTGCTTTTCGTTTTTCTTAGTCGCGATTTTCTTCTATTCTTTTTACTACGCTTGGCCGTATACGGCTCAGCTTCCGGATCATATCTCCGCTGTAGTGGTTGATTTGGACAACTCTCCGGTTTCGAGAGAGCTCACCCGAGGTTTGCAAGCCGTTTCTCAAATAGATGTAAAAGGCGTCACCAACAATCCTGAAACGGCTATTCGGGATTTAAAAAACGGAAAATTTACAACTCTGATCACCATCCCTAACGGCTTTATGAAAGACGCTATTACCGGCGTTCCCACAGCCTTGGAATTAGTTTCTAACGGAGCGTTTATTGTGAAGGCCCGCTCCTCTATAGCAGGGGCTGCGGGTCCCTTACAGGAGATAGCGTCTGCCGCAATTGCCGCACAATTGATTAAACAGGGCGTGCCTATCAGCACGATTGCCGCAAGTGCAAATAAACCGCCTGCAGTGATATTTCAACCCATGTACAACACGGTCTCGGGATACTTGAACTTTGCGGTACCAATCGTATTCTGCATTATTTTCCAGACGGTAACTTTAGCCGGGGTAGGAACACTCATTAATGAATGGTTCTGCGCCAAGCAGATGCCCTTCCCTTTAGTCCGAGCCATACAAAGTCTTCCCTATCTGTTTGCTCTTTATCTTCCTTTCTTCTGCATTCTGCTTTTCTGGACGCTGTTTCTTGAAGGAGCATCCTTTGCTTGGCACGGCATAAATTCGTTCCAGAATATTCCGGCAACATTAGCGGCCTGTGTCTTTTTATCCATGGCCGTGTGTGCGTTAGCATTAGTGGTTGCTTTTGCGTTTAAACGGACAAACTATGCCGTACAGGCCGTTGTTCTTACTTCTTTGCCCTGTGTATTTATTACCGGCGATTTGTTCCCGCTGCAAAACATTCCAAACTACATCAACATGATTGCCTTCTTCATTCCGTCCACGCCGGCAGTACATGCCATGCTGAGAGCGTCGCAAGCCGGTGCATCAATTGGGCAAATCATGCCTCACTTGCTCCACTTATTTGGCCTAGCTGTGTTTTATTTAACCATTGCTTATTTAATTGCCAGAACCTACCGCAACGACTACCAAGTCATCAGCAGTCCGTATTCTTTGAAAACCGTCAAAGAACAGACTGTTCTTTCGACCAAATAATTTAACTTAGGGCGCCGAAATATGAGGCGGAGACAAGCTCGAAAATAAACTCTTCGAACTTAAATTCTTTGCCTCAATTATTTTTTTGAGTACAGCGAAGCACCTCGCGGAATACAAACATCGCCACTACGAGAGAGGTATGAAAAAAGTTCAGGAATTGAGGCTATTTCTTCGGCATCTATCTGCCTTTTGCATATAACCGACTGTTTTTCATATAGTTTATTTTTTAGTTAATAGGTAAAGGAAACAGGTGTCGGCATTAAGGGAAAACGTTTACTTTTGGGATTTTAGTATAATTTTTGTTAGCTAGTTAGAGAAGAAAAAGAGCCGCTGAAGTAACGCCCGTTGGTCTAATGCAGTTCCAGTAGGGTGAGTTATGAGTAAAGATATGACTATGCATTTTATGACAAGCGCGAGCTTTCCGTCTGTAGGAAAGCCGAGTGTCTGCACGCCTCCATTCCGTAAAGCTGCCTTTGGAACAAAACCTACTGGACTACAAAAAACTAAAACTCACGCCGGGCGCAGACATTTCCCTAATAAAGAAACTAGGGAAACAATCGAAAAAGCTCTTCGAGGTGAAGATGTCTATGGTCCTTTTTCAACTGTAAAAGAACTGATGGCTTTTTTAGATGCTTAAATCCTCATGTCCCCTCAGGCCCTCCCAGAAATACATCTTAGAGCACATGACAATTCTTTTCTGATGTTATACTCGGTTCAACTACAGGAACTTTAAAAATGGTTAGAGACGGCCTCTTTTTAGTAAGAATATACGGTGAAAAACATAATGACCACTGGGCCTTAGTGTCTTTGGATTTTGGCCTTGCCGCACAAGGCAAAACTGTTGAAGAGGCCCTTTCACGGCTTGATGAGCAGATTAAAGAATATATTTATGACGCTACTGTGGGAGAAGATAAAGAGTTTGAAAAAGAGCTTCTGTCTCGTAAAGCTCCCTTAGAATTTTTTGTTAAATACTACTGGTTTAATATCAAGAAAACAGTTACAAGCCACCTTAAAAACAAAATCGCCTGTGTTCAACCTTTTCAGCTGGCGGCATGAGCTCTGTCTTTCCTCCCCTAAGCTACAGAGATGTCGTAAGGATTCTAACCAACCTAGGGTTCAGTCCGAGGAAAAGAACCTCTACGTCTCATGAGAAATGGTCTAAGACCGTTAACGGGCAGCGGTATGTTGTCACGGTAGACCAACACGAAGAACCTTTCGATGCGTTTCTAGTTTCTTCAATGTCAAAGCAGGCCGGAGTATCTAAAAAAGAATTTTACAATGCTAGAGGCTGATTAGGCACCCTGAAGGATGCCGAACGTAAAGACAAGCCACACTGAAATCTTTCTACTCGAGAATACTTTATTTTTTCAACGATGCGTACAAGTCGAAATCGTCCGAATCCTCGACAACAACTTCAACCATGTCTCCCGGTTTAACTTCCGGCTTTCCTTCAATGTAAGTAACGCCGTCAATTTCCGGGGCTTGGAACTCAGAACGAGCGATAGCCACATCGTTTTCCTCATCGTATTCATCTACGAGGACTTTAAGTGTCTGACCAACGTGTTTCTTCTGAACTTCTCTGGAAATATCAGCTTGAAGCGCCATCAATCTTTCGCGTCTTTCTTCTCTAACTTCTTGTGGCAAAGCACCGGGCAACTCATTAGCGGCTGCCCCTTCAATCGGTGAATAAGCAAAAGCCCCCACACAATCCAACTTGGCTTCTTTTAAGAAATCGAGGAGATACTCGAACTCTTCTTCCGTTTCTCCGGGGAAACCGGTAATGAAGGTCGAACGAATGGCTATTTCAGGACAAATCTTTCTCCATGCTTCAATTCTTTCCAAGTTCTTTTCGCTGCCCGGCCTCTTCATCGCTTTCAGTACGCGAGGATGGGCATGCTGGAACGGAACGTCCAGATAAGGAAGAATTTTCTTTTCCGACATCAAGCCGACCCATTCATCTACGGAAGGATACGGATAAACATAATGCGGCCTTACCCAAACTCCAAGCTTGGCAAGCTCTTCGAAAAGCACATTAATTTTGGTTTTAACGGCTCGTCCACCGATAAAGTCCAATTTATATTTGACATCAACCCCATACGCGGCGGTATCCTGAGCAATCACAATTAACTCTTTAACACCGTCTTTAACTAAATTCTCTGCCTCAAGAAGAATAGAGCCGATTGGTCTTGAGACTAATTTTCCACGAAGAGATGGGATGATACAGAAAGAGCAATGGTGATTGCATCCTTCTGATATTTTCAAATACGCGTAATGCTTCGGCGTTAAAAGAATTCCGCCGCCGGGAACTAAACTGTCAAAGGCTTCATGCGGTGGAGGAAGGTTTTCATGAACCATAGCCAACACTTTGTCGGTTTCTTCCGGGCCCGTTACTCCCAACAATTTAGGGAACCTGAGCGCAACAAAGTTGCCTTCTTCGGTTTTCTTGCTGCCTAAGCAGCCGGTAACGATAACTTTACCGTTTTCCGCCAAAGCCTCTTGAATAGCTTCCAGAGACTCTTGAACCGCTGAATCAATGAAGCCGCAAGTATTGACGATTACCAAATCAGAATCTTGGTAAGTAGAACCGATAGCGTAGCCTTCAGCGCGGAGAACCGTGACAATTCTTTGACTGTCTACTAAGTTTTTAGGGCAGCCTAAAGAGACAAATGCGGGGGATTCTTTTTCTTGTCATTTATTAGTTACTTTACTAATGGTTTATTAAGGGTCTTAGCAGCGTCTTCATAACCTCCTAAGTTCTTAACATTTTTGTATCCGTTCTTCTCGAGAATGTTCTTAACGGCTTCAGCACGTCTGCCGGAACGGCAGTAAACCAAGACGGTATCATCCGGCTTGATATTGAAACTCTTAAACTTCTGCAAGAAATCAGGAGAGTAATAGTCATCGACGAGAGCACCCTCAATCTTCCCTGTCTGGTTAACTTCAGGCAAAGATCTGACATCCAAAATATATTCTCCGGCCTGTGCGCTCATACAAATTCCAAGTGTAAATAAGACAATTGATAATTTCTTAATCATAGTTAGTCCTGCTTTGTGCAACGTATTGCTCAACTAACGTGAGCACTTGTTTAAATTCATTCTGGGTCGTGAACAGATAGATCTTTCCCTTCAGACCAGCCTGTACGACAATCTTGTTGAGATTAGGATTTGCTCGGACGGAAACAATATCTTTCCACTCGAATTCTCTGCTTCGAGAAGAGTGTTTGTTCATGTAAAAGTTATGGCGAACTCCGAACAAAGATAAAAAAAGGCTGATTACCAGATCCACCTCAGTATAGAGCGGGCAAGCGGATTGTCTGAATTCGGAATAAACGCCGAATTTGTCAATTCGATAAAAGATTTGACGGTGCGGCTTAAGAATCAAAATAATCGCGCAGATAAGAAATGCCAAAAAAGGCAAAATCACGAGAACCCAAGGGCTGTCTAACATTAGGTCAGGATCGACTGCATATAAAAAAGCCACTGCGCCGACAAACGCTGCACTTCCCAAAGCCCAGTCAACAAATTTCAGCTGCCTAAAGGCAGGCTGAACGTAATACCATTGAAATTCTTGAAAATCTTCCTGGTTTGCGGTCTTATTGTTTGTAGATGACTGCGCCATGTCTTCCCGTTACTTTATCTCGCCTATAACTATAAAATCTATGAGGATCACCGTATGTACTTAATTCCGAATCATAGACTTCGTTTACGCCTGCCAGTTTAAGGGTTTCGAAGGCTAAACCCGAGAAATTCAAAAGAAAACCTTTCTGATCCGGAATAAAGTATCTATCCGCAAAGGGCGCTAGTTCGCTCTTCAAAAAGATGTCTTTAACATCCTGCTGCACCACAAAATTCTTGGCATCGAGGCACGGACCAATCCAAGCCATGATTTCGATCGAGGGAGAACTTAACTTTTCTTTCATTTTCCTGACGGATTCTTGAATCACGCCTGCGGCCAATCCTTTCCAACCGGCGTGGCAGGCACAAACGATTTCTCCGTCTTTTGAACACAAAAGAATCGGCAGGCAATCGGCGGTCATTACAACACATCCGATATTGGGTTTAGTTGTGAAGCTTGCATCTGCGTCTTCGGCATCAGAGACGATTTCATCGGCTTCCAACACTCTTGAGGAGTGAACTTGATTAAGGAACTTCAGTTCTTTGCATCCGAGACTTTCTACGATTTCACGATTTTTTCTGACACAGTAAGGGCTGTCGCCGACATGTTTCCCTAAATTCAAACCGTTAAATCCGTCAGCACCGCCATAAGCACCGGCAGAAACTCCTCCGTTTCTGGAAGTAAAGAAAGCTTTAACGTTCTTCGGAGCTGGCCAGTTCGGCTCGATCAGTTCAATCGAAGGTTTTTGAAAATTACTCATACGGCTTTAGTCCTTTCTCTTCTCTATTTTCCAGACGGAATAATCAGTTGTATCTTCTTCGTCTCCGAAATCAAAATCATCCCAGGAGGAAATACGTCCCACGGCTTCTTCGTTCGGTGCGAATTCATCGGCTTCGGGATCCAAGACAACAACCGGATCTCCGAAAACTTCCGTCGGTCTGTCCCAAGGGCCAAATCCTAATTCATCCATAACATCGGTAAAGTCCTGCGGCGGCTCAGCAAACCATTCCATCACCTCTCCCGTGACCGGATGAACAAGCCCTAGCCTGCTGGCGTGCAATGCTTGGCGGTTAAACTGCGAAACCTTAGTTCCGTCATCTTTCGGAACCGGAAGTCTATTGCGATACAAAGGATCTCCGATCAACGGGAACCCGATGGATTCCATATGAACTCTGATTTGGTGCGTTCTGCCGGTCTGCAGGCGGCAGGCGACCCAAGAGTAAGGCTTACCGTTGACTTCAGTGAACTGAACGAGTTTTTCACGGGTAAGAGCATGCTTGGCCCGTGCAGATTTGCCGACAACAAACTTAATCGGGTTTCGCGGGTCTCGTTCGATTGAAGCATCAATAATTTTATCGACCGGAGCTCGGCCTCGTGTCAAGGCCCAATATTCTCTTTTTACGGTCCTTTCTTGAAGCTGTTTAACTAAGCTCAGCTGAGCTTGTTCAGTTTTAGCAACCACCATCAAACCGGAAGTTTCTCTGTCCAAGCGATGGACTACACCGGCTCTCGGCAGTTTAGAGAAAGATTCGTTATAAGCGAGTAAACCGTTAACCAGCGTATCATTCCAGTGGCCCGTCGCCGGGTGAACAACTAACCCGGCCGGCTTATTGATGACGAGGATAGAATCATCCTCGTAGACAATATCTAAATCCATCGGAGTCGGTGTAAACGGACAGTCCTCAGGACGGCTTTTAACCGTAACGTCAACCTGCTGGCCTAAAAGCAGCTTTTGTTTCGGCTTGGAAACACTTTCACCGTCAACTAAGACGTCCCCTTCTTCAATGACGGTTTTTAGCCGTGAACGGGAAAAATCCGGATAGCGGGAACTCAAAACCTTATCAATACGTTCTCCGTCTTCTTCTATAGAGACGACAAAAGAGAATTTTTTGTCGGTTTCTTGTTCGAGCTCCTCGACATCCTCCTCGTACTGGCTATAATCCAAGGAACTAAAATTATTATGTGGTTCTGACATATGTCATCCTTAAAATCAACTTTTAAGCGCACTCTCTTAACGATTGCGATGGGTTCCGTTATTCTAACCACTGCTTCATGCAGTTGGCTTAATTCCATTGAGGATCCGACTGAAGGCTGGTCTGCGGACAAGTTATATGTTGAAGGCAGAGACAATCTGAATGAAGGCAACTGGGAAACGGCCCGCGACTACTACCAGAAATTAGAAGCCCGTTACCCGTTCGGCAAGTATGCCCAGCAAGCTCAGATTGAGACTGCTTACTCTTATTTCCGTGAAAGAGAAATGTCTCAGGCCATTATTGCCTGCGATCGTTTCCTCAGACAGTATCCTGATCATCCTCTCTCCCCTTACGCAATGTACATCAAAGGCGTTGCCACATTGGACGAAGATGACGGATGGATGAATTGGCTGACAAAACAAGACCTCTCTAAACGAGATGCTCAAGCTGCCAGAGATGCGTTCGATATTTTCAAAGAACTGGTTGAACGTTTCCCGCACAGCCGTTATGCCAATGATGCCAGAGAACGCATGTATGAATTGATTCATGCGCAGGCACAGTATGAAATCAATACGGCCATGTATTACTACAAGCGGCATGCTTATATTGCGGCCATCAACCGCTGCCAAACTGTCCTAAACGACTTCCAAAGCACCGATCAAGCTGAAGAAGCATTACAAATTATGAAAGACAGTTACAAAGCGCTCGGAATGGAAGGTAAAGTCAAAGACATTGAGCGTATTATTGAGGCCAATAAAAATCGTCCCTCCAAGAAGACTGTGCAGCATATTATTCAAGCACCACAAGTGGAGGCCCCGCAGTAATTTCTCTTAGGATTGTTGATGAAGGTTAACGTCAAGGCCCTTATTTCTATTCCCTTTATCATTTCGGTAGCTGTCGCCATGACCGGCTGCCGAACAGTCCCGCAGAATCCTCAGGAAATGACGTGCGAGGATCTGAATTATCTTGCCGATGAAGCGGTAGAAGCCAAAGGCGTCCCATTCTTTCTGTCACAGCTCCAATACCCCGGCGACTGGCGTACTTGTTCCGAAACGCCTGAGTACATCGATTGGATTAAAAACGAGAGCCGCAGACGCATTCATCATGCCGGCAAAGACTGGAGCGAACTGGTTATGCTTCGCTATTTTGCCAAAGACACTCATCAGGAAGAATACAAAGTGCGAGCTGTCCTGGAAGAATGTCTGAAGCCAAAACCGAGCAAAGAAATCACTCTGCATTTCAGTGAACTGCATCCTGACGCCAACGATAAACCTTTTACGGTTGATGCCAATTTAACAGGCCAAAGACCTCAGGATAAAGCCGCCCGTATTCTTTGCGGCTACGAAACTTATCCGGCCAAATCCAAGACAGACGACATGGCCGCACGTTGGAAAAGCTGTCAAATCAAAGGAAAACCGGAGTAAGGCCTAGAGCTTAACTTCACCGATTTTGTCCTGTTTCTCGAGATTCATTTCTTCGAGAAATGCGAGCGCGTTTTCGAGCCTTGCAGTACGGGCAAAATCAGGTAGGCTATTCCAAATCATTGAACCATAGCTCTTAGTCAGAAGACGCTTATCACAAATAATCAGCATGCCTCGGTCGTTCCTATCGCGAATAAGACGGCCGGCGCCCTGTTTTAACAGAGTGATCGCCTCAGGGAGGAAAAGTTCCCGGAAGTGATTTTTATTCTGACTCTTAAGCCAATTAGTCTTGCCTTTAATAACCGGATCATCCGGCGGCGGGAACGGGATCTTGTCAATGATAACCATAGAAAGTGCTTCGCCTTTAATGTCCACACCTTCCCAGAAACTCATAGAACCAACCAAAATGGCATTGCCGTGCTCTTTAAACTGACGGATCAATTCGTTCTTCGGTGCATCGTTTTGCACCAAAATCGGAATGGTTTCATTGGCTCTTTCGGCCTGAACCTTTAAAGCATCCGAGATCTTCTGCACAGCCCGAAGCGTTGTACAGAGAACAAAAGCTCTGCCTCGGTTTTTCTGTAGCAGAGGCCAAATCTTTTCTGCTACCTCATCGGAAAAATACGGCACGTTCGGCTCCGGAATATCCGTGGGGACGTAAAGCATGCCTTGAGAAGCGTAGTGGAAAGGACTTTCCCAGCTATGGGTTTCCGCATCTTCTAAACCCATATCGTCCGTGAAGTGGTGAAAATCGTTTTCAACGGATAATGTGGCGGAAGTCAAAATCCAGGGCCTGTCCATTTCCTTCCGGTACTGTCTGAACTTATCGGCATAAGAGAGTTTGGTATCCGAGAAGGTTACATTCTTGGGGGTCAGATTGAACCATTTGATAGAGAACTCATCGGGCTTTCTATCTTTCTTAACGGTCTCTTTGAGGGCTTTTTCCCAATAATTAAGCTTCTCGAGAATCTCCTCTCCGGTTTTTACGGCCAAGGTAATTTCTTCGTTGTCCTGAGCGAATTTTTTCAGCGCCTCAATAAACCCCTGAAGCCCTAAAGCCAGTTTTTGGATAGGTTCGGCCATTAAAAAAGCATCCGTAAATTCATCCAAAGACTTCTTTGACTCTTCTTCCGCTCCAAGTATGGTTGCTTTTAAGCGGACATCGTTGCAGCGGTTAAAGATTTTTGTCTGATAGTCTTTCCACTCATCTCCCTTCGGCACCAAACGAGCAGCCGTAACGTAAGCGTCTTGGGCGAAGTTTTTAACTTCAGACATTGAGATGCTTTCTGAGAAGAAATTGCTTGCGATGCCCGGCAATTGGTGGGCCTCGTCAAAAATAACCATATCGAAATCCGGAAGAAAATCCACAAAATCTTGGTCATTGAGCTCCATGTCAGCCAGGAACAAATGATGGTTGATGATGAGAACGTCTGCTTCGCGGGCTTTTTCTCGGGCCTTCATCACAAAGCAGTTCTCGTAGTCCGGACAGTTTTTGCCGATACAGTTTTCGGAGGTACTCGTGACTGCACGCCAAATACCCGAGCTTTCCGGCACCGTTGTGATATCGCTTCTTTCTCCGGTTTTCGTGATTTGCACGAATTTTTTAATTTCCAGCAAATGCGCCAATTCTTCTCTTGTCGTACTGGCGTTTTCTACCATCGCATGTTCGAAACGAGAGAGACAGATGTAGTTAGCGCGGCCTTTTAAAACGGCAATTTTGGCCCCGACGCCAAGGGCTGTTAGAACGGCGGGAACGTCTTTTTCAAAAAGCTGGTCCTGAAGTGTTTTTCCGGCTGTTGAAATTAGCACTTTTCCTCCATGGATAATGCAGGGAACAAGGTATGCGAAAGTTTTCCCGGTTCCGGTACCGGCTTCCACAACTAAGCTTTGCTTTTTTTCCAGCGCATCTGCAACGGCTTTAGAGAATTCGATCTGCGATTGTCTGGGGGTATATCCTTCGGTTACATGAGCAAGGCAACCGTCCGGAGCAAAGACCTTTTCAACTTCTGCTTTTAATGTTTTATCCATGGACCTCTCCTAGGAGAGGAATTTTAGCATTGCGACTCTAGTGAAGTTGTCACGGTTTTTGACAGCAAAAAAGCCATGCCGGCATTTGGATTTCGTCCTGTCAGCATGGCTCTTAATCGTTTGAATCTTAAGGCTTAAGACTGTTCATGAGGCTCTTTTGATTTTGCTCTTCTCTAAGCTTTAACTGGCGTTCGTATTCTTTAGCCCTTTCGGCTCTCTTCTTCGCGTTTTCAAGCTTGCGCTGTTCGATGGCCTTACGTCGTTCTTCGCGCGCCGCTTCTCTTTCCTGCTCATCCATAGAAGGAGGCGACGGCTGATTGGCTTCACGCTCTTCTATGCGCTCCTGACGCTTTTGTTCTCTTTCAGCAAAAGCCTGTTCATTAGCCTGTTGCTCTTCCGGCGTGATTACTCTGGGCTTAGCCGTGGGAGCGTGACCGGAAGACTTTCTGTCGGGCAAAGGACGCTCAACCTTCGAATCAACAGTCTGGACGCCGGACAAATCGATATCGCTGTCAGGCTCTTCGGAAACCGGCTTAGCGGCCCGAGGATTCTTGATGATAGCTTCCTGTCGAGCGACCCACTCTTTGCGCTGTTCTTCTTTAGCGAGACGAGCAGTTCTGGCTTCGTTAGATTTTTTCACTCGAACGAAATCACGAGCGGTTAACCAAACCGATTTGGCTTCGGCTTTCTTTTCTCTGACGAGACGACTGTTATCAATGAGACAGGAATTAACAAAAAATTTACGGTAGCAAAGCTTATCTTCCTGTTCTTTCCATGCATCCAGCTCTTTGATTTCCTTTTTGTAGGCCTCAATCACCTCGTCAGCGACAGCTTCAGAAGTAATCGACTTGGGCGGGAAACGTTCCGAGAACGGGATAGGATTGAGTTCAACCGCAAAGGCAGTCGAGGATAAGCCTACCAGTAAAGTCAAAATAATTAATTTCTGTCTCATGTTATTTAAATGTTAATAGCGCCTTTATTTACAGCAAGAGCCGCTTCCTTGACTGTCTCACTGAAAGAAGGATGTGCCTGACAGATAAGGGCCAAATCTTCGGCAGCAGCACGGAAAGCCATGGCTTGCGCAGCTTGGGCGATTAATTCACCTGCACAGACGCCAACAATATGGACACCTAAGAGCTCATCCGTTTTTGCATCAGCCAAGATCTTAACAAAACCTTCGGTCTCATCGGATGCTCGGGCCCTTCCATTTGCCGCAAACGGCACTTGACCTGATTTGTATTCTCTTCCTTCAGCCTTGAGCTGTTGTTCAGTCTTGCCTATCCAAGCAATTTCCGGTTCCGTGTAAATCACAGACGGAATCAGACCTAAATCGACGTGTGCTTTTCGGCCGATAATGCGTTCAGCTACTGCCACGCCCTCTTCTTCTGCCTTATGAGCAAGCATCGGGCCTCTGACGACGTCACCGATAGCCCAGACACCGGGCAGATTAGTCCTGCATTCATCATCTACCTCGATAAAGCCTCGGTCATCTAACTTCAAGCCGACTGCGGATCCGTCCAGAGTCGCAGTATTGGGAACCCGACCGATAGAAACGATAAGTTTTTCAACCCACATTTCCTGAAGCTTGCCTTCAGAATCTTTGTAAGTGACGCTGACGCGATTATCGGCGGTTTCAACCTTTTCAATGCGGACGCCGAACTGCATCTTGAGACCTTCTTTAGTGAAGATCTTCAAGGCTTCTTTAGACACGGCCGAATCAGCCATAGAAAGCAATGACGGAACGGCTTCCAGGATACGTACTTCAGAGCCTAAACGGTTCCAGACACTTCCCATTTCCAAACCGATAACACCGGCACCGATAATACCTAAGTTTTTCGGAACTTCAGACAAAGACAAAGCCCCTTCGTTGGAAAGGATAAGTTTCTCATCAAAGGGAACCCCCGGGAGCCGGCGGGGCACGCTGCCTGTAGCTATGATGACATTACGAGCAACAATGCGCTCATTAACCGGTTCACCTACGGCAAGAACATAACCGTCATCGCATTGGCTGACTAAAGAACCTCTGGCGTTGAAAAACTCGATTTTGTTCTTCTTAAAAAGATAAAGGATACCGTCATTGGTCTGACGAATCACTTTTTCTTTTCTTGCCATCATTGTAGCTACGTCGATTGCCGGTTCACCGACCGTAATCCCGTGGACTGCGGCTTCCTCTTTAATTTTTTCAAATAAACCGCTGCTGGCCAGCAAAGCTTTGGACGGAATGCATCCAACGTTAGTGCAGGTACCGCCGGGAGCCGCTTTTCCGTCTTTTTTCCATTCATCGATGACGCAAACCTTCAATCCAAGCTGAGCGGCACGGATAGCTGCTACGTATCCGCCGGGACCTGCGCCGATAACGGCAACATCAAAAACTTTCATTTCAGACATCTTGACTCCTTAGATATCCAGAAGAAGACGCGCCGGATCTTCCAAAGCATTCTTCATCGCGACCAAAGCCAAAACGGCTTCTCTGCCGTCGATAATTCTATGGTCATAAGACAGAGCAAAATAATTCATCGGGCGAATCACAATCTCGCCGTTTTCAACGACCGGGCGCTGTTTAGTGGCGTGAATACCGAGAATTGCCGACTGGGGAGGATTGATAATCGGCGTTGAGAAAAGAGAACCGAATACGCCGCCGTTAGAAATGGTAAATGTTCCTCCGGTCAGTTCACTTAACTCGAGTTTACCGCTGGCCGCACGCTTAGCAAAATCAGCGATTTGACGTTCAATCTGTGCAAAGCTCAATTGATCGGCGTCTCTAAGGACCGGAACAACCAAACCGCGCGGAGATCCGACGGCTACGCCGATATCGATGTAGTTATGGTAAATGATGTCGCTGCCTTCAACGGAAGCATTAATAATCGGATACTGCTGAAGAGCGTAAACGGCAGCCTTCACGAAGAAACTCATGAAGCCTAGCTTAATGCCGTATTTTTTCTCAAAGCTTTCTTTGTATTTTGCTCTGAGTTCCATTACCGGTCCGAGATTGACTTCATTGAATGTCGTCAAAATAGCAGCGTCAGACTGGGATTTAACCAAACGCTCGGCAACTCTGGCGCGAAGTCTGGACATCGGAACGCGTTTTTCTTCACGCTGAGAAGAAGGCTGAGCAGACACGATGCTTTGCGGTGCGGGAGACTGGACTTGTACCGGTTTAGCGGCAGGCTGCGGATGAGTATTTTGAACGTCTTCTTTGGTAATTCTTCCGCCTTTACCCGAACCCACAACGTCAGCCGGATTCAAGCCTAAATTTGCCATCATCTTGGCTGCGGAAGGCATTACTTTGACGGACGGTGCGGCAGTTTCGGCTGCAGCGGCAGCGGCAGCCGCGACAGGTGCTGCGGGCTGAGAAGCCGGTGCATGTTGG
>UQNA01000054.1 GCA_900542195.1 uncultured Sutterella sp. | reverse complement strand
CTCCAAATGCACCATGATCTTTGAATCTGGAGCCTTTAAAACGTTTTTTTGATTTATGGCGACTTGAAGGTCATTGATCTCTTCCAAATGAGTGAGTCTGCCGTTCAGCCAATCTTTAAGATTGAAGACCTCTAAGTGTGTAATTAATCCTTTGTTATCCCATAAAAGTTCAAGTACGTCCTTAGCTTCTAAGAAACTGGTGAGGAGAGTGACTCGTGAATTGGGGCGAAGCTTCTTAAGAGCGCGTAAGAACTCCTCAATCGTATATTTGAGGAAATCGGGTCTGTCGTCGTCCTGAGGAATAATTAAGTTAGGAATGGCGGGATTTTGTTTAGGATGCACCCAGCGCAGATAAATTGTCTGTGGGGAAAGGGCATCAAGCTTATCTAATTCTTCCCGGAGCAGTTTCTTTTTATCTTGGTCAGCTGTTTCCATTTCTTCCTTGATCGCATCTGCTTTTGCCGTAAGCAAAGGAAGTAGACAGATATGTGCAAACTCTGCCAAGTGCACCAAGGATATTTGTGAACTTGCAATGAAGTTCATGAACTTCCGTTCATCTAACTCAAATTCAGGGAGTTTGTATTCAGAGCAAATTGAAGGAACATGGACCTGATTAAAGTGATGCAGCGTTTTAATAACCTGTTTGGAGGCCCATTCTTCCGCTTTTCTTCCTTTTTCAAGAAAAACTCTGGTTTTAGGATCCTGCAGAAATTCCATAACGCTGTGAGGCCCGGTAAATCCTCTCGGCGTCCAAATAAACTCAACATATTTTCCGTTATGTACGGCTTTGAGTTTGATGCCGATGCGTACGGTAATGCCCATGATGGAAGCGGCTTCCATCAATTCAAAGGCGACATTCGGATCAATAAAGTTGTAATAGACAACGGATAATCTTCTGATGCCTTTAACTCTGGCATCCATGACGAGATAGGTAGGATTCTTTCTGCCGCGGGTCGAGGAATCATGGACGTGATCATCCAAAGTCTTTTGGTTCCATTCTTCCGGCATCTCCAGCAAGAAATACTTGGTTAGATAGTGGCGGACAATTCTTGGATTACCTGCAGCTGCCTTTTGGAAGTCATGGATAAGTTTTAACTGTTCTTCATCATTTCCGCGAGCTCTCACAAGATCTTTCATGATCTGGATGAGGACGCGTGAGGTATTGAACTTAAACGAAGTCTGAGCACTGTAGACAACTTCGTTGTGCAGAGTTCTTAAGGCAGCTAAACGTTCTCTTGAACCTTCGTTGTTTCCTAATCTCTCCAAAAGATTAATCACAGCCAACGCCATTCTGACCTCGTGCGTGTCCACCATGTTTTGGATGCCGTGAGGATGGAGAGAAGTAGACAAGACTTCTTTTTCTGCTGACGTGGAAAGACCGTTGTCCAACACGTCATTGATCATTTTTAATAATTCTCTGTCTTTTTTATCAAATTGGATAGAGGCGTGCATTTTCTTCTCTTTCTATTAATGCTTTTTATTGTACCTGAGCACATTGGGAGCCAAAGTCCTGAGCGGGATATCACGAATAAAAACAAAAGGTCAGAAGGACATCCAAATGAAAAAAGGACCGGGAGGGTCCCGATCCTTTACCCTTTTTTTATGAGGAGTTTACTTTTTTATTATTTGTTTTTTTTCAAAGATGCTGTGATAGCGTCAGCAGCTTCGACACCGGAAATAATAGCCCAGGAGTTCATCATGGCTGTCATGGAGTCTGCACCGTTAGCACCGCCGACAACGCAGCCTGCACCGTAAAGGCCAGGAATTGGTTTGCCGTTCTTGCCGATAATCTGCATCTTAGCATTGGCTTTCAAGCCGCCTAATGTAGTTGCAAAACGCGGTTTCTGTTCAACGATGTAGTATGGAGCCTTGATTAATTCTTTCGGATCCTTGCGGCCGAACTGAGTATCTTTGCCAGCTTCAGCCATCTTGTTCCATTCGGCAACTGTGGCTTCCAAGTTCTTAGCATTGATGCCCATAACTTCAGCGGCCTTAGCCAAGGAGTCGGATTCAACCATCACCGGTTTGCCGTTGTTAACGATCTTCAGCCATTTGCGAAGTTCGGCTTCATCCGGAACCAACTTGTCTTCCAAGCTCTTAGCAAGATAACGCTTGTAGCCGGTGGCGTCCATAACCAAGTACATGATTTTGTCTTTCTGAGCGACTGTGATATCAGTTAATTCGCCCAAAGAAGCTCTTTCATTAATGATGCGTTTGCCGTCGCTGTTGACGTAAATAGCGCCTGTATCATTAATAGTGGCTGTGGAGCTAGCTGTAGCTGCTAAACCGTGGTTAGGTGTTGTTTCAACGCCTTGCGGATAGACCTTAACTAAGTCCATGTTGATGTCCTTAGCACCAATCTTGCGGGCCATTTCGTAACCTTGACCGGCATCGCTGTCCAAACCATAGAAGAGGAATCCCTTGAGAGTCGGAGGAAGCATCTTAGTGTTGGCACCGAAACCGCCGGAAGCAAGAATTGTGTCTTTAGCGTAAATCTTGATTTCGTCTCCGGCAGCGTTAACAGCTTCAACGCCGCGTACGCGGTGATCTTTGTAGATCAGTTTAGTAGCTTTTGTTTCCATTAAGATCTTGCCGCCATGGTCAGTCAAGATGGCAGCCATTGTCTTAATGAAGTTCGGAGAACGGCCAGTTACGCCCAGCTGTCTTTCTGCGGAGTGGTCAGGATACTGGGTTGCAGCCGGGCCATAAGGAATCTTCAAATCATCGATAAGCCAATCAACAACACCGCCGACTTTATGTGTAACCATATTGACGAGAACAGGGTCGTTCTTGTTCTTACCGACTTTCATGATGTCTTTGAAGGCCAATTCAGGAGAGTCTTTCGTTTCCTTCATGACTTCTTTTTGATAGCGGGAACCTGTAGCGATAAGAGTACCGGCATTCAAAATGGTATCACCGCCGAGAGTCGGCATTTTTTCGATAAGGATTGTCGGAAGGCCGTTGAGCTGTGCACGTACGGCGGCAGCCATACCGGAAGCACCGGAACCGACGACGACAACGTCAGTCTTGTAGGTAACTTCCATACCGCTCGGCTGTTTCTTAACAGGCTTCTTATAGTATTCGGAAGGTTGACCGCCTGCGGCCTTAACTGCGTTTGTAGCTGCAGCCTGAATTGCCATGCTGGTCAATGTAGCGCCTGCGACATTGTCAACTCTGAGAGATTGGTTTTTGACGATTTGTGCAGGAACTCTTTCCATGGCAGCATCGGATACCATGGCAGTTTCACCGCTCTTCAATACTTTGACTGAAGCGATTTTGCTGTCCTTGATCACAACTTGAACTGTCAATGGGCCGTTTTTGCCGTTTGCAGTTCCTTCATATGTGCCGTCTTTTGCTGCAGCTTGTACAGTTGCTGCTAAAGCGAAAGAAACGGCTGTAGCGATCAATAACTTTGTGGGTCTCATGTTTTCTCCTGATGGGTATAAAACGTTTCTGATTGTAAACGACCATAAGGTTGTTACTATTGATGCAAACCCTTACAAAGTCAAATTTCAGTTCTATTCTCAATTTTCGCTTGGTGAAATTCAACCTCAAATCTTTCCGAATATGATTGAAAAAAAACGGGGTGAGATATGAATTTCATTAAAAAGACATGGGGTTGGATGTTCCTTCTGCTGGCGGTGGGTACGTTCGTGTTTTGCTATTTGGGCTCTCCGTACTGGGCGGTTTATTCAATTAAACAAGCTCTCGCCGATAGAAATAAAGAAGTCATTGACTCTTATATTGATTTTGATAGTTTAAGGACAAATCTAAAAAATCAATTAACGAATCAAGTGGAGATGCAGTTTGCGGAAAAACAACAAAAACCAATAAATCAGGTTATTCAGGCATTTTCTTATGAAGCAATCGATAACCTTGTCAATAAATATGTGACGCCTGAAGGCATCGAAGATTTGTTTTCCGGTGCGAACAAACTGCAAACGATAAAGAAAGAATTCAAACCTAAAGAAGAATCCGCAGGCGTCAGTCAAGCGAACACTCAGAAAAAATCTCCTTCTAACGTTACTTGGTCTTTGAATTACGGAGACAATACCAACCAATTTTTTGCAATCATTAGACCCAATCAAAAGGAGAACGATAAAATTGAAGTTTCTCTTGTAAGAGAAGGCTTTTTTGATTGGAAGGTTAATAACATTCTTCTGCCGTTCAAATTTAATTAATTGAAGTTATGCCATTTTTGTTTGCTCAAAACGTCGTTCCTGCCGTTCCTGTTTGGGGAGAAAAGGATATTTATTTCCCAATTAACCGTGTTTATTGCATAGGAGCTAATTACTGGGATCATGTGAAGGAAGTCGGTGCTGAAGGAAGAGAAAGACCTTTCTTTTTTGCCAAGCCCGCCGATGCCGTTCAAGTTTGCAGAGAGGGAAAGTCAATTGATATTCCTTATGCCAGAAATACGGAAAACCTTTGCTTGGAAGTTGAACTGGTGATTGCTATCGGCAAGAATGCACCGGAAGCCGGAGAGATTCCTGTCGCAGAAGCGGATGATTACATTTATGGTTACGGAGCGGGAATCGATTTTACCAAAAGAGATTGGCAGAATATTCTTAGGGAGCATCGTCAGCCCTGGGAATTAGCTAAAGGATTTGATGCTTCCGCAGTTATTTCAGAAATTCGAGATAAACACAGAATGCCCGATATGGACGAAGCCGTCCTTTGGCTCTATGTTAATAACCAGGAACGGCAAAGAGGCAATACCAAAGAGATGATCTGGAAGATTCCTGAAATCATTAACGAGCTTTCTAAGAATTTCCGTTTGATGGCCGGCGACCTAATTTATACAGGCTCTCCAAAAGGAAGCGGCCCTATTGAGGCCGGACAGTCCTTTGAAGGAGGAGTAAACGGTGTGGGGACATTCCGGGGCTTGATTACACCAAGACCTTAACTTACCGGAGTGACTTTAACCTGAATTTGATCCGGTTTTAATCCTTTTCCGGTCGGATCAAGTTCCAAATCGTATTTGCTAGGAAGGATAGGGGTTCCATCGATGAGCCCCGCTTCACCGACCAGCGCCGCAATAGCAGTCCCTAATTCAGCAACTGCGCCGGCATAAAAATAGCTGCTGTTGTATCTCAATACAGAAGTGAAATTCTTCGTTCCAACTCGATAAAGTTTCTTCGAGTCGTTTGAACCGGCGGGATAGAAAGGAAAATCAACGATAAAGACCGGAAGATCCGCTGGTTCGGCTTTTACTCCTGCCGCAGGTTTTACACCATTGTTCTGGAGGGTCTGCCAACGGTATTTCGCACTTGTGCCGCCGCCGAAACGCTTGGCATTTTCTTCCGAAATATCAGCTTGCATCACCATTGGAGCACCTTCAATCCAACCATGTTTAGACAAATAGTTGGCAATGGAACCAATGGTATCAGCCGCGGAATTATTGATGTCAATTTTACCGTCGCCGTCAAAATCCACTCCGAATCTCTTAATAGAGGAGGGCATGAACTGAGGCAGGCCTACGGCACCAGCATAAGATCCTAAAATCTCCCGAGGCTTAAATTGATTGTTGTTGATAAAGACCAGATACTCTTCCAATTCTTTTTTGAAGAAGTCTGCTCTGCGTTTGTAATCAAAGCTTAGGGTAACAAGAGAGTCCAGAACTTTCCAAGATCCCGTGTTTTCTCCGTAGCGAGTTTCAACTCCGATAATTCCGACGATAACCGCCGGATCAACTCCGAATTCTTTTTTTGCTCTCTCAAGAGTTGCTCGATTTTCTTCCCAGAAACGGGCACCAAGATTTAATCTGTCGCGTCCGAGGAAAATGGCTCTGTATTTTTCCCAGTCACGCCGAGAGTCTCTTGTGCCGGGTTTAAACTTCTTCGGAGTCATGAGCCGTTCGATTTTCGGCTGATATGTTGCCTCGTCAAGAACTTCTGCTATCCATTGACTGTTCAGGCCTCTTCTGCGGCTGACATCTGCAATGAATTTCTTCACGTCCGGACGTTCGCTGTAGCGCATGGCCTTTTCCGCTGAAGTAGAAGACATAGACTGAGCAAGCGCCAGTCCGGAAAAGACAGATAAAGAGACAACTCCAGCTAATAGTAATGGGCGTCTAAACATATAACATTACCTCCGATTACTCTAGCCTAAATCATTCTTGTACAGCAGACAATAAATCAAATAGACGATGAGACAGTTACACTGATTGGATTATAGTCGTTAGAACACTAAATACATGGTATAAACCATAACATAGTGTTCCTTAATGTTGCGGGCACCCCTCTATGGGAGGAAGGCGCGAGCTTGCTAGAATTCTTAAAAAGCGAAGAAGATTAACATTTATGGCTAAAACAGCATTCTTTACTCATGAGGCTTTTCTTAAGCACAAAATGGGAGATATGAATCCGGAATCTCCGGCTCGGTTGGAAAAAATCAACGAGCTTATGTTTGCTTCGGGTGCCGATGAATATATTGAAAAGCATACAGCCGTCAGAGTTTCCCTTTCTGATATGTTATCTGCGCATGATCCTGATTACATCCAGTATTTGTCCCGTATGTCTCCGCAAGAGGGAGTAACGGTCATTAATGAAGATACGGCGATGAATCCATACACGTGGGAAGCGGCTCAATTTGCAGCAGGGGCTGCGTGTGCGGCCGTCGACGGCGTTATGGAAGGAAGGTTTCAACGAGCTTTCTGTGCAGTCCGTCCACCCGGACACCATGCCCATCGGGATCATTCCGGAGGCTTCTGCTTTCTTAACAATATTGCTATAGCCGCTTTGCATGCATTGGGCGTCTATCACTTGAAACGGGTTGCTGTCGTTGACTTTGATGTTCATCATGGAGACGGTACATCCGACATCCTAGGAGGACGGGAAGATGTCTTGATTTTGGACGGATTCCAAAACGCTTTGTATCCCTATGCTCACTTGCATCATTGTCCTTCCAATGCGATTTATTCAGCATTTGATGAAGGAACTGAAGGAGAGGCTTTCCGTAAGACGATGGATGAAGTATGGTATCCGGCTTTAACGGACTATAAGCCGCAGCTGATTTTAGTGTCGGCGGGGTTTGATGCGCATCGTGAAGAAGATCAGGCCCAATTACTCATGATTGAGAAGGACTATGCATTTTTAGGTCGCCGTCTGGTGAACGTGATGGAATCGCTGCCTGACTGCAAGGGAGTGGTTGCTTGTCTCGAAGGCGGATATTCCATGTCTTCTCTGTCCAGAAGTTGCGTTTCTTTTGTCAGACAACTAGCCTCCTAGAGTCATTTGAGGTTTGTCTCAGCAAGAAAAGAGAGCGGTTGAATGATGCCTTCTATGCTTTCCGGAGATGTTCGCTCAAATGGAGCAAAATAGTCTCTAAGATGCGGTTCTATCCTAGCTTCTAAGTAACATGGCTTCAGATTTTGGAAAGAACCATTGAAAATTCAATTATTAATAGTTTGTGATTATCAGTTCTTTTCCCGATCTCTTTGCGGCGTTTCTATTTATAAGCCGTTTAACCTCGATGGGCTCAATGCTGTATTCTCTGTACAGTTCCCTCACAAGGGGAACATCGTTGTTCGAGAGCATTACATAGGCTCCAAGTTTATCTAAGCGACGAAAAAGGTCGGCTAAACGATCGTGATCTTCATTAGAAAATCCTGTCTTTGTATAGTCCGTAAAGTCAGCGGAACTGCTTTCCGGAACATACGGACTATCGAAATAGACAAAATCATCCGGATTAACGTTTTTGCAGGCATCTTCAAAATCAGAACATAATATCGTCACGTCCTGTTCCTTAAGGAATCGAGAAATCGCTTCTACGTTATCTTTGTCTAGGGATTTGCCGGTCACTTTGTTGTTGTAGGGAACATTGAAGAAACCCTGGCTATTGACCCTATACAACCCATTAAAGCAGTGTTTGTTAATCCATACCATAAGAGCTGCACATTCCGGATCTAATTCCTTTGATGCAATTTTCCGGTTATACCGCTCTCTAATCTGGTAGTAGTACCTCTTATCACAAGCAACTTCATCCAATGAGTTCACAATAGAAATTATTTCTGAGGGACTATGCTTTAATTGTTGATAAAGATTAATCAGTTGCTCATTCGTATCGTTGATGACCGCACTTTTTGGTTTGAGCGATAAAAAAAATGCTCCTGCACCGATAAACGGCTCAAAGTACGTATTGTAAGTTTGCGGAACTTTAGACATTAATGCCTCTAAAAGTTGTGTCTTCCCGCCGGCCCATTTGAGCACAGGTGACATGACTTTTGTTGGCATCCTCGTTCCTTTCCAAAAATTGTATTTCTCTATGTAGATATTAATGCAATTCACAAAAAACTATTTCTGCCAAATTTTTCTTTCTATACAAAATTGCCTTTTTCTTAATAAGTAAATATTTTGTGTACTCAAAAAGTTTCACGCTCTTGTCAAAAGGAACGTTATAGTTTAAAAATACCTAGGTATAAACACTTAGGAGTTCGGTTTTAAGATGCCTAGCTTTGACATCATTTCTGATATTCATTTAGACCACCTAACCGGTACGGGAGATAAAGGGTTAGAGTTTATAGACTCTGTCTTTGAAAATCCGACAGCACCTAATTTGCTGATTGGCGGTGATGTGGGTTTCCAGAGTGATTTTTATTCCTCCTATTTCTTTGATTTGGTAAAAAAGAAATATGAAAAGGTTGTCTGTATTCTCGGTAATCATGATTATTGGGGATTTGATCTCAATACCGAATCCCCTTGGAAGTATTGGTCGGAAAGATATAACGCTCCTAATATTCATTTTCTTAGTCTGAGCGAGCCGAATGAAATTATTATCGATGACACTGTAGTTATCGGAGGTACTTTGTGGTCGGAACTGGATCCTGTCTATGAAGTTCTTATTCAGGCCGCATTGAATGATTTCAAAGCTATTAAGAAATTTTCATTGGAACAATATAAAGATCTCTATAACTTAGAGTTAGAAAATTTAAAGAAACAGATAGACAGATTTGCTGATCAGAAGACTCTGATTTTGACTCACCATGCCCCGACTTACCAAACAACCGAACGTTGGTCCCAAAGTCCAATTAAGAGCTGCTTCTGTTCGTCTCTTGAGGACATTATTTTGGATAATCCTCAGATTAAGGCATGGGTGTTCGGGCATTGCCACGAGTCTGATGTCATTCACATCGGACAGGCTAAGGTGTTAGAACATTCGTTCGGTTATTACAACGCTAATAACCAGTCATTCAAACCGTTGCATTTAGAAATCTAAAGAAAAACTCCAACCTTTTTACAGATTGGAGTCTTCTCGTAAGTTTACTCAGTGTAAGGCTGAACTGGTCAAGGCTAGCTCAAGCCAACAAACTTTCCGTTAACAACGTCAATAGAATAGGCTGCCGGTTTTTTCGGCAGGCCGGGCATTCTCATAATGGCACCGGTTGTAACAACGATGAAGCCTGCACCAGCGTTGAGGATAAGTCTTTGAACCGGAAGAGTGAAATCCTTCGGAGCACCTTTCCAGCCGGGTTCATGAGAAAGAGAGAATGGAGTCTTCGCAATGCAGATAGGAAGTTTGCTGAAGCCCAAAGCGTCAATCTTGGCCAAGTCTTTTTGAGCTGCGGGAGAGAATTCAACATCTTTGCCGCCGTAAACCTTTGTGTTAACTTCTTGAATCTTTTCAAGAACTGTCTGGTCAAGGTTATAAGCAAAGTGGAGAGGCTGAGAGCCTTCTTTGACTGCTTCAATTAATTCCTTGGCTACGTCTACAGCGCCTTCACCGCCTTTGGCAAAGCCGTCGCTGACAGCAAATCTTGCACCTAAGCCCTTGCATTCATTCCGAACAACCTCGATTTCATCTTCCGGATCGCCGAAGAAATGATTGAGGGAGACAACTACCTGTTGGCCGAAGTTCTGAAGATTCTTAATGTGAGCTCTCAAGTTCGGCAAGCCCGCTTTCAAGGCTTCCATATTCGGTTTTCCGATTTCAGGAAGAGCAACACCGCCGTGCCACTTCAAAGCTTTCAAAGAGGTCACTAAAACGGTAGCGGCAGGCTGAAGACCTGTTAGGCGGCATTTGATGTCATAGAATTTTTCAGCGCCTAAATCGCTGCCGAAGCCTGCTTCTGTGATAGCCCAGTCAGCAAGTTTCAAAGCTGCTCTGGTCGCAGCAACGGAGTTGCATCCGTGAGCGATATTAGCGAAAGGGCCACCGTGAACGAAGGCAGGTACACCTTCCAATGTTTGGACAAGGTTTGGAAGCATGGCGTCCTTTAATAAAGCCATTAAAGCACCGGTTGCACCGAGTTCGCCGCAAGTGTAGGCAGAGCCGTCTTTTTTGATACCGACGACTAGACGATCAAGTCTGGCACGAAGGTCAGATTCGCCGTCAGCTAAGCAGATAATTGCCATGAGTTCACTGGCAGCGGTAATGTCAAATCCTGTCTGAGCCGGTGTTCCGTTTGCTAGGCCACCGAGACCGGTAACGATGTCTCTCAAAGAGCGATCATTAACGTCGAGAACACGTCTCCAAGTAACTTCCTTAAGTTCAACTTGACCTTGATGTTTTGCATTGTCAATTAAAGCAGCTAAAAGGTTATTGGCTGCTGTAATTGCATGGAAATCGCCTGTGAAGTGGAGATTGATGGACTCCATCGGAACGACCTGAGAATAACCGCCGCCGGCTGCGCCGCCTTTCATACCGAAGGATGGGCCGAGGGAAGGTTCTCTTAAAGCTAAGCAAGCGCTTTCACCTAATTTTTGAAGAGCTTGAGCTAAGGCAATAGAAGTTGTTGTCTTACCAGAACCTGCAGGCATTCCGGAAGTTGCCGTAACAAGAATAAGTTTGCCTTTAGGGTTTGAAGTATCGATTTCAACTTTTGCTTTATCACGGCCGTAAGGAATGAATTCTTCTTCTTTCAGGCCAATTTTTTTTGCTAATTGATCAATAGGGATGAGGGTTGCTTGTTGAGCTATTTCAATATCTGTAAGCATTGAACAGTTCCTTGAAGAATCATTGGTAGGTAGTGCGTGATTTTAGCTTACTAACTCTATCGTTTTTAAAATCTTCAGTTCGTTGATTTGTTAATAACGATGAATACTTACAGCCGAAAAGATTACCTACGCAGGAACTGTTCAAACGATGCCTCGGAACGCTACTTTTTCTTCTTTTCTTTTTCTAGAACAACTTTAATACCGTGGGTGAATTCAAACATCAGACTTCCGACTTGGAAGTCCATCGCAACTTGATGGCGATGTGAGTTCAAGATATCAGGATTAGGCTGGTCGGCATCCGGACCAAAAAGTTTATACATGAAGAGCGTGCTTAAACCGCTGACAATTTGACGGGCATCTTCAGGATTTTTGTCGACTTCCGTACAGATTAGAGTCCAGTATTCATCGTAAGCGGGTTTAAGAGCTTCAGGGACGTATTTGTTGACAAAGGCCGAAATTAGTTCTTCGTTTGGTTCTCCGCTGTCTTTTGCGGTTTGATTACGAAGAATTTCTGTGAAGCAAGCGGCGGCAAACGGAGCATATTCTTTGCTGAATTCAGCCATTCTCTTCTTTTTACCGAAGAAGAAAGGTACATAAAAATCTGAGGCTTTTAAAAAAGACTTATATCTAGATTTAGAAAAGTGATCGTAGACTCTTTGTACTGCGCTTATTTCTTGTTGAGTAGTCATAGTAGAACCTGATTAATTTGTTCAAATTGTATTGGATTGACAGCAAGGTTTTACGGGATAACGCAGAAAAACTTCAATAATCGGCAACGCGATTTGGAACACTGTGAGGAATTGTTCAATTACGATGTTGACCAAACGCATTTTGAGAAGCTGTCAGACAGATAGAACGATAAATAACAATCAAAGAAATAAAGAGGTTCCGTAGGCTAGGGCAGCATAACGAGCAAACTTTCCTATGAGAATAAGGACCGCGGTTAAAATCCAATTCACTCTTAACCATCCGGCAGCAAGGGGAAAAGCATCGCCGATGATAGGTACCCAGGTAAAAAGAAGGCAAATAGGCCCCCATTTCTTGAAGAGTTCTATTTTCTTTTGATCAACTTTATTTGGAATAAGCAAACCTATCAAGTAAGTAACCAAGGCGCCCAGTGTGTTCCCGGCTGTTGCAACAAGCACGATATCCCATAATCTCTCTTTCCATTCTGTCATTCCCCATACCACTAACGCTTCGCTTCCCCCGGGCAAAAGGGTGGAGGAAATAAAGGCACTGGTAAACAGAGATATTAAAAAAGAGGTAAAGGACATGTTCGAAACTAATAATAAGAACTGAGAAATTCTACCTGCTCGGGTGGCATCTCTTCCAGTCAGCCGATGATGCAGTATTGATCCGAGACAAAGCCTTACCAATATCAACAAGTTAGCTTTTTTTAGACGGTTTAACGTTTTTTTCGCTTGTATAATTTTCCGAGAATTTTTTCACAGGAAAAAAAATGAAAATCTTAGTACCTGTAAAAAGGGTGGTAGACGCCAATATCAAGGTTAAAGTCAGCCCTGAAGGAACAATTGAGACGGCCTCTCTCAAGAAGGCTATGAACCCTTTCGATGAAATTGCTCTTGAACAAGCCGTTCAATTGAAAGAAAAGGGCGTTGCTAAAGAAGTTGTCGCCGTTTCTATCGGAAAATCCGATAGCTCCGAAACGTTGAAAGTTGCTTTAGCAATGGGAGCAGACAGAGCAATTCTGATTGAAACGGAAGATGTCATTGAACCGCTTGGAATTGCCAAGTTGCTCAAGGCCCTCGCTGAAAGAGAAAATCCCCAGTTAATTATCGCCGGTAAACAAGGCGTTGATACCGATGCCAACCAGGTTGGTCAGATGCTTTCTGCTTTATGCGATTGGCCTCAGGCCACCCACGCTTCCTCCTTAGAAGTCAGCGGTGATAAAGCGAAAGTGACTATTGAAGTTGACGGCGGTTTGGAAACTTTGGAATTAACTCTGCCTGCGGTTGTTACCTCTGATTTGAGACTGAGTGCCCCGCGCTATGTCACATTGCCGATGATGATGAAGGTTAAGAGAAAACCGCAAGAAGTTATCAAAGCAGAGACTCTTGGCGTCGATCTCAAGAAACATGTTGAGCTTTTGACTGTTGAAGCTCCGGAAGCAAGAAAAGTCGGCGTGATGCTCTCCAACGTAGATGAGCTGATCGACAGACTTAAAAATGAAGCTAAAGTTTTATAAGGAAGCAGAAGATGGCAGTTTTAATCATAGGTGAACATAACGGGAGCGTATTAAGCCCGTCTGCAGCTAATTTAGCCGCAGCCGCTTCTGCGATTTCTTCTGATGTAGATGTATTAGTAATGTGCCAGTCCGGTGAAGCGATTGCTTCTGAGGCTGCAAAATTAAGCGGCATTAGAAAAGTGCTTCTCGCTGAGGGAGAGCAGTTCAGTCATCCTATTGCGGAGAATGTTTCCGCCCAGGTTCTTCATGTTGCTAAAGATTATTCTCATATTCTTTTTGCAGCTGACTCATTCGGAAAAGCCGCATCTCCAAGAGTTGCAGCCAAACTTGATGTTGCTCAGATTTCGGAAATTATTAAAGTTGTATCCGAAGATACTTTCAAGCGACCGATTTACGCCGGTGCAGCTATTGCAACAGTAAAAAGTTTAGACCCCGTCAAAGTTTTAACCGTACGTGTTACAGCTTTTGATCCGGTTGGTCAAGAAGGCTCTGCTTCCATTGAAAAAATAGAAGCAGTAACCGGTACTAATAAAGTCGTTTTCTTGGGTGCGGAAAAAGTTGAAAGCAATAGACCTGAACTTCAATCTGCCAAGATAGTTATCGCCGGCGGAAGAGGCTTGGCAAACGAAGCGGAATTCGCTGAAATGGAACAGCTTGCCGATAAGCTCAAAGCCGCAGTTGGTACAACACGTGCAGTGGTTGATGCCGGAATGGCTCCTAATGACTGGCAGATCGGCCAGACAGGTAAGATTATTGCCCCTGACTTATATATTGGCTTAGGCATTTCGGGTGCTATCCAACATATCGCCGGTATCAAGGACGCTAAAGTCATCGTTGCGGTGAATAAAGATCCGGAAGCCCCGATTTTTGATGTGGCTGATTACGGATTGGTAGCTGATGCAATGGACGTCATCCGTCAGCTGCAAACAAAATTGTAATAATCCTCGGGCTTTCCTATTTTAACCGTTTGTTTGATTGGTAAAAATCAGATAAAATCACGGGTTTTAAAAGGGAAAGCCCCTTAGTTTTAAACGTTTTTACACTGAACCTAGTATATTTTTAGAGGTATTTAAACATGGTCGTTATTCGTCTGGCTCGTGGCGGCTCCAAGAAGCGCCCCTTCTACAATATCGTCGCGACCGACTCCCGCAATCCACGCGATGGTCGCTTCAACGAACGTATCGGTTTCTACAACCCAGTAGCTTCCGGTCAGGCAGTTCGTTTGTCCATCAATGAAGCCAATCTCAACAAGTGGATCGCCAACGGCGCCAAAATGAGCGAAACTGTTTCTCGTCTTTACAAAGAATTCAAGAAAACAGCTGCTCCTGCCGCTTAATTGAGACTTTAAGACTTATTAAGTCGTGGAAGACAAAAAGAATTCCGCCGCTGAGCCTATAGCGCTCGGTGCTTTATGTGGCGCATACGGCTTGAAAGGTTGGGTGAGAGTCCTTCCTTTCCAAGACGGTGATGCGTTGCTGGATTCTAAAAATTGGTTTCATTTAACTCGCGGCGGCGAACCTCAGCCCATGACGATGGAAAGTGCCAAGTTTCATGGGAAAGGAATTGTTGCTAAGTTAAAAGGAATCGATACTCCGGAAGCGGCAGCTGCCTTAAAAGGTGCTGTTGGTCTTCTGAGAGAAGATTTCCCAGATTTGGGAGAAGATGAGGTCTACTGGGTTGATATCATCGGCGCCAAAGTAGTTAATACAAAAGGCGAGGAAATCGGCACGGTTAGATCTATTACCGACAACGGTGCTCATGATGTTTTGGAAGTGAACGGAGTCAAAGGAAAAATGATTTTGATCCCGCTGGTTCCTGAGTATGTTGAGCTCGTTGATATGGAAAAGAAAGAAGTTACGGTTGATTGGTCTCTTGATTGGGATTAATTAATTTTATGAGAGTTGACGCAGTCACACTTTTTGAGCCTATGTTCTCGGCTATTACTGAGAACGGAATTACATCCAGGGCTCTCAAAAACGGGCTTTGGTCTCTAAAGTGTTGGTCACCTCGTGATTTTGTTCATGATGCGCATCGAACGGTTGATGACAGACCGTTTGGCGGCGGTCCCGGAATGATTATGAAAGCGGAGCCTTTGGCTTTGGCAGTCGAAGCAATCCGTGTCGACGGCAATCATGGGAAAGTGATTTCTTTTTCTCCAACCGGAAAAAAACTGGATGACGATGATGTCAAGGCTTTCGCAGAAAGCAACCAACCTTTGGTTTTTGTCTGCGGGAGATATGAGGGAATCGACCAAAGATTTTTAGATTCTTTTGTTGATGAAACTTATAGCATCGGAGACTATGTTTTATCCGGCGGTGAGCTGCCAGCGATGGTTATGCTTGATGCGATTGTCAGGAGACTTCCGGGAGCAATCAAAGATTTATCTGCTTCAGACGAATCTTTTTCTACCGGATTGTTGGATGCTCCTCACTACACTAGACCTGAGGTCTGGAGAGGTAAGGAGATTCCGGATGTTCTTATCTCGGGACACCATAAGAACATTGATGCCTGGACAAGACAGCAAGCGTTACAAATAACCGCCACAACACGTCCTGAAATGATTAAAATAGCGCGTTCTAAAAAGCTGCTGTCCAAATCGGATGAAAAGTTTTTGGAACAATTTTGTATATAGTCAGCTAGTTACTGACATTTAAAATCCATCCTCTCTGCAGGCAAAGATGAAAAGAACTGCATGAAGATGGTCATTGGAGATATTCATGAATATTATTGAACAACTTGAAAAGGAAGAGATTGCCCGTCTTTCTGAAGGCAAGACTTATCCTCGCATCAACCCAGGCGACACAGTAGTTGTCAGCGTTAACGTTGTTGAAGGTAACCGTAAACGTGTACAGGCTTTCGAAGGCGTAGTTATCGCTATTCGCAACCGTGGTTTGAACAGTGCTTTCACTGTTCGTAAGATCTCCAGCGGTGAAGGTGTAGAACGTACATTCCAGCTTTATTCTCCGATCATTGCCGGTATCGAAGTTAAGCGTCATGGCGCTGTCCGCCGTGCAAAACTTTACTACTTGCGCAACTTGTCCGGTAAGGCAGCAAGAATTAAAGAAAAATTGGTTCGCAAGGCCTAATTTTCAAAAGATTAAAACTAAAGCTTTCCGCAAAACCGCAGACGTCAAAACCTGCGGTTTTGTCTTGATTGAAGCAAAAAAAGCCGCTGTTGCCGGCGGCAGATTTCATCACTTAGCTAAAGCTGTTGCCAGGAAATTGCTATCTGTTTTAACCACGCAATACGCTTCCAATTAAATCTGCAGTATGCATCAGATCATAGGTCTGAGAGTCATCAAAGGCTGCAAAGACTTCACCAATCTTATCTGTGATGACGTACATATCTTCCGGTGTCTTTTCAATCCAACCTAACGCCAAGAGTTTAGCTAGTTTGCGTCTTACTGTTTCACGAGGAATGCCGGTTACATCCGAGATAGAGAGAGCATTGCAGGGAAGCAAAGATTTCGGCTGATGTTCGTACTGGGGCTGATATCCTCTTCTCTCATCAAAGTGACGTTCGGTATTTCTAGAAGCAATTTCACCAAGAACCAGACAGAGAGTTAAATCACCGTCATAAGCTTGATACATAGCTCTAAGTCTGCTGGTCATAAATCTAAGCATGAGAACGGACAGCAAGTCGCGATGCTGAGCGTAGACGGTTGGAGATACGCCGGCTGGAATATGCATTTGTGGGAGTTCCGTCGGAAACGCTGCTCTGTCCCTAGGTGTGCGATGAGTTCTTAACATTTCAGACTCCTTCTTATTGATTAAGTGTTTTTACTACGTTGAATTCATCATAAAGGGAATTCCCGAATTAAGCAAGAAGGAAATTATAGAAAAAATACCATAAATAAGGTACTATATAAGGAAAATATCTTATATTTAGTGTAAAAACAATTAGTTATGCACGCTAATGAGATTCTGTTGATTTCATAATGCGGGAAAAATTACCCCAAAATGGGACAATTACCCTCAGGGAAATATTGGAACTTGTCTTTGCGGTTACAGAATTTTTTGAAAAAACCTAATAAAAAACAAGAAGATATATAAAACAATAAGAAATATACCTTGTTATTGTTAGATTTGTAAGAAAAAATAGAACAAATTAAATCACTTAGAAGGCAAATTGTCAACTAGGGGGAGAATTTATTATGAGGTTTCTTTATCCTCTAGTCCTTCTTTCAACTAATTTGGGAAATTATCCTATTGATTTCTAATATTTCTTTTGGTTCGAAATTTTGTTAGTGATTTGTCTGAAATAAAGGATTTTTTGAAATCAACAAAAAACCGGAGAATCATCTCCGGTTTCGAATTATTAATAATTTTTAGCTTTTAGCGTTCCTTCGGCGAGTTCTTTATATAAGGCATACCGTTCAGGATCGATTTCATGATTTTCTACAGCTGCTTTAACCGCACATTGGGGTTCTTCCAGATGTCTGCAGTTTGTAAATCTGCAGTGTTCCACTCTATTTTTAATTTCTGGGAATCCTCTCATGATGTCATTCAATGTCAGGTGCGCCAAACCAAATTCTTGGAAACCCGGAGAATCAACGATAGCTCCGTCTTTTCCAAATTGGAACCATCTGGTCGATGTAGTCGTTTGTTTTCCAAGATTTAAGGCCTTGGAATATTCCTGAGTCTTTTGTTCTGCATCCTTTACCAATAAATTTAAGATTGTGGATTTGCCCATCCCTGATTGGCCGATGAGAAGTGTGATGCGATGTTCGAATAACGGGATCAGCTTTTCTTCCGTCTCTTTCGGATGTGCAGTTGCAGAGACTTCAACAATTGAGCATCCCAATTCTTTCAGTTGCTCAATAAACGGGCGAACTTGGTTATCGTCCTCGACAATATCTGTTTTGTTACGAATAATCAGCATGGGAAGATCCGCGGTTTCCGCCGCAAGGATAGCCTTCCAAATAAATCTAGGGTTATATGTTGGTCTGGTGGCAAAAACTAAGGCTACCTGGTCTATGTTGGCCGCTAAAGGCTTTGTTCTGAACTCATCGCTTCGATACAAAAGAGACTTTCGTTCTTCTACTGATTCAATTGCAACTTGCTCGTCTGAAGATTGTTTGCATTTAACCAAGTCTCCAACCACCACATCTTTCTTTTTACCGCGTCTGATAGCTTCATAGATTTTTCCGGCCTCATCTTCAACGAAGCTATGTTTACCGTGAGTTGCGATGACTCGGGCTACAAAATCTTTACTGTTGCTCATTTTCAACTATCTTCTCTATTGCGTTAATTCTGGTTGATGCGTCCGGATGAGAACTATAAAAAGCAGAATACACAGGATCCGGCGTTAAAGTTGATGCGTTATCACTGAAGAGCTTAACTAGGGCTGTAATCAAGCTTCTGCCGTTGGCATTTTCAACCGCAAATCTGTCAGCTTCGAATTCATGCTTTCTAGAGGAGTGAAGGGGAAGGTGAAGACGGGTAGGACTAAAGAGAAAAGAACAAGCGCTACTCCGTGGCTAGGCCCCTCATTTAACACTACTCCCAGTCCTTCGTAAAACCAATTGGCCTCGGAAGCAAAGTCTAGCAACGCAAAGACAATGAAGGCCAAGGCAAAAGAAACCCCCATCATTTTATAGATGTGTTTAAGCTTGTAATGTCCTAATTCATGGGCAAGTACAGCCTCAATTTCATCTGGGG
>UQNA01000053.1 GCA_900542195.1 uncultured Sutterella sp. | reverse complement strand
TCCAATTCCTCCTCGGGTTGAAACCCGAGGTATCCTTGGAGAAGTTAGATGAAAACATTAAATGTCTTTGACCCCATTCATACTTCTCTTACAGAGCCTATTCTGATTGAGGCTAGCGCCGGAACCGGGAAAACCTATTCTTTAATGCATCTTCTGCTCCGATTAATCGTTGAGAAGAGAATTGATATTGAAAGAATTCTCATTGTTACGTTTACGAAAAACGCAACTTCTGAGCTAAGAAACCGTCTCCAGCAGGCTCTTCTGAATATCTTAGAAATCTTTCAAAATGAAAGCAGTTGGAAGCAAGAATTAGACAAACTTGAAGATGAGACCTTAAAAAGCCAAATTGAATTATGGGTTCAAACCGGTGCAATTACTCCGGAGTCTATCCGAGAGACCGTGACCGAAGCTTTATCCAAAATCGAAGACGCTTCAATCTTTACCATCCATAGCTTTTGTCAAAGAATGGTAAAAGACTGCTCTTTCTCTTCCAGGTCAGACTCGGATGCGGAAATCGGAGATACTTCCGGCCTTATCTCTGAAGTGGTTGACACTTTTGTCAGGAAAGAAATAAAAAACGTAAACCTGTTAGATCAAGTTGGCTTCCTAAAATACCCGGGGTTTTCAAAGATTTTAGAGAGAGTTTCAGCTTTGTCAGTGAGATCTCCCTGCTCGCAGTCCATTATCTTTGACAATACTATTTCTTTTAAACAGCATCTCGAAAAGTTTAGAGACGAAGCTCCTGCACTTCTTAAAAAGCTTAAAGCAGCAGCTAGAACTGTTACTTATGATGATCTCCTCGTGGAGATGGAGGCTAGACTTGATAATCCTGAATTCGTTAAAGCTGTAAGAGAGAAGTTTGATGCCGTCCTCATTGATGAGTTCCAGGATACGGACCCTCTTCAGTACACTATTTTCTCTGAACTATTTCTAAAAGCTCCGGAAAGACAAATTCCGGTAGTATTCGTGGGCGATCCTAAACAATCTATCTACGGCTTCAGATCTGCCGATTTAGACACTTATTTGGATTCGAAGAAAGACATCAAGAATCACCTTTATCTGAAGAAAAACTTCCGTTCTACCCCGGGTCTCGTGGCCTCAATTAATACTTTCTTCGGCCTTAATTCTTCAGCTTCGGGCATCGGCAGCTTCTTAAACAGCAAAATTCAATACACAGATGTTGAATTCAACTCATCCAAACTTCCTCTTTTCGAGCGCACGTCCGATGGGAAATTTATTCCTCTCTCTTCCTTTGAAGTTTGGCACTGGTCATCGCAAGAGATTGACCCCTCTAACGTCAATGTATTAGAAAAGTATGAAGATTTCTTTCTGGCCGAAAAAATCAAATCACTCTTGGAAAAAGATATAAGAGTGGGATCCAGCCTGCGTAAATTAAAACCCAGTGACATCGCAATTTTGGTTCGAAGAAGGAAAGATGCTGACGGACTCATGGAAGAGTTAACCAAGCGTCAGATCCGTTTTATTATTCAAAGCGACGAACGAGTTCTAGAGAGCCAAGAGGCTCAAGACATTGCTGCTATTTTGAGTGCAATGGAGAACCCTAAATCCTTGTCGGCAATGACGAAAGCCCGAGTAACTCCGATCTTCGGCCACTCTATAAAACTTATTGAAGAAGATGTCCAAGCAAGTTTGCTTGCACGTGAAAGAATCGAAAAAGCCAATGAGAGAGCAAAAAAATACGGTGTACTCGCTGCTTTTACAGAACTTTTTAAAGAATTTGAAGTTGAGGAACGCCTGCTGCCTCAAATTAACGGCCAAAGAGCATTAACAAACTATCGCCATATCCTTGAGCTTCTCCATGAAGAAAATAGAAAAATTAAAACTGTCTCAGGACTTTTGCGTTGGCTCGAACGAAAAGCCTCAGATGGTGCCGATCAAGAAACATTAAGGCTTGAGTCTGACTCTGATCTCGTCAGGATAGAGACCATTCACAAAAGTAAAGGACTTGAATATCCTGTGGTCATCCTTCCGAGAACTGTTTTTATGGCAGGGAAAAACGTTGTTTCTGAGGTAAATGAGATTGTTAATAACGTTAAAGTTCGAAAATTTTTAGCCGAGGCAACCCAAATCCGTTCTTATTTAGAAGGTAAAAGCTATGCCTACCAAGAAGAACAAATGGAAAGGGTACGGCTGCTCTATGTTGCTATGACTCGGGCCTCCTCCTTGTTGGTTCTTCCCATGTTTTTTAAACAGACCTCAAAATACTCAAAGCTGAAAGGAGAAAAGGAAACTTTCCCAGGTTTGCACGGAAATTACACCAAGTCCTCTACCCTCCAGGCTTTGACGGGCTCTTTTGAGCCGGATAAATATATCGGCCCCAAAACTCTGTTTAAAACCCTTGGGGAGGAGTTAGAGAAAAATAATGTTTCCGTGAGAGATGCATTAAGAGAAGGAACAAAAAACCTTTCCGACGATTTTATTATTCCGGACGATTATTCCGCGTCCTTAATTAGAAATTTCTCCACCGGGCTCTGTCCGGATTTGATACCTTCGCCAGTCCGACAGTTTCAATCTAAAGAACGCACGGAAGAACTGACCGCCTCAGACCTATCGGTCGGTCAGGCGTATCCCATCTTCTCGGCGGAATGGATCCGGACAAGCTTCTCTGCCTTGTCCAGAGGTATCGAGGTTCTGCCTGAAGAATCTCCAGCCATAGACGAACTTCCTTCTAAAAATGAAATCGAAGAAGAAGTTCAAGTCATCGAAGCTCAAGATAATCTGCGTTTTAAAAACCCAAAACTTTCGGCAGCTGCATACGGAGATTTTCTGCACCGTTTGCTTGAAGAATTAGATTTCAGAACGGCAGATATAAACGATCCTGAACGTGAAGATGTCTTAATTCCGTTCGTCAAAAATCGTCTTCTTTCCAATGCGATTGAGACAGAGGTTTCAGCAGGAGCCTCTCCGTCAGATGAAGGTGAAAGTCTAAAACCTGCAGTAGATGCCCATACGGAGGCTTTAGTCGAAATGATCACCGACGTAATGAACGTCAAGGGAATTCCCGGGCTGGAAAACTTTAGTCTGTCGCAATTAGAGCCGGAAAAGAAAATAGCTGAAATGGACTTCATTTTATCTAACCCGGCAATTTCGGAGAACTGCCATCGTCTTACCGGAAAACAGCTCGGTGAGACTCTTCGCCGCTTGGCTCCTCAATATTCCGGACTGAACTTAAGTGATGAACAGATTAATGGTTATTTGATTGGTGCGATTGACCTTATCTTTTTCGCTAGAGGTAAGTTCTGGGTTATCGATTGGAAAAGTAATTTCTTAGACGAGAACCCGTCCAACTACACAAAGCCCCTTCTTGATCAGGCGATGGACAAAAAGCACTACAAACTTCAATATCTTCTTTATCTTGTGGTTCTTAAGCGATATCTAGAGACTCGATTTAAACGCAATGATGTGTATGACCTCATAGGAGGAGCCGCCTATTTCTTTTTACGCGGCATCAAGGCATCTAATCCTTCTCAGGGGATCTACTTCGATAGACCCAAAAAAGAAGTACTTGACTGCTTGGATGAAATCCTTCGGAACGGTTACAGCGAAGAAATAGTTCAAAAATACGAAACCGAGCTCAAAGGAGGAAACCATGCAGAATGATTGGACACCCGAAGAAGCTGCTCTTCAAGGCATTAAAAACGCCCTTTACCGAGTTGCGGTTAGAAAAAATCCGTCTAAGGACGTCACAATTTTAAAGGACACTTTAGAGAAGTTTCTTCAGCTGTGGAAAATGGAAGAAGAAAAGGGAGGCGTATGTGTCGCCCTGTCTCCTACACAGGAAAAAGAACTCGGTGTCCAAATAATGGAGGACTTCGGTCTGGCATATAACGTTTCGGGTTACAGCGGAAATACTCATCGAAACTTCGGTATTCCTGCCGTCCCGTTTCTTATAGACAGAAGTGAAAAAAAGCAGACAAGAATCTATTCTCACACCAACTTCTTTCATGAAGCACTTCTGGGACGCAAGCTAATTCAATTGGCTTCCAGAAAAGTCGTAATCCGCCCAGAATCCAAAAAACTTGCCGACTACTTTAAAAGCCAGGACATTTATGACCGTCCTAACAAAGAGCAATTTCAGGCTATTCAAAAAGCTCTAAGCAATAATCTCAGCATCATTTCGGGAGGTCCGGGCACCGGCAAGACCTCGTCCGTTGTCCGAATTTTAGAAGCTCTCTTAGAGGGGCAGCCGGAAGCTAAAATCTATGTTACAGCGCCGACCGGTAAAGCAAAAAGCCGATTAATTGAAAGCTTAATTGAGAGACCGAAGATTTTCCCGAACGTTGATCGAGCTTATAAAGACAACCGGCTTCTGGCAAATACCATCCATATGTGGCTTAGCTCGCCTACGGATGAAGGCAGCCGTCCTGATGAGACGCATTGCTTAGAGTGCGACATTCTCGTCATCGATGAAGCTTCCATGATCGACAGTGAGATCGCATTCAACTTATTCAATGTTATCGATACTAAGAAAACCAGAGTCATTATCCTTGGCGATATGTACCAGCTTGCTGCGGTGGGACCGGGTGCGGTATATGCGGATATATCTTCTCCTGAGAATGCACTTAAAAACATTCTGACAGAGCTAAAAGAAAGCCATCGATTCAAAGGTAGCTCCGGAATCGGATCTTTATCAAAACTCATCAATCAAAATACCGGAGACGAGGAGCACCAAATTTCTGAAATTCTTCGTCTTCTAAATAATCACGGCCCCTTTGTTAAGAAGACTGGCGATGCAGGTTCAGCCACAACCGAGGATATTTTTCTCAGCACTGACTTAAAGCTGAATCCGAAAACAAATTTAACTTTGGAAGCTGAAAAATGGATTGCAGAGAACATGGGCCGATATGCGGATGCCGTTCAAAATATTCTTTTATCTGAGAATGTTGTAGAAGAAAAAGAATTAGAAAACTTATGGCATGTGCTCAATTCATTCAAGCCTATTGCCGCCGTGAGAAAAGGCCCCATGAGCGTTCAAGCAGTTAATAATTACTGTCAAAAGCTACTGCTTTCAAGACTGCACTGTCCGGATAACTCGTCTGAATTTTATCCCGGGAAAGTAATTATTGTCAGAAAAAATGACCTCTCCTTAGGAGTTTCCAACGGAGATATTGCAATTATTTTTGAAGATAAAGAAATTCCGGGGCAATGGAATGCTTACATCGGCGATACTAAAAAGGTTTTGAAAGCTCAGCTGCTGCCGGAGTACGACGTTGGCTTCTGTATCACTGTTCACCAATCTCAAGGTTCCGGATACGACAATATCGGGGTTTTTATGCCGTTTATCGAAGGAGATAATGCGGAGAACACGCAAGCAATCGGACTGGCAACCAGAGAACTTCTTTATACGGCGGTGACCAGAGCAAAAACATCTTGTTGGATTTTCAGCAGTATTGAAGTTCTTTCTCGTTCCATTCGTACGCGGACTAAGAGAAACGGTGGTTTGGCTTCTAGACTAAAAGAGTTTTCCACAACGGCGGCCAAACCTCCTGTTACTGAAAATCTACTGCTGGATCTTTGAGTCCTTTGCCGATTCCTCCTCAATTTCTCCTTTCCGTAAAGAGGTGCACCGAGCTGTGCACCTCTTCTCTAGATTTACCACCCCGGCAATACTCTTTAAAAAAGATGACTTCTGCTACTTTGCCTTAACTTTCCATCAGGACGTACTTTTGAAAAGCGTTTTCCAAGATTAGACAGAACGAGCAGAAGTTATATGATCTAATTCATAAATCTTCCAGCTGAATTGACGTCATCAGTTATAATCGTTATTCTCAACAAGAATAACGACAACCCAGGAGGAATCGGAAACTCTCCGCTGGATAACTGAGCATGATTTTCTTTGATATTGATAAGACACTCGGAACCAACAAGTTCACTTTTCAGGCGAGGCTGACCCGACCTGTCACAACTGTTGTTGGAAAAAGCGGAGCAGGAAAATCCACGCTGGCTCTTCTGATTTCCGGTCTTTCCTCCCCCGATAAAGGACGCATTCAGGTTGAGGATACGATCTTTTTCGATTCTGAGAAAGGAATCAACTTGCCGTGTGAAAAAAGAGGCATAGGAATGGTGTTTCAAAACCATCGGCTCTTTCCTCATTTCACTGCAGAAGAAAATATGCGGTTTCCTCTCAGTCATTGCAATAGAAAATCCATAGTGCAGTTTGACGAACTCGTTGATCTACTTGATCTTGGGAGCCTTCTTGAAAGAAAGCTCGGTGAGCTGTCTGGAGGCGAGGCTCAAAGAGTTTCTCTCGGGCGAGCCATTTTGGCAAGCGAACAACTTTTAATTCTTGACGAACCTCTAAGCAGCCTTGACATCGTCAGGAAAAAGGAACTTCTGGAGTACATCGGAAGAATTCCACGTGTTCTGAGAATTCCTATTCTCTACATCACCCACAGTCCCAACGAGGCCAAAAAAGTTGGGGACGAATCACTTTTTATCAATGCCGGGCAAATTGAAGCTATTGGTTCGCCCGAAGAAATTTTTCAAAAACTTCAGAATCTAGGAGACCAAAATGAAATTTAAACCACTCATGATTGCAGCTGCCTTTCTGTGCACTAGCGCTTATGCAGAAGTGAGCATCACAACCGGCGCAGGTTACATGCCAATGAGCAAAGAACTTGCACTGGCCTACCAACAGGCAACTGGTCAGAAAGCTGTAGAAAACTACGGAGGCAACATTGGTCAGATGCTGGCACAAGTTGCCGCTGGCAACGGCGTCAATATCGTAATTTCTGATCTTGGCACTCTCAAACGCATTAAATCTCCGGTTCAATTCTCAAAGATTCAAAAGCTCGGCAATACTCCTCTTGTTTTCATCTGGAAGAAAGGAAGCGCTATTACAGGACCGCAGGACCTTACCACCGACAAAGTCAAGACTTTTGCCTATCCCGATCCCAAAGCAGCTATATACGGCCGTGCAGCTAAAGAATATCTTGACGGCTTAAACGTCCCTTCTCTTAAAGACAAAACCATGCAGATCGCTTCTGTTCCTCAGGTCATGGCCTATGTGAGCAAGGGTGAGGTAGACGCAGGCTTCCTCAATCGCACGGCCGCCAGACAAGGGAAAGATAAAATCGGAGGAAGCGTTGAAATCACCCAAGGTTACGCACCGATCGAAATGGTTGCTGCAGTCGTAAAAGGCCAGGAAAACGATAAAGATGTTCAGGCATTCCTGAATTTCTTGAATTCCGAAGGAGCCAGGAAGATCCTCGTCAAACACGGCATCGATAAATAACTCACATGACCGCAGAAGAACTCTCCTTTCCCATTTACCTAACGCTGAAAGTTTGCGGATTCAGTTTTGTATTGTTTCTGCTTTTGGGAACTCCTTTGGCTTTCTGGTTCGCCAGAAGCCGGCACAGCATCGTCAAAGCCGCGGAATTCTTTGTGACGCTTCCGTTGGTTTTCCCGCCTATTGCGCTTGGTTACTTGCTCCTCTTAGTACTAGGTACTCAAAGCCCGCTAGGAGGGTTCTTCAATGAGATTTTCGGGATTAAATTGATCTTTTCACAAACCGGAATTGTGCTTGCAGCCTTCATCGCAGGGCTCCCGCTTTTCATCCGTCCGGTCCAAAGTGCTCTCAAGAGCGTGAATCTGAAAGAAATCGAGGATGCTGCCCGACTTTGCGGAGCTCCCCCTCTCAAGTATTTCTTTTTCATCACATTGCCGATCATCCGCAACAGCATTGCAGCAGGCCTTCTTCTTGGACTTGCGCGTGCATCCGGAGAGGTCGGGATCACGATGATGCTTGGAGGAAATATTTCCGACCGAACGAACACTCTTTCGTTAGAAATTTTCAATTCCGTTTCGAGAGGAGACTTTGAAACCGCGACTTTTCTCTGTCTTCTTCTTGCCGGATTCGCCTGTTTTATATATGTCGCTTTGTACCTTGTCCAATCTAAAGAGGTTATTTAATGTTTTATCTTTCCGATGCTTTTATCGACAATCTGCTTACTGAAGATATTCCTTTGAATGACTGCACCACAGAGGCTCTTGAGATTTCAAAAGAACCAGGCCGTCTGCGCTGCTATCCGAAAAAAGACGGCATCGTAAGTGGGATTGCGATTGCTGCTCGTCTCTTAGAAAAGGCCGGAATGAAAATCCTTTTACAGACGGAAGACGGAGAATTCAGAAAAGCTCGAGAAGTCGTGCTGGAAGCTACAGGTAAAGCAGATCAAATCCATGCAGTCTACAAAACCGCTCAGAATGTGATGGAATATTCATCCGGCATTTCGGGCCGTGCACGAGCGATGGTCGATGCTGCAAGAAAAGTTAATCCTAATATTATGGTTGCCGTAACAAGAAAACACTTTCCGGGAACCAAGAAAATCTCTCTAAGTGCCGCACTTGCCGGAGGAGCCATCGTGCATCGAGCGGGTCTGTCTGAATCGATTCTGATTTTTGATCAACATCGGGTGTTTTCTCAAAACTTTGAAGAGGATTTTCGGAGGGCCAAAATTCATGAGCCGGAAAAGAAACTGGCTGTAGAGGCTGACAATTACGAAGATGCAATGAGATTTGCAGAATACGGGGCCGATATTGTTCAATGCGAAAGATTCGATTTCCCGATATTGGCTAAGTTTGTCAAGGAAGCTAAGAAACGTTTTCCAAATCTCATTATCAATGCTGCCGGCGGCATAAACGCAGATAATGCTGCAGAAGCCGCAGCAACAGGTGTGGACGTCCTAGTCACTTCCTGGGTTTACTTTGGAAAACCGTTTGATATCAAGATGGAAATTACAGCTTGCCGATAAGACGAGCAATTGCGCTCGTAAGACCAAAAGGTTCAGAAATAGCCTTCAAACCACTAAAAGGTCTGAAGGCTATTTCTTTAATTAGGTTGGAAGGAGGTATGAGCTGCAAAGCTACTGTTTTATCCTCCACCTAGTTAATTTAAGAGAACTAGATAGCACCGGTGCCGAATTTTTCAGTGAAGATGTGCTCCTTGGCAACATTGGCCTTTTCCAAGGCTTGAGTTGCATCCTTCATGAAATCAACAGGACCGCAGACGAGATATTCTGTATTCGGTTTCACTAAGGAAGCAAAGAAACCTTCGTCCGGACGACCGGATTTAGAAGTAACGCAAGTCACTAATTCAACAGGTCCGGATTTAGATAAAGCTTCGACTTCATCGAAAAGCGGATAATCCTTCTTCTCTTTGCAGATATGAACGAAAGTTACCTGACGTTGAGGATTATGAGCAACCGCCTCTTTCAGCATAGCAAGCATTGGCGTGATACCGATACCGGCACTGATCAAACAAAGCGGGTTATTGCCTTCCGGAACATTGAACTCGCCTGTCGGGAAAGAAACTTCGACCAAGTCCCCCTGGTTAATATCCTGATGCAATGCGTTGGAAACCATACCGGCAGGAGAATTACCATCAGCGACGATCTTCTTAACGGAGATACGCAAGGAATGCTTCGTAGCATCAGTAACTGTGTACTGACGTGGCTGAATCAGATTTTCTTTCTTGACGTAAACACGAACTGACACGTATTGACCAGCCTTTACCTTCGGCATCTTGCCGTGATCAACCGGGACCAATGTGAAGCTGGTAACTTCATCAGTTTCAGGTTTCTTTTCTTCGACTTTGAAGAATCTCCAGCCTGACCAACCGCCTTCTTCATTAGCGTGCTTGTCGTACAAAGCTTTTTCAGCGTCGATCAGAACATTGGCCAACTGCCCGTATGCTGCAGCCCAAGCATCAATCAATTCCGGAGTTGCAGCCTCACCGAGTACTTCTCTAATAGATGCCAAAAGATGTTTTCCAACGATTGGATAATGTTCTGCGCGGATACCGACAGAAACATGCTTATTGGCGATGTGCTTAACAGCGTTCAAAAGTACGCCCAAATTTTCAATATTTTCTGCGTAAGCAAGAACAGCTCCGGCCAAAGCTTGTTGCTGAGCACCTACTCTTTGGTGACCTTGATTGAAAACCTGCATCAGCTCGGGATTATGGCTGAGCATCCTCTTGTAAAAGTGAGAAGTGAGAGCAACTCCGTGTTCTCTAAGGACCGGTACAGTGGCTTTAACGAGTGCAATTTGTTCTTGTGTAAGCATAAAATTCCTCTAACAGGTTAGGTTTTTCTAATGGTAAACCAGAACCTTTTTGTCACCCTTAAAAAATTGTTAAGAGGGTTATTTATCACTTCACAGGCAGAAACAAGCCGCGTAAATGCAGAATCCTCTCAATTTGCATATTGAAAAAGGTTATTCCTCGTTTGGCCTGAAGTGAGGTACTGCTTCAAGGAGTCTCTGAGTGTAGGAATGCACCGGGGAATTTAAGACCCGAGAGGCCGGTCCTGTCTCTACAATTTCACCCGACTTCATCACCACAATCTCGTCGGATAGATATTGGACAACACCAAAGTTATGCGTGATAAACAGATAAGAAAGCCCACGCTCTTTCTGGATATCATTCAAAAGATTCAAAATCTGTGCTTGGACGGAAACGTCTAAAGCGGAAGTAGGTTCATCACAAATCAACAACTCCGGCTCCACGACAAGGGCCCTGGCTATCGCCAGACGTTGTCTCTGCCCTCCTGAAAACTCATGCGGATAACGATAAAGAGAGTCGGTCCTTAAGCCGCATTTCTTCAACATCTCGGCGATTCGATCTAAGTTTTCACTGCGGGTGTGCTCCGGATGAAGACTTTCCAGCCCTTCTAAGAGCACTTCTTGGACTCTCATGCGAGGATTCAAACTCGAGAAAGGATCCTGGAAAACAATCTGCATTTTTTTACGCAACGTCTTCAAATCTTTTTCATTGAGCGTACCGAGTTCGACTCCCTCTAATCTGGCCTCACCGGAAATGAATGCTTGTCCTCGCAGAAGCTGCAGCACACCTCTGGCCACGGTGGTCTTACCGCTGCCGCTTTCCCCGACAAGTGCCGTGGTCAGTCCTTTCTTCACAGCGAAATTAACGTCTTTAACAGCCTTGAAATAAGACTTCTTTTTAAAGATAGAGCCTCTGTTTGGAAACCAAACGTTGTAATTTTGGAGCTCAAGGACCGCCGGCCTTTCCTCAAGTCTTGTTTCTACCGTAGAAGCCGGCAAAGGCAGTACAACTTTTTCCTCAATAGGGAATAAGCAGCGAACTCGATGACCGGCTAAATCGTGCAATTTAACCGTTTGTGTTTTGCACTCTTCTCTTGCCTCAGAACAGCGCTCGGCAAAACGGCAGCCTTTAAAGTCAGTGGTGAGCGGCGGAACAACCCCGGAAATAGCATCAAGCCGTTCAGTTTTACGCTTGCCGTCCGGAAGGGCACGCAGCAAAGTCCTCGCATATGGATGAAAAGGTCTTTTAAAGAAACTTTTAGCTTCTGCTTCTTCGACCATTTCTCCAGCGTACATAAGCCCGACTTTATCGGCAACCTGAGCCACCACAGCTAAATCGTGAGAAATTAAGAGGATGCCGATTCCTTCCGAATCTCTAATTTCTTTTAAAAGATTCAAGATCTGTGCCTGAATAGTTACATCCAAGGCGGTTGTAGGTTCGTCAGCAATTAAGAAGCCCGGCTCGGCCGCTAAGGCAAGAGCAATCATCACTCTTTGCTTCTGACCTCCGCTGATTTCATGCGGGAACATATCTATTCTTTTTTCCGGCTCCGGTATTCCGACTTTGTTCAGCCAATCCAACACTTTGTTTTTAGCACTTTGCCCACGCAAAGAAGTGTGAAGATAAATCGTTTCAAGGATTTGATCTCCGATTGTCATGACAGGGTTTAGAGACAGCCCCGGCTCTTGAAAAATTAGACTGATCTTGCTCGCCCGGATATGCCTCATCATGGATTCGGGCAACCCCATGATTTCAGTCCCGTCAACGGTCACAACACCGGATGACACGCGGCCTGTCTCCGGCAACAAACGCAAAAGAGAGAGCGCTGTCATTGATTTTCCGCAGCCGGATTCTCCCACGAGAGCGTAGATTTCTCTCGGAGCAATAGTCAGACTTAAATCATCAACGGCCTTGATGGTTCCTTCTTGGGTTTCAATCTCGGTGACAATATTTTTGACTTCCAGCATTACTTGTCTCTCTTTCTTTTCAAAGCCAAACGTGGGTCAAAAGCATCTCTTACCACTGACGCAAACAAATTAGCTGATAAAACCAGCGTCAGCATAAAAGTAAACGAAGCCGCCAAGTTCCACCAAACGACCGGACTGCGGGAGAGCTCAAGTCTTCCTGCATTAATCATCGAACCAAAACTATGAGTCGTCGGATCAACGCCGACTCCCACGTAAGAAAGTACGGCTTCATAAAGAACGATTCCCGAAAAATCCAACACGGCTACGATAAGAACAATGTGAATTAAATTAGGAAGTACATGGCGTCTCATGATTGTCCAATGACTGACGCCGAAAGTTTTAGCCGCTTGAATATAGTCCAATTGAGAAATACGGAGAGTCTCTGCTCTGAGCAGCCGCGCTAGGGTTGCCCAACCGGTAATTCCTATAATCAAAGAAAGCATGAACAGCCTAAGGTCCGCCCTCTCCAATCCGGTTTCATATAAGTCCGGATGGCCGTCGATAAAGACTTGTATCATCAAAACCGCCGCCGCAATCAATAAGACGCTCGGAATAGAAGACAAAGTCGTGTAGATGTACTGAATCAAGTCATCCACCCAGCCTTTAAAGTATCCGGCGCAGATTCCGAAAATAATGGCAAACGGCAGGGTCGTTAAAGTCGCCAATGAACCGATAACAAGGGCTGTTCTCAAAGACTTTAAAACTTGGTAGAGGATGTCGTTTCCCGTCTGATCCGTGCCGAGCACATGGTAAACCGGCCAAAGAAATGCGACTAGGCAAATCAAAATAATGAATACCGTCAAGGGAAGCAGAACATATTCATACGGAATCGCATCTCTGCGCTTAAAGAACTGCGACAGCTCTTGGCCTAAGGTCACGGACTTTCTTATTGCCGCAACTTTGGCAACCAAAAAACATAACAGAAGGCTCAAAGCGATACCGGCACTGAATCCAAAAAAGACTCTTTTACCTATATCAAAGGCTTTGGATTCTCCTTGAGCTAAATGGGCCCCTCCTGCGGCTAAGGGTTCGTAATCGCGTACGGGCTTGCCGTTTTCTATACGTGAGATTTTTTCAAAGGTCTTCGTGGCAAAAGGTTCGGAATAGGTTTTTTCCTCAGCGGAAGCTGCTTTTCCTAGACTTTTATCCAAAAGAGAGTTCGTCTTCACATCGTAGACAACCTGATCTCCGTTGGTATCGATAGCGCTTCTGAAGTGCACCGAGTCCAGAATCGACACTGCCAGAAAAACAGTAAGAATCGTGCAAGTGCACAAAGCCGCCGGAGAATGGAACACATGACTCCATCTCATTTTCAGCTCGTCAGAGCGGCGAACGTGAAAAATATAAAAAATCAAAGCCGCTATTAGACCGAAAAGAACACAGTCTGTTGCCAGAAATACAGGTTTGAACATCATTTCAATCTAATCCTCGGATCGGCAATGGTGTAGGCAACATCAGTCAAAATCAAACCAATCACGTAGAGCACCGTACCAACGAATACCATAGTTCTGACGATGGCAAAGTCCTGAGCGTTAATCGCATCGATAGTAAAACTTCCAAGGCCCGGGATCCCAAAAAAGCTTTCCATAATCAAAGAACCGAGAAACAGCATGGGCAAAACAGCGACCGTCGAAGTAATAATCGGCAAGCTGGCATTTCTAAGGACATGCTTAAAGAGAACCGCGGTTTCCGAAAGACCTTTTGAGCGGGCCGTACGAACATAGTCCTTGTTAATTTCTTCTAGGAACATGGAACGGTACAACAGTGCATCACCGCCGATGCGGGAGAATACGCCAATTGCAATAGGAAGAATCAGAAAAGTGATCATTGCCGTTCCGGTTTCAAATCCTGAGATAGGAAAGAGCTTGAAGACTTTAGAAAACAGCCACTGCCCGAAAATGATGTAAAAGAGCGAGGAAATAGACATCATCACGACGGCCAAAATGACTCCTCCGTATTCGAGTTTAGTCCGTCTAAAGAACACCAACCCCAAGGAAAAAGTCACAATAACGATCACTCCCAACAAAAATGTCGGCAATGCAAGAGCAAGCGAAGGCCACGCTCGCTCCTTAATTTCATAGGCAATATCTCGGCCCGCATCCGAAGACCCTAAATCGCCGACCATTAGCCTTGCGCTATGAGTCCAAAAAATAGTATCTGTCGCTTTTTCCGTTCCTTGAGCCTCCGAATTCCAAATCAGAGGCTTATCGTAACCGTGGGCTTCTTTCCAGTTCTGAATGGCTTCGGCCGTCACGCGCTTGCCGCCGATGTTGAGGCGTGCCATATCATCGGGCGTATTTACCGCGAAGAACAACAAGAAGGTCAAGAGATTGACGCCAAGCAGGATAAGAAAGCCGTAGCCTATTCTTCTTAAAAGATACCTCAGCATTAAGCTTTCTCCTTTCTTGCTGTCATTGATTCTCGTTTCTTATGAAGCAAATACATCGGAACAATGATGAGAGATAAAAGCACAACAATTCCAAACAGAGGCCAGTAAATCGGCTTATTCCATTCTTTGATCTTTTCTGTTCTCAATTCCGGATTAATTCTCAAATACTGAATATGATTACGGACAATTTGAGTCGGCTTACCGTTATAGACCCACTGATGAAATGCCGCCGCACTTGTCGGAAAATAGCCGAAGGTCCAGGGAGCATCTTTCTGAGCAATGGCGATTAATTGCTCAATAGCTTTAGCTTTCTCCGGTCCGTCGCTCATATAACGCATCTTCTCGAAAATGCGGTCGTATTCGGCATTTTGATAGTTAGAGGCATTCTCTCCGGAGCCTCCGGTCTTAGATTTAGCATTCGGTCCGTAAAGCAGAAAAAGAAAATTCTCTGCATCCGGATAGTCTGCCAACCATCCCCATAAAAAGAGCTGGTGACTGCCGTTAATCACTTTATCTTGGAAACGGTTATAGTCCGTGGCTCTAATATCAAGTTGAATGCCGAGTTTCGCGAATTGTTTTTGATACCAGTCGAGAACGGCTTTTGTTCCCGGAGACGCAGCTGCCTGGAAGTCCAGATTCAGCACCAACGGTTTTCCCGTTTTCAGATTCCGGCCGTCAGGGTAACCGGCTTCCGTCAATAACTTCTTGGCCTCTTCCAAAGATTTACGGACGACGGTTCCGTCTTCAAGCTTGTTATACACATACGGATTGAAGCCTGCGGAACCCTCCGGATTATGACCGAATAGACCAGGCGGAAGCGGGCCATGAGCCGGAGTTGCCAAGCCTTTCTCAAAAATCTGAATATATTCTTCCCAATCCATCGCAATCGCAATGGCTTGTCTGAGTTTTCTATTCTTTTCTTTTTGGTCCGGGGTTGCGCCCTCTCCTATCACCGGGTCAAGCCAGTTGAATCCGAAATAGGTGTTGTGAGCTTCAACAGTCTTCGGGAACTGAAGTTTTTTACTTTTGTATTCTTCTTCCTTCTCTTTGCTGTCTGCCATCCCGATTAAATAACCTTGGCCGTTGTCCAATCTCTCGATTTGCGGAGAATCGTAGTAACCTTGTAAAAACTTTGTCCTAAGAGGCACACTTTCTTTTTCTGCGGAAATCTCGATACGATCGATAAAAGGCAGCGGTTTGCCGCAATCTTCTAAGTAGCCTTTTTCCTTGTCGCCCGGCTCGCCTTCACAGGGATACAGCTCAGTCTTTCTAAACAGAGGATTTCTCTGCATCACATGCCGTCTATTTTCAATTGACTCAACCAACTGATAGGGCCCCGTGCCCACAGGCCAGTAATTCAGAGAGAGGTTGTTTCTAGCCATTCCCTTTTGAGAATAGAACGCTTCGGCCTCCCACGGGATTGGAGCAAAAAATGTCATCGCCAGCCAGTTCGGGAACTGAGGATACTTTCCCTTGACTTCTATTCTGAGCAAGTGAGATTCAGGGGCAGATACCCCTTCCAGTTCAAATTTGCGCAGATCCAGAAAAGGCAAGTCACGCTGGCTCGCAGGAAGGTTGGCTCTGAGCTGCTTATCGTATTCACGAACTTGCCCGGCCAATTTTTCCAACCCCGGCAAGTGAGACACAATCGTTCCATAAATCGGAGAAATAATCCTAGGATTGGTCAGGCGCTTGATGGCATAGACATAATCTTCCGCGACTAACTCTCGGGTTCCTTTATTCGGCAAATCCAGAGGATTACGAAGGTTTTTCGTGACCTCTTCGGACAAGTGATGATTTACATAGTTGCCCTTTTCATCTTTTGCAAACGCCGGATGAGGAGCAAACAAGATCCCTTTCTTGATAGGAATTTCGTAAATGCTCAAGGCGACTTTATCTGCCGGCGCATCCTCCGGAAGTACATTGCCCTCTTTATCCAAAAAAATCGGAACAGGGACTGCAGCTGCCGCACGGGGAATCAGTTGGTAGGGGCGCTTCAAATAATGATATTGATAAAGCGGCTCATAAATACTGTAAGTAAACGGCGTCTCATCGGAAGAATAAGAACTGGTCGGATCCAGATGCTTAGGGCTGCGGCCGGAGAACGGCGTAAACAATGTGTTGGAACTTAATTCTTTAACGGAATGAACGGAATTTGGAATAGGACCGCAAGAGCACAGCATTAATACAGCTGTCAGGCACCCGGCAGCTGAGGTTAATAGTCTTTTTCTGTCCATCTTTTCCTTTGAATTAAGTCTTTGGTTAATATACTGCCTACTTTGAGGCTATCGATTTTATCAAGAACTCTTTGATTTTAATGAGTTGGATTAACTTCTGATACAGCTTCAAACAGGTTGTATCAAAGTAACCCGAGATAATATTCCTCTCCATTGTGACCACCCAGACTTAGCAAAAAATTACGAATCTCTCTTTAAGATTTCTACAATTTAGGCTTCTAAATATGATTTCTAATAAACGCAATGGAATTAGTACAATTTGAGTGGCCGGTACGCGTTTACTACGAAGACACGGATTGTGCCCGAGTGGTTTACTACGCTAATTATTTAAAATTTCTTGAAAGAGCCCGCACTGAGTGGCTGAGAAGCCTCGGTTGGAGCCAAGATCAGATGCTTAAAGAACTCCATTTGATCTTTGTGGTAGCCGGGGTAGAAATCAAATACAGAAAACCTGCAAGACTCGACGACCAGTTAACTATCAAGTGCCGCACACTCAATGTAGGGAAGGCCTCTATCGTTTTTGAACAAGAAATATGGCGCAAAGATGAATTATTAATCTCTGCACAGGTAAAATGCGGGTGTTTAGACTCAGACACTTATAGGCCTAAGTTAATGCCAGATGCCTTGGCAGAAAAATTTCATCAAAAATAGGATTTGGATAAAAAAGGATTGCAATGGAAGCTACTGCAGATTTATCAATTATCACGTTAATTACTCGTGCGAGTATTGTCGTCCAAATCGTCCTAGCAATTCTCGTCATTTTCTCTTTGGCGAGCTGGACTGTAATTTTTCAGAAATGGTTCCAAATCAGCAAAGCAAGAACTGAAGCAAAAAACTTTGATAAGCGCTTCTGGGGCGGTGCTGATCTGAATCAGCTTTATGAGACAGCTTCTGACAACAGAAGCACCATCGGCCCGATGGAAGGAATCTTCTATTCCGGCATGACCGAATTTCTGCGCTCCCGCTCTAGACCAGACGGCGCGAACGGAAGCTTCACCCTTATCGACAGTATTGCCCGTGCAATGAGAGCCCGATTCCAAAGAGAGTTAGACGGTCTTGAATCCGGTCTCAGTCTTTTGGCTACTATCGGTTCCGTTTCTCCGTACATCGGTTTGTTCGGAACGGTGTGGGGCATTATGGACGCCTTTACCGGCCTCGGAAACTTAGAGAGTGCCTCTCTTGCAGTTGTTGCCCCTGGTATTGCCGAAGCCTTGGTCGCTACTGCTATTGGTCTTTTTGCTGCTATTCCTGCCGTTATTGGATACAACAGATTTGCTTATTCTATTGATCGCTTATCCATCCAATACGAAAGCTTCATGCAAGAATTCCAAAACATTCTCAGCCGTCAAAACTAGTAGGAGTCTGCAATGTCCAGAGGAAATAGCAGACGCCGCCTTTTAGCGGAAATGAATGTGGTCCCGTACATTGACGTAATGTTGGTGCTCGTGGTCATTTTGATGGTGGCTGCTCCATACGTTAATCCTTCTATCGTTGATCTCCCGAAGGTTCATAAAGCCGCAAAAACGCCCGACACCATTGTCGAGGTCGTTGTCGCTCCTGACGGTAAGCTTTCTATCAAAGATAAGAAATACATTATGCCGGTTGACTTCCCGGCGCTTGTTGCAACCATTGAATCTTTGCAGAAGGACGGAACTCAAGTCCCGGTTGTCATTGCCGCAGACAAAACGGTTGCCTACGAGAAAGTTATTGACGTTATGAGAGAGCTCCAAAAAGCCAACATCAATCGAATTGGACTTTCTCTAGAACTTGAGCCTGGTATACGTTAATGAGCACATCCTTACCAAACAAACCAAACGGATCCTCTGAAGGATATTGGGGAGTCTCGTTTATTTTGGCACTGATTGCCCATGGACTTCTCTTCTGTTTATTGTTTGTAGCCTTCCAGTGGAAATCACAGCCGATTGGGCCTGTGTACGCGGAGTTGTGGTCGCCTTCTGCAATGAATGCCGCAGAAACTTCTTCCTCTGAAGAACAGGCCGAGCCGGAACCTACGCCGGAACCGGAACCGGAACCAGCCCCCGAGCCCCAACCGGAACCGGAGCCACAGCCGGCTCCCGAACCTGAACCTCAACCTGAGCCTGAGCCCGCTCCGGAACCTGAACCTCCGGCAGAGCCGCCTGCACCTGCAGTGCCTCCGATTGCCAGAACCGACTTAGATACTCAAGCTAACCTTCTTGAAGATCCTGAAATCGTTCAGGAACGTCTTGATCGTGAAGTCAAGAAGCAAGAAGAGGAACGTCAGCGTATTCTCGAACGAGAAAGACAACTTGAAGAAGCTCGCCGTGCTGAAGAGCAAAGAAAGATAGAAGAACAAAAACGGGCTGAAGAAAGACGTCTTCAAGAAGAACAGAGAAGAATCGAGGAACAAAAGAGACTCGAGCAACAGAAGATTGAAGAAGAGAAGCGCCGTCAGCAGGAAAAGATCGAAGAGCAAAAGAGACTTGAAAAAGAACGCCAACTTGCTGAGGAACGCCGTAAACAAGAACTGGCTAAGCAGCAGGAAGAACTCAAGCGTCAGGCACAAGAGCGTGAAAAACGCATTGCTGAAGAAAAGGCGAAACGCGAAGCTGAGCTTGCTGAGAAAAAACGTCAGCAGGAAGAACTCAGCCGTCAGCATGCGGAAGCTGAAGCTCAACAGAAACGCAGAGCTGCTCTTCTTAACAGATTGTCAGGTCAGTCCGGTTC
>UQNA01000052.1 GCA_900542195.1 uncultured Sutterella sp. | reverse complement strand
GCGGCATGGTTAAAAAGACGGGCATTAAGAGCCCAGGTTTCAAAACTCGCTCTTGCAAGTCCATGAGGTACAGCAATACGGTTCACGCCTTTGTTGTCATACTCATTGGGGTCTATCCAGCCAAGCCTACCTGCTGCAGTTTCAGCAGAACTCATTCTTCTAAGATGATTTCTTAAAGAAGTTTCGGTAATTGGATAGTTGCTCACGCCTGCATAGTCTCTAAAAATGTAATCGGGAAGAACACTTATAACCGGCATACGAGGCATAGAACGCAGCAGGTCCATTAGCTGGGGACTAAGCGGAGTTTGACGGTCAAAGTTCAATCCTTTGATTTTCATCTCTGAACGCGGAATAGTAAAAACCGCTTTCTCAATGTCAATCTGATCCCAATGAGCGCCTAAGCCGTTACCGAGTCTTGAAGCCGTCAAAATACAAAATTGCAGTGCTCGTGAAGCACAACATTTACTCTGTACTAGCTTTGCGAAAAAGTCAGGAATTCTCTCCGGAGGAAGATGAGGATGATGTGTTGCTGGCGGTCTTTGACTGCTGTGGGGAAGCAAATGAGACAAAGGTCCTCTCATATCTGCAGGGTTCTGCATTGGTGCAATTTTCTCAACAGCAACGCCCCAGTCAATCGAACGTTTAATCTCTCCTAAAAGTTTTACCGGAATGGATCTCATAGCTATCCACTTATCAGAAAAAGCTTTGGCCAACATGTGGGGTGTTAAATCTCTTACCGGACAATCGGCAACCTCTGCAGTCAGATGGTTCTTGATCCAACCCTCTGCTTTAGACTTATGCGACTGACGCCCCTCATTGCTCCACCGGCCTCTTGCTGTTTCAGTTTCAATATAAGCATGGAGCAATTCAGAAACTGTAATTTCATTGTGGAACTTTTCCTTTTTCAGTTCTCTTTTACGTTCAGCTGCAGGGTCTATTCCTTTCTGTATCTTTTCTCTCCACTCTGCAGCTAAAGAACGAGCTTCGGCAAGTGACATTTTGTCAAAACTGCCTAAGCTAAAAACTTTGGATTTTCCATCCACAGAGATTTTAAGAATATAGGTTTTGGTAACACCGTGCTTTCCCGGTTGGACTCTTAGTACCAGTCCTGGCACACCACCGAGAGTCGTTGTTTTTTCCAACAATGACACTTGTCTGCTGTTTAGAGTAGGAACATATCTGCCAGACATACAACCCTCCCGGAATCTCAATCTTGTTGGGTTTAATTGTATCTGAGAATTGTATCTGAGGGACTACTACGCGAAATTCTCACTTCACCCCCTGAATTTAATTGTATCTCAGATACAATTAGACGATATTCAAAGCTAGAAAGCTATAGAAGAGTTTAGAAGATTCTAGAAGATTAAACACTAGCAGAAAGCCGACCGAGTGGGACTCTTTACGAATTTTTTAGAATAATCTAGAAGGTCTTAGAATGTTTTAGAAAGTCTTAGAAGATTAAAGATGGGGTACGAGATGGGACTCGAACCCACGACGACAGGAATCACAATCCTGGACTCTACCAACTGAGCTACTCGTACCACTAAAATCCTGACTGGCCTGCCCGACAGGATTCGAACCTGTGACCACCGGCTTAGAAGGCCGATGCTCTATCCAGCTGAGCTACGGGCAGTTAGTGCTGGTCGGGGTGGAGAGATTCGAACTCCCGACATCTTGCTCCCAAAGCAAGCGCGCTACCAGACTACGCTACACCCCGTCAAGGAGACAGAACTATACAACACATTTATTGGTTTGCCAAGTCCCTCTCCAAAAAATTTTTTATTTATTACAAATTCACACAATCTTCTCGACGCGATCCTTCGGCAAAATAATCTGAAAGTCAGAGCCCTTTCCTAACTCAGAAAGGATTTTCAATCTTGCCTGATGACGGAAAAGAACGTGCTTAACAATCGCTAAGCCAAGACCGGTGCCTCCTGTTTCCCGGCTGCGTGATTTATCGACTCGATAAAATCTTTCAGTAACGCGGGGGATAGCGTCCGCAGCGATACCGATTCCATTGTCCTTGACGGAAATCACTAAACCTTCATCATTAAAAAACGACGAAACAACAATAGAGCCCTCTTGGGGCGTATATCGGACGGCGTTACTGACAAGGTTGGTGACCGCACTCTTCATTTCAATAATATCGCCGAGGATATTCACCTTTTCAATATGGTCGACCACAATAGAGTGGTGTCCCTGAGAAATGAAACGGCCATCAACGGCAGCATCCGTAAGAAGAGCAGTCAAATCAATTGGTTCCTTAGCAGCCGGCGCAGAATCTCTTTCTAGACGAGACAGGGTCAGCAAATCGTTAACCAATGCGCCCATTCTCTCAACTTGTTCATACATCAATTCCAGATGCTTAAGCTGTTGAGAATTTAAGGGCCAGTCCTCTGCCAACTCCAGAAAGCCTTTAATCACGGTCAGAGGAGTACGAAGTTCGTGAGAGACGTTAGCCACAAAGTCTCTTCGGAAGTCTTCCGAACGCTTTTGTTCCGTAACATCTCGAGTCACCAAGATTCTGTACTTGCTTCCGGCGGAAATGACTCTGATTTCAATAATGCGCCCTTCCAGCGTAATTGTTTGAAGAGTATCGTCTCCGCTTGTTACCTTATTCAGAAAGTCCCCGTCGGGATAGCAGGTGTGGATTTTCTTACCGATGTCGGCAACTGCATCCAACTGCAGGTCTCTTTCTGCCATAGGATTGAGCCACTGAATCTCCCAATCCTGAGACATCAGAACCACCCCATCAGGAAGAGCGCGGAGAGTCTGTTTGAATCTCACTTCCTTTTCTTCGGCTTTTTCAAACTTTTTGAGAATCTTCTTCTCTTCCTTTCCTTCTTTGCCGTCCCGCGATTCTTTTGATGCCTTCATGCCAATCCTCATGAATCTTGAGTTTGCTTTGCGGCTCTATAGCCGAGACCTCTGACCGTCTCGATAAAATCCGCCATAGAAGTGGCAGCTAGCTGCTTACGCAAACGAAGCATATGGACATCCACAGTTCTTTCATCAATATCTGCGGCATAGCCCCACACATTGTCGATAATCTGCTGGCGTGAATACACTCGCCCCGGATGCTTAGCAAACAGAGAAAGAATCTTGAATTCAACCACGCTCAAATTCACTCTCTTATTGCCGATAGTAACCTCGAAGTCTTCCGGATTAATGACAAGATCTCCGCATTGAAGCGTCTCTTTCTTCGTTTCTTCCTCTCCGTGACGGCGAATAACCGCTTTAATTCGGGCCACTAACTCTTTCGGAGAAAATGGTTTGACTACATAGTCATCGGCCCCTTTATCCAACCCGACAACCTTGTCGTCTTCTAAACTGCGGGCGGTCACCATAATCACCGGAATTCTTTTGTAGAACTCGCCTTTGCGAATTTCTTTGAGCCATTCCAATCCGGAGCAGTCGGGAAGCATCCAGTCTAAAAGAATGATGTCCGGGATTTTGGCCTCAAGCATCTTTCTTGCTTCGGCCACATTAGATGCGCGGCGAACCTCCATTCCGCTGCTTTCACAGGTATAAGCGATAAGCTCCTGAATCGCCGGTTCGTCTTCAACAATTAACACTGATGTTTCCATATCCGGTCCTTTCACATTATCGGGTAGGAATAATTGCAGCCACTTCTTCGGCCAACTTTTTAGCTTCGTCTCGATCAGCAGACTCTACCATTACGCGGATTAAAGGCTCTGTTCCTGAAGCTCGGACTAGGATTCTTCCTCTTCCCTTCAAGAATTCAGAGACTTCTGCCATACGTTTTTGGAGTGCCTCATCCTGATCCCACTTATATCCTTCGGCAAATCTTCTGTTAATCAAAATCTGAGGAGAAAGATGAACTTCGGAAAGCAATTCGGCCAAAGACTTATGAGTTCGCTTCATTACCGCAAGAACCTGAAGGCTGGAGACGATACCGTCGCCGGTCGTCTGTTTGTCTAAAACGATGATATGGCCGGAACCTTCTCCGCCAAGAAGCAAACCTTTTTCTTTCATCAGCTGAAGAACATAACGATCTCCGACTTTGGCGCGGAAGAAATTCAGTCCTAATTCACCGAATTTCTTTTCAATGGCATAGTTCGTCATCAAAGTACCGACGACGCCTTCGATTTTCTTTCCTCTGGCAAGACGATCTCTAGCCATGACATAAAGAAGCTGATCGCCGTCATAAACTCTTTCGGTATCGGCCATGATGACGCGGTCTGCGTCACCGTCTAATGCAATACCGACATCACAGCCGGCTTTTTTGACTCGTTCGGGCAGCGTTTCCGTATGAGTGGCACCGACACCTTCATTAATATTGAATCCGTTCGGCTCATTGCCTTCGCAAACCACAGATGCACCGAGTTCGTGATAGACGTCAAAGGCAATGTGATAAGCAGCCCCATTTGCCGCATCGACGTAAATCTTTAAGCCTCTCAGATCCATGTCCGTCGGAAAGGTACTCTTGCAGAACTCGACGTAACGGCCGCTGGCATCGTCCAATCTTCTTGCTTTTCCGAGCTGAGCACTGTCTACGCAGGCATACCCGCGGTCCATCTCTTTTTCTATTTGAAGCTCGATATCATCGGGAAGCTTTGTTCCCTGAGATGAAAAGAATTTAATGCCGTTATCGTAGAAAGGATTATGAGAAGCAGAAATCACCACTCCGGCGCTTAATCTTTGCGCACGCGTCAAATAAGCTACTGCAGGAGTGGGCAGAGGACCGCCGAGCACCACATCTACGCCGGCACTTAAGAAACCTGCCTGCATGGCTGATTCAAGCATGTAGCCGGAGACTCTTGTATCTTTAGCAATAAAAACTCCGACTTCACCATCCGTGGTTTGTCTTTTAAGTACACGTCCGGCGGCTTGGGCTAATAAAAGTGCAAATTCCGGAGTTATCGGAGAGATGCCTACTCTGCCTCGTACGCCGTCAGTTCCAAAGTATTTTCTACTCATCCTAAGTCCTTATAGTTTTGAGTACAGTTCAATATTGTTAAGGCTTCCTTCATTGCCGCCGCATCATGGACTCGAACAATCTGAACGCCCTTTTCTACGGCAATCAAATGCGCAGTCACGGAGGAAATTAACCGATCTTTCGGATTCTCTTTTCCGGTCACCGCTCCTAAAGATGATTTGCGACTCATCCCGTATAAAACAGGATATCCAATGCGGACAAAATGATCCGCTTCGGCAAGCAATTCAAAGTTTTGTTTTACAGTTTTTCCAAATCCGAAACCAGGATCCAAGCAAATTCTATTCCCGCTGACTCCCAATAGCTCTAATTTCTTTGCCTGAGTTGTTAAAAAGTTACTGACTTCACTTAACAAATCAGCGTATTGAGGATTTTTCTGCATATTTTTGGGTTCTCCCTGCATGTGCATGATGCAGACCCCGCAGTCAGAAGCACCGATAATTTCCAATGCTCCGTCTTTTCTTAATCCGTAAACGTCATTAATGATTGAAGCGCCGACCGCTAAAGCCTCTCGCATTACCTTCGGCTCGAAAGTATCAACTGAAATTGGAATGTCCCAAGACGATAAAGCCTCAACCAGCGGCAAAACCCGATCCATTTCCTCTTGAACGGAAATGCTGTCTGCCCCCGGGCGTGTCGACTGCCCTCCGATATCGATGATGTCAGCTCCGTCTTTTCTTAATTGTTCAGCCTGTCGAAGAGCTGCGTCTTTATTTAGAAAGTCTCCTCCGTCGCTAAAAGAATCTGCCGTTACATTGAGAATTCCCATTATCTTGGGAACCGAAAGATTCAATTTAAATTTCCCGCATTGCCAAAGAAGAGCTTTGTCTGTATCCATTTCTTTTTGTGGAGTTTTGAAAAATCACATTTTAATTGGGATTACTACGGAATCTCGTTTATGCATACAAGTTAGAAACGATTGCTTTCCATCGAAAATTCTTCCTGATCAACAGCCTTTGAGAGGCTTGCCCATTTACTAATCCTCCGTAACGCTGCCTTTTTCTGAAAAGCATCTAATTGAGCCTTGGCGTGGACTTATTTGAATACAAATTAGCCAAAATCATCGGCGCACGTCTAAGTAAAAACCCGGTATAAAAGAATATAGGTTAACTACACAAGGAATTCAATGCGAAATCATCCCAAAATAATTGTTCTTCTTCTCGTCATTGGTGCGTTTCTCGGCGTGCTTATTTTTAGCGAGACGGCGCCAGAGGAACCAAAACAAACCATCATGGAAAAAGTCACTTCAACATTGTCGACAGTAGCCAAAAACCTGAAGGAAGAAGGACAGAAACACAAACAACAACTGCAGTCAGACACAAAAGACTCTCCTCAGGAGCCGCAGGCTCATAGCGAACCGGAACAACCGCACAGTACAAAACCAAAACTCAAAAAACCTGAGACAGCGCCTATTTAGTCTGTGAAGCTATCTAAGCGGAAAGTTATTCAAAAATCTCACATCCTTTGTCAATCAACATTCGGACAATAGGCCCAACTCGAAGGCTGGACAAAGCTTTTGAGTGCGTCAATTTTTCTTCTCCCCCAGCTCATAATCTTCTTCCGCCAATGTTCGCCGGTCTCCACGCACATCCTCACAAAACAAATCTGTTTGAGCTTGCCTTTCTTTTTGCTTTGTTGGTTAGCGTTTTAAACGCTTGAAACCACTAAAATTAGGACTTCATTAAAAAACTAAAATTGAGTGGTTTTATCGCTCTTCTTACGAAGAACCATATGCATAAGAAAATTATTTTGGCTGGGCTTCTCCTAGCTGGACTATCCGGCTGCGGCATGCAGGGTCCGCTTTATCTGCCTCCGAATCCGGACGATTCTTATCTTTCAAGAATTGAAAAAACTTTAAATGAGATGACGGGCCAAACAACTGCCGTCATTGCAGAGCCTAAAGATGACGCTGATGTCGTCATCACCGATCCTGAAAAACTTGACGTCGAAAAAGCTTCTAATGAGAAAGCCGGCAAATCGGATACTGCTTCTCCTATGAATGAGACAGAAAAGTCTGCAGAACTCGACAGTAATGTCATTCATGAAACGGATAAACCAGCAGAGAAATAATCATGCTCCCATTTCTTCCAGACGATAAGAATTTTAGCTATCGAGACAATGAGCTCTGGTGTGAAAGAGTTCCTCTGAAACAGATTGCCGAAGAATTTGGCACTCCGGTTTATGTCTATTCCTACAATTCAATCAAAGAAGCCTTTCTAGCTTATCAGCAAGCTCTTAAGCCATATCCGCATTTGATGTGTTATGCCATGAAGGCAAACTCCAATATTGCGATTATTCATCTCCTGGCCAAGCTGGGAGCAGGCTTTGATATTGTGTCAGGCGGAGAATTGAGGAGAGTTATCGAAGCTTCCGGAGATCCAAAGAAAGTTCTGTTTTCCGGCGTTGGTAAAACCTATGATGAGATTGCTTACGCACTTGAAAACGACATCAAATGCTTCAATGTTGAATCTGAACCGGAACTTGAACGAATCATTGAAGTAGCCAAAGCTCAAAATAAAGTCGCGCGTATTTCGCTTCGCGTCAATCCCAACGTCGATGCAAAAACGCATCCTTATATTTCCACAGGACTGAAGCAGAACAAGTTCGGTATTGCTATCGAAGATGCTCCGCGCGTCTATGAGAAAGCCAGCAAAAGCGACTTCCTAAAAATAACCGGTATTGACTGCCACATTGGTTCCCAGATTACGGATATTTCACCGTTCCTGGATGCCTGCGACAAACTTTTAGACTTGGCTGACGTCCTTAAGTCTAAAGGCATCGAACTTGATCATATTGATTTCGGAGGAGGCCTTGGAATTGTTTATGAAGAAGGCCAAGAACTTCATCACGCCTCCGAACTCGTAGAAGCGCTTCATCAAAAGATGGAACACCGAGGCTATGGCCATCTCGAGATGATTTTTGAGGCAGGCCGTTCTATTGTCGGCAACTCCGGTGTTTTAGTCACAGAAATTCAATATCTCAAGGAAGGCGAAACGAAGAACTTCTGCATTGTAGATACCGCAATGAACGACATGATCCGTCCAACGTTGTACCAAGCCTGGATGCAGATTGTTCCGTTACACGTCTATCCTGAAAATTGTCCTATCAAAGAAGAAACCTTTGATGTGGTTGGCCCGATCTGCGAGACGGGAGATTGGCTTGGCAAAGACAGAAAACTTAAAGTTCAGCCCGGAGATCTTTTGGCTGTAATGAGTGCCGGTGCTTACGGCATGACAATGAGTTCGCACTACAACACTCGTTTAAAACCGCCAGAAATCTTAGTTGACGGTGCTGAATACTATGTCATCCGCGAAAGAGAGAAAATTGAAAAACTATTTTCCTCTGAACACATTGTCGAGCTGTAGGCTTTAAGAAGCTCTAGGCTTCCTATAAAAATTAATGATGCGGTCGCCGTGCTAATTTTGGAGGACGAAAAACAGACTCTGAAGATCCAAACTTCAGCTCTTTAGTCGTTCTCTAGCTCAATCTACAAATTCGTCAATATAATATCCGAAAATACCTATATTTTCGTTAGTATAATTATCGAAAATATCTATATTTTCGTCACTATAATGATTGAAAGAGAAATTGCTGAAAGTGTTGCCTCCTCTACCCCTCCCAAAGCGGTAGCCATATTTGGGCCTCGACGAGCAGGCAAGACCACGCTGCTGAATCAAATTGTCGACATCCAAAGCTCAAGATGGATCGTGGGAGATCTGTACAGCGGGATCGAGGCTTTGAATCTGAAAACAGAGGCTGATGTTGACTCTCTGCTTAGCTCAGCCAAAACCATCGTGATTGATGAAGCTCAGCGAATTCCAGACATCGGTCTCAAAGTGAAAATTTTGGTTGACCGAAACATACACAAATCTTGGGGAACGAAGATTTTTCTATCCGGCTCCTCCGCTCTGGACTTAGCCAGCGACATCAAGGAGTCTGCTCTCGGACGAATTAAGAGCTATCGACTCTGGCCGCTCTCTATCGTTGAGTTGGCAAAACACGACTCTTGGGCCTCAGTAGAAGAGAGACTTGGAAATTTGATGGTGTTCGGCATGTTTCCTTCCATTGTCACGGATCCAAGAGACGCAAGAGAAAATCTGATGGAATACCTTGAAAACATGCTCTATAAGGACATCTTTGCAACTTCGATAGTCCGCAAACCGGAGCAGATCATGCATCTGACCAAGCTTTTGGCCAATCAAATCGGTAGTGAGGTGAATTACGACAATCTCTCCAGAGAAATCGGAATTTCAAAAACAACAATCGTAGAATATCTAGACCTTTTGGAGCAGTGCTTCATTATTAAACGGTGTCCTTCGTACAGTAGCGGTACAGTTAGCGAATTGAAAAAAGGCAAAAAAATATATTTTGTCGACAACGGTATCCGCAATGCAGTACTCGAAGACTTTTCGACATTTTCTTCTAGAGATGACGCTGGAGCGTTGTTTGAGAACTTCTTTTTCATGGAGATGCTCAAACATAACGACTACGAAAAAACTTTCGCAACTCAATATTTTTGGAGAACAAAAGCCACGGCAAATACGAAAGTTTCTGAAGTTGATTTCCTTGAAATTAGAGACGCTAAGCCTTACAGGGCTTTCGAGTGCAAACTCTCGGACAAGATTTACTCGACCTCTTCCACGAGAAAATTCCAAGAAAAATTTCCGAACTGTCCTATTTCCATCGTTACGCCCAAAAACCTCCGTTTTTTCTTTGATTCCGCAACTGCCAGAGCGGATCAAGGGTAGAAACAAAAACGGCAGCCACCTTTAAATGAAGTGTGCGTTGCCGCTTGATATTTAATCCTGTTGGTTATGCTGTCCGCAATGGGAATATTGCAAGTGTCTGTCTTTCAAATTTGCTCAAAGACTATTTAATTCACTGGCAATTACCAATCATTATTTGAAAAATCTCTGCATTTCTTCAAACGGATATTTCGTCCTTTTGAGCGCCGTAATTTTTTCAATGAAGTTCCTCGTGGATCCATGCCGCAGAGGACGTTAACTATTCGGATTTTAGTCTTCAACGAATGACTGACTTCCTTGAGATTTCCAAAAATCTGTTACTCGCATAACTTCTTTCATTGAAACATTTGCACCTTGAACACGGAGAAGAGGCAGGCCACAGATAGAGCAGAGCATATCGTTAGGCCTGGATAATTTTTCTGCGCCCGCTTCTCCCAATATCTCTTTGGATTCTGCCGGACCACGTGTCTGAAAACATAGAATTGTTCGGCAGTACGATTTCATCGAAAAAGGAATAACATCCTCATTCATACGCTGCGTAGCCAAAATTACATGAACACCTACTGCCGCGCCTGCCTTCATAATTCTTGATAGTAAGTCCTTGACTTTTTTGTCATAGAGGAGAACCAAATCTCCAAAATCATCAATAACAATGACGATATTTGGCAAAGGCTGGGATATATTTAGTCGATTCTCTCTGGAGGCTTCCCTCCGGCATGATCTTATCAGCTGTTCATTCAGAGAGCTGAGGCTACCTACACCTAATCTATGCATCAGCTTCTCTCTTCTCTCTATTTCAGAGACGGCCCAGGAAAGAGAGCGCATAGCTTCTTCTAGTCCGTCAGACAAAGGTTGGCAAAGATGAGGAATGCCTTCGAAATACACATATTCAACGATCCTGGTATCGATGATGATTAGCCTGAGATTTTCAGGTGTATGTCTAAACAACATCGAAAGCAACATCTCGTGAATCGCAACTGTGCTTTCCCATCCTGCTCGGCCATGAATGAAAACATGAGAAGACTCGCTCAAATCAAACACCACAGGCTCACCTCTGGTATCTTTGCCAAGTACAACTGCCAAACCGGAGGAACTTTGTTTTGTAAACGCTTTACTTTCAATAAGCGGTTGGAGGTAGACGAGCTGTGAAGAAGGCTTATCTTTGGGAATTTCTAAAATCATATTCTCCTCCGCATCGGCTTCTCTGATAAATCGGTATGTAGAGTTTCGGAAACAGGACATCACTGCTCTTTTTAATCCGCGAATAGTCGAGGATTCGAGTCCGGTAGGCAGCCTTATCACGTAGGAAATCGTAGACGGTCCACATCCCAAGAAAGACACTTGAGCTCTTAAAGTTTTACTTCTCAAAAATTCTTCTAACCGCTGAGCCTCCTTCACATACTCTGAAGTATCTATCTTCTCTTCTTCAAAAGGAGGGGAATCTAGCAAAGTGGTTTCTGGAAGAAGATATTGAGAATTTTCCACTTCCAATGAAGGGCTTTTCTCTCTTCTTTCCACAGGGCTTGCTATTGAAGAGCTCCTTGTGATTTTCTCTAAGCTTTGGCAGGACGCTTCCTCGGATTTTCCAGTTAAAAGAGCACTTCTGAGAGGAATTTCAGAGTTAGAAGAATTGTTTGGTGTCATAGGAGCCTCTTTTTTGAAAACTTTTTTGATGATGAGACAATGTAAAAGATTAGGCGTCTGAATGTGGCGCAGAAAAAGGACTTACTGCGAGCTTAGACTTTCGCTTGCTTAAAATTTTCTCAAGCCGTTTATTATCCGGCTACGCAATTTAATGATCGATCGTAACGACCGTTAGCAGGGAGTTATTCTTTCAATCAATGCATTAATTTTTCCCGCAAAAGAGTTCGAGGTAATGCAGTCGTAAACAGTTGTTTGAAACCGCCTGAAATCTTAGTTGACCGAACTGACTGCTATGTCCTCCGAGAAGAGGGATGCTAGAGCGCCGAATCTCAGCAATGCGATTTCCAAAAATCAGTCACTCGAATAACCTCATTCATTGACACACGTGCACCTTGAACACGGAGAAGCGGCAAACCAAGAATACAGCAAAGCATATCGCCAGGCCTGGATAATTTCTCAGTACTATTTCTTCCCAATATTTCTTTAGCGGTGGAAGAACCAGGTCCCTGAAAGCAAATAATCGAGTAACAGCAGGATCTTATAGAAAAAGGAATCTCTTTCCGATTGATAATCGACGTGGTCAAAATAACTTGAACTCCCACCCAACTACCTCTTATCATAATTTTTACGAGCAATTCCTCAGCTTCTTTTCCGTAAAAATGAAGCAAATCGGAAAATTCATCAATGACTACAACTATATCCGGAAGAATCTCGTGTGTACCTGGCGGGAGCTTGATTGGTTTTCCACGCCGATAACGCCCGAACATTCGTTTATGCAGAATTCTCAGTGTATGCATATCTAAAGCATTTTCCGAATTTCCCCTTCTCTCTATTTCAGAAGCCAGCCAAGCCAGAGAACGCATAGCACTATCTACACCGGCGCATACCGGTTGGCAAAGATGAGGAATGCCGTCGAAATCGGCATATTCAACAATTTTGGTATCAACAATGATTAATCTGAGGTGCTCAGGTGTATTGGTACACAACATTGAAAGCAGCATCGCACGAATGGCAACTGACTTTCCGGAGGCTACCGGACCGTGAACCAAAACATGAGGAGAGAGGCTCAAATCAAATACTGCCGTCTCACCGTTTGCATTTTTTCCAAATGCAGCCGCCAAACCCGTGGAACTACACTTGGCAAATCCCTTACTATCAATCAAGGACTTTAGATAGACCGGTTGAGCAAGAGAAAGTTTTTTCGGCACCTCTAAAATCATGCATTCTTCGGTTTCAAGTTCCTTAATGAAGCGGTACGGAGAATATTGAAAGCTTGACATTATCTCTCTTTTGAATCTTCGAACATGCCATGAATCGAGTCCATCAGGAAGTCCTATCTCGTAGAGGACTGTGGACGTGAAAGTTCCTAATAAAGACACTTTCACATTAATAGTTTTACGCTTTAACCACGCTTCCAATCGTTGAGCCTCTTTTGCGTATTCTGAAATATCGATATCCACTTCATCACAAGGAGGAGAATCAAGCAAAGACGCTGGAGGCAGGAGGTACAGAGGAGCTGGATCTTCCGATGAGTAAATTCCACCCACCCATCCCACAGAGCGAGCTACAGAGGAATTTCGTATGGTTCCCTCCAAGCTTTGGGTGGAATTCCCCTCGGAATTTTCAATTAAAGGAGTTATCCCAGCAGGAGTCTCAGAGTTAGAAAAATTGTTTTGTGTCATGAGCGCCTCCTTTTCTTGGGAACTTCTTCAATGAAGATAATTTAACCAATTAAGCGTCAAAATATGGCGCATACACGAAAGAGAAGATCCAAGACGTAAATGCCTAAAGTCAATAAAGAAAAAGCCCGGTAAACCGAGCTCTATAAGTTTTTCTCAGGAGAGGCATTCTGAAGTTCAATAGATTCCTCTCCGAGAAAAATATCTAATTTTTAAAAAGCTAAACTCCGTTGACACGCTTAATGAAATTTACGTACACGCCTAAACCAACAGGTAAAGATTGTTCATCTTGGATACAAAAATCAGCTCTGTGGTGTCCGGGATGGTTGCAACCGTAGTAGAAGAAGGCCGCCTTCCCACCATGCTGCTGAACTCTGCGAATCAGAACAGTACAGTCTTCGCTGCCTACCTTTGAATTGGTGTCATACACCTTCGTTACGCCCTCAGTCTCGCTAGCAGCAGCTTTTACGAGATTTATGGCTTCTTCATCTCCTTTGTACGTTACTGCTTCACCCATTCTAGTGAGCTTATATTTAACGCCATAAGCATCTGCCAATCCCTTAACCGCCATTTCAACGTTTTTTGCCATGTAATCGTTGATTTCCGTTGTTTCGCCACGGACTTCAAGTTGGAGGTAGGCATGAGGCGCAATAATATTGCGGCCGGTTCCGGAAATAAGTTTGCCGATCTGAACTCTAGAGATGCCCTGGCTGTGGCCTGGCAAAGAACCAAGAGTCATACAGGTAGCAGCTGCACACATCAGAGCGCTTCGGCCTTTCTCAGGCGATCCGGCTGCAGCTTGAATCCCGTCGTACTCTAAGTCGAATTTTGTGGTAGCCAGATAACCTTGGTGAGAGACTCCTACTTCTCCTAAATGCGCAGAGCATCCTATATGTGCTCCAACAAACCAGTCCACATCGTCAACTATTCCTTTAGCCGCCATTGCCGCTGCCCCTCGGACACCTTCCTCCGCGGGTTGGAATAGAATTTTTATTGTCCCGTTCAGTTCATCTTTGTGAGCAGCCAGCCATGCAGCAACTCCTAACCCAACTGCGGTATGTCCGTCATGGCCGCATGCATGTGAAAATCCGGAATACTCTGAATGATAATTTCCAAGATTGGCTTCATGATTAGGTTCCGTGGTTTCTTCGATCGGTAAGCAATCGATATCAACGCGAATCGCGGTTACCGGTCCCGGCTTACCAGTTTCTAAAACCGCAACTGCCCCCGTGTAGCCGTTTAATTTCTTTAAAAAATCAACAGGAACACCGTGAGAGATTGCCCGCTCTTCGGCTGCTTTTACAATACCTTCATTTCGGCCCATTACTGCCTGAGGCTCAATAATTTCCAATCCAGAAAGTACCTTCAGGCCGAGTTTTTGAAGGCGTTCGATAATATAGTAAGTAGTTTCAAACTCACACCAGCCTTCTTCCGGATGCGCGTGCAGGAATCGACGATCCTGAACCATTTGCGCTTTGAGATCCGTATCTTTCATATCCTATTCTCCTCCTACAACTCGAAGATAAATCCTAATAGGATGACGTTCACGATCATTGGAATAGCCATTCTCTTAGAAACTTCCAAAGGAGATGCCTTAATCATGCCGGCGATGACAAGTGTTGCACCGGCAATAGGAGAACACATGCGGCCTAAAGCTCCGGAAAGAGCAGCTACCACACCGAGATTTGGTACTCTCATACCAAATTCAGCTGCATAGGGAGTAACCGCTTGGTTGAAAGCATGACCGGCAGCGTCACCAGAACCAGTGAGAACTCCCATGATGAACGGTCCGAAATTTGCTGCGTAGGAAGCAATTTCTTTCGAATTCTTCAAAGCTGCAATTAAGGCATCAATGGCTCCCAGCGCTTTTAATCCGCCCACAAAGCAACCGGCTGCAATAATGATACCCATAATGTTTGCATAGCCTTTACCCATACCGCCAAAGAACTCTTTAGTTACCTTTGCAGGATCTGAACGTGTAATCACCAAGGTATAAATGGTCCCATAAATCATGGCCTCAGCCACGCTCATTTTTAAGAAAGGAACGCAAGTAGCACCGAGCATGAGGAGGACGATAGGAACGATAGGCCCAAGTGCATACAGGAAGTTAGGATGTTCCGGCAACTCTCCTCTGCTGTCGCTGGCGACCTCAAAAACGGCATCAGAATCATTCACAGAGCGTTTCTTGTAATCTTTGAAGACAAAGATCATCAGAGTGACCATGATGATGTTTAATGCACAAAGAGTAAGGATTCCAGGAGCAAACTGTACTATCAGATCCATCACTTCCATATTGGAAATTTTTGCGACCCAAACGTTATGACTGGATCCCGGGGAGAGTGCAGAAGGAATAATTGAGCCAAGGATAGCTGCACCAGCAATAGCCGGTTTAAAACCTGCACGAACCATCAGCGGGATCATAGTGGGGCCAAGAGCTGCGGCGCAACCGGCAGCAGACGGAATCGCTACAGCAACACAAGAAGCCATCAGCATGCAGAAAGGAAGAAGGAAAAAGCCTAGTTTTCCCAACGGCTTAACAGCCAATGCAACAAAATGAACATCGCAACGAGTTATAGCGATTACAGCAGCAAACCCCAATGAAGAACAAATTGCCAAGATCAAAGATGCATTGGTCATATTTTTCATCATATTGGCCAATGGAATCTGCGGAGAAAGGCAAAGCAAGCCCATCGCCAAACCCGAAGCAATGAGCACCATTCGGGTTTCGTAACGTTTAATTAAGGCCACTATCGTCAGTATTACGATAACGGCGGCAATAATAAGATGTACTGTCATTATTTTTCTCCAAAGGTTTGGAATCTGGACAAAGGTCCGTAAAGAGCGAGCAGTTTGTTGTATTCCTCTGCTTTATAAAAAAGATCAGGTGAATTAGCGAACACTTTAGCCGCCTCTATGAGGAAACGAGCACACTCATCAATATCTGCGACATGAGAAGCTCCGGTAGCACAGCCGGGCACCTTAGTTTCCGTTGTAATAGCTACTCCTACGCAGGGGGCCTTAGTTGCGACGCTTGGCTGAAGGATTGAGTTGAGATGGAATATACCGTTTCCGTAAGGAGTGATGTCCTGCTGGCTTAACGGCAGGACAAACGGAAGTCTTCCGGTTGCGATCTCCATAAGAGACAAAAGCTGTTCACTAGTCCGAAGAATATAACCTTCCTTTACTGTCGGAGAGATCGCAAAACCCCGTTGATTGACTATGCGGTTGCCTTTGGTCGTATCGACGCAAAAAATTGCGTCCATGGCCGGGTCAACCTCATAAACATTTGCTTCTTCACTGCTTATAGGCGCATCCATAAACAGAACAGACTCATTTTGCCTTGTTGGTGCATTGGGACATATGTGCGTGGTAATTATTACGTCCTCATCAAGAACGTCTCCTCTGGAACGCATTTGAGAAAGTTTAGCCGCTACTGCTAAAACAGTGAGCGCACCGTCACCATCGCTAGTAAACCCCAACCTTTGAGGACGAGCTCCAAGACCGCCGAGTCTTCCGACAATTCCTAGAGTAGGACAATTCTTTCCTTCTGTTTTTCCATTTCTACCAGGAATTAATATCTTTAGAAAATCAGTACTGCCTTTCTCGCCGGTTAAGTGCTTGACCCAAATATTATCAGCTCCATAGGACTTTAAATACTCGGCCACAGCTGGTCCGGAAACCTTCGGATCGTCTAGCAAATCCAATATTTCAATGATATGTTTGATACTCACAAAGCTTCCTCCTAAATTCACCCCTATATTAGAAATAAGAAATTTCGGTATCAAACTACATTCCACCCCAAGCCGTTATATTATTCTGTTTTGGAATAATAGATTTAGGTGCAGTCATGTCCCTTCTCAATGAGAATCTTGAAGTATTTCTTGCGGCCAGCGAGGGAAAAAGTCTATCTGAAACTGCCAAACAACTTTCTATGACGCAATCGGCAGTAACAAAGAAGATTCGTAAGCTTGAGGATTCTTTAAACGTAGAACTTTTTGACCGCAGCAAGAGGCCCATTAAGCTCACAAGAGAGGGTGAAATCTTAAAACATCACTCTCTATTGGTAAAACAAACTCTTGAAAGCACAACAAAAGAAATTAAAGAGAATTCTTTCATTCATCCAATTTTTAGAATTGGCGCCATCGAAAGCTTATCCAAGAGTCTTTTGCCTCAGCTTGTTTGCAGTATGCGAAATGAGGCCTCAAAAATCTACTGCACCACGGGAGTATCCCAATCGCTCGTTTATGCACTTGAACGCCGTCAAATTGACTTTGTTTTTATAAGCAGTGCTCTTTCGGAAGTTAAAAACCTTCAAAGATATAAAATTTTTGAAGAGCCTTCCGTCTTATTGGTTCCTTCTTCTTTTACGAAGAACAGATCTCAATCGTGGACATGGGACAAAATAAGATTGTCCGGTCTTCCCTATTTGAAGTATTCCCTTGAAGGAGGAGCGGGTCGAATTAATGATACATATCTTAGCATGCTATATGAAGGAATACCCTCCCAAATAGAGGTTGACTCAAGCAGCACGATGCTAGCTTTAGTTGCTAAAGGAGCGGGCTGGACCATCGCTAGAACCCTTTCTCTGATCCAAAATCCTGAATTAGCAGATTCAATTTCTGTACTACCGCTCCCACCCCCGGCTTTTTCGAGAGTAATTTACTTAGTGGCAAGAAGCGACGAAAACACTGCCCAGACCCAACATCTAGCCAAATTATCCCGTGATATTTTTAAAGAAGAACTCATTCCACAAATCAGAAAATTCTCTCCATGGCTTGATAGTTAATCTGGACATCATTAGCTTGGGGTGCATAAGAACTGCCGATACCACCGAGAGCCTTGCAAAGAAACTTAGATTTTGAACGCAGGAGGAAAAGGACAAGTATTTTCAAGGAAATTCTTTCTGTCCGACCTTCTTAACCAGGTCATTGCTCTCCCCCAAAAAAGTCGAGCTGCATTCTTTCCTAATTCTCATGAGATTCTTTAAAAGTGTCGAAACTGAAAATCCAACGCTCTTACCAAGACGAGCACTAATTTTTCACGACCGGACGGCTTTGTTTTCCAGTTAATTTTTCACAACTTCGACAATCTATCCCATCTAAACTGACGTTCCACTCCAACTCCGGCACTCCCTGTCCTTTCCTGAAATTGGTTTACCCTTTCTCGGTTTAAAAACTGATTTTGGTTGACTACGCCGCCCCTATTCTGCTTTTTGAAGGCTTTAAAAACTAAGAGTGTGCTTACCATCTTATGAAACGTTTCCAGACTGTCTTTACTTTTAGTGTTTTTTGTACTAAGGGGAACTGATAATCTCTTTTTCCACCTAGGGAGCCTAAATGTCAAAAGATCAGCTTAAATCAACTAAATCCGTAGAAAAGTCTCAGCCAGAGCCTTCCAAAATCTATGGCTACATTAGAGTCAGTTCAGACAAACAGACCGTCGAAAATCAACGTTTTGAAATTAATAAGTTTTGCCAGAATGAAAATATTAAAGTGGATGGCTGGATAGAAGAGACAATAAGTGGAACAAAAGCTTATAACAAAAGACAACTTGGTAAGTTACTTCAAAAAATAAGAAAAGACGACATAATCATTTGTGCAGAATTATCTCGGCTTGGTAGAAGTCTTTTTATGATTATGGAGATTTTAAATATCTGTTTATCCAAAGAAGCCAAGGTTTGGACGATAAAAGATAATTATCGTCTTGGTGATGATATTCAGTCCAAAGTGTTGGCTTTTGCTTTTGGCCTTTCTGCTGAAATTGAAAGAAATTTAATTTCTCAAAGAACCAAAGAAGCCCTAGCAAGAAAGAAAGCTGAAGGAGTAATCCTAGGAAGACCAAAAGGTCGGAAAAACTCTCCAGATAGGTACAAACTAAGCAAAAAGAAAAAATTAGTTGAAGAATTATTAAAAGAGGGAATCTCTCAGAGGAAGATAGCAGCTATATGCAAAGTTGATAGAAATACCTTGGCTCGCTTTCTAAAAAATAAATTAATCTAAGGGTTGATTAGGATGCTTCAATTGAGGGTATCTTAACCATGCTCTAAAATGGGTTTCCATTTCAATATCCTCGGGGTACCAGAATGACACTCGACCAAGACTCCTTCATTACTAACAAAGGAAAATTATTAACGGAGATTATTGACGGTATCTTGCCCAAGTCAGATTCTGTGGATATTTTGGTTGGATACTTTTTCTTTTCTGGTTATGAGCGATTAGCCGAAAAACTAAAAGATCACCAGATAAGAATTCTCGTTGGCCTCGACATAGATCAAGACATTTCAAAGGCTGTCAGAATAATCAATACGTTATCGGAAAACAAAAAAAGCTTTGGTCAGTTACGTGAAGAGTTTTACGAGCAGTTCGTTAATATGTTCAACATGTCGAACTTTCTTGATTGTGAAGAAAAATTAAAACCTTTCAAAGCTTTTTGCGAAAAAATTAAAAACGGCACTTTAGAGGTTAGAAAAACTCAAGAGGCATGTCACTCTAAACTTTATATTTTCAACTACAACCCCCTCAACAATGAGAATGGAGAATGCCCCGG
>UQNA01000051.1 GCA_900542195.1 uncultured Sutterella sp. | reverse complement strand
AAACATGAAAGTAAAATTTATAAGCCTGGCGAGTGGCAGTAGTGGGAACTGTTATTATTTGGGCACTGAAACCTATGGAATACTGATAGATGCCGGAATCGGCATACGTACTATCAAAAAATCACTGAAAGATTATAATATCTTGATGGATAGTATTCGTGCGGTATTTATAACGCACGATCATGCTGACCATATCAAAGCTGTGGGTAATCTGGGAGAAAAATTGAATATTCCTGTTTATACAGCTCGTGATTGGCACCGCAGCTACCTTATCGGTACATTTAGAGCCGAACGCGGCGCCAGACAACAAGTTTATACAGCAGAGCAAAAAGCCACTGTTCTTCGTCTTAGAAGAGAAGAAGGTAAATCCTACAACCAGATTTCTCAACTGACGAAAGTTAATCGAGCAACAGTTCTTCAATGGATTCACCGTGCGAACAAAGAAGAATTGGAAGCCAAGTCTTCGTCCACGATTAACTAACCAGATCTTTTTAACATTTGAAAGACGATCATTCGCTGATCGTCTATTTTTTTATGCTGCTAAGTCCGTCCGATAAAAATTTAACTTTACCTAAGTCTCTCTTGCTGCATAGCTGCTGCGCACCTTGTTCGTCGGCTATCTTGGAGTGGCTTAGGCAGAAGAAGGTACCGACCACTGTTTTTTTCTATAACCCTAACATCTTCCCGGACGAGGAGTATCTCAAAAGAAAAGATGAATTGGTTCGCTTTTGCCAGCAGGAAAAAATTCCGTACATAGAGGGCGACTACGATCATCTTCTATGGCGAGAAGCAGTCAAAGGTTTAGAAGACGAACCTGAAAGAGGACGGAGATGTTTAGCATGCTTCAAGCACCGTTTATCTGCGACAGCTTTATGCGCCCGAGAGCATAATATTGAAGCTTTTACAACCACACTTGCCCGCTCTCGTTGGAAACGACAAGATCAGATTGATGAAGCTGCGGCTTATGCCGTTGAAAAAGTTCCCGAAGTTCAATACTTCCAAATGAACTGGCGTAAAGGGGGACTTCAAGAAAGGAGGACAATTCTGCTGAAGCAATACGATTTTTATAATCAACAGTACTGCGGCTGCGAGTTCTCGATGGGACACCTTATTAAGAAACAGAATTTCTCTTCAGAACAATCTTGAGGAAGGTGGCGTTCTCCACAATAAGATAGATTTTTTGTAAAGAGCAAATTAGCTTTAACAAATTTGAAAATATCTTTGAGGCGTATTCGTTGCTCCTTTTCCTTCCTCACAAGAGAAAATTTTTTCTGATATACAAGCGCTTCTTCGAAGAAATAATTCGAGTGAGCGGTGCCGACACTCGCCTTGTAGGCCAATGAAAAGAAGTCACTTATTGTCAAAAGCCCCACTTCCTCCTAGAATACACTCTGTTACAGTTTAGGCTTTCCTAAACGATGAAACAAAAAAGAGCTTGCCCTCATTTTAAAAAACCTAATTCCAAAGCCAAATTATGAAAGACTCAGACATCGGCGTAATCGTAGTTATATATGCGATTGCAACCTGGTTTTTAGTGATGACATTGGAGCTCCCAGAAGGCGCTCAATCTTATCCTCTAATCCTTATCTCTGCCCTATACGTTTGCAATACCCTGCTTCTTCTCCAACAGATCTGGCATTTTAAACGTCATAAACTTTTCATTAATGACTTCAGAAAAATCTTCCAAGGATTTATTCCTTCTCAGTTTTTTGGAGTTGTCATTGGATGCGTCATTTACTTAGCACTGGTCAATTATCTCGGATACTATATTTCCAGTGTTCTTTATCTGATCCTTGCCCAGTTCTTTCTCAAGGTCAAACCTATTCCTGCGGTTATTTCCTGCGTTTGCGTAATGGGCGTGACCTATTTGGTCTTCTCTATGTTCCTGAAGGTACCTCTTCCTTTGGGCGTTTTGTTTGAATAAGGAGAGATCATGTTAGAAACAATCACTTTAATGGGCGAAGGTTTTATTCATGCCTTAAATCCTTTGACTCTCGTCTTAATGGTTGCCGCTACGGCTTTGGGTATTACGATTGGCTGTTTGCCCGGCCTATCTGCAGCCATGGGTGTGGCTCTTCTGCTTCCGGTTACTTTCGGTATGAATCCGGCTACCGGCCTTATCGTATTGGGCGGCATTTATTGCGGAGCAATTTTCGGCGGTTCAATTTCAGCCATTCTTATTCATACACCCGGCACCCCTGCTTCTGCAGCTACCGCTATCGAAGGATATGAATTAACTAAGAAAGGCCAGGCAGCCAAGGCCTTAGCAGTTGCATGTTTCGCTTCATTCTGCGGGGGCTTGTTAAGCTGTATCTCCCTGTACTTCTTCTCTCCGTTCCTTGCTGAACTTGCTATGCAGTTCAAGAGCCCGGAATACTTCTGGCTTTCAATTTTCGGTCTAACGATTATTGCCGGCGTTTCTTCCAAATCTTTACTTAAAGGTTTCATTTCCGGCATTCTCGGTCTCTTAATCTCTACCGTCGGTATGGACCCGATGGAAGGCGTAGAAAGATTCATGTTCGGTCAAGCAAGCCTTTATAACGGCGTCAACGTAACCTGTGCCTTGATTGGTTTGTTCTCTATGTCCCAAGTTCTTATCCTTGCCGAAAAGAAGATCAAGGAAAGAGCAAAAGCCGCAAAATTCTCAGGCAGCCTTTTACTCTCCAGACAAGAAATTAAGCGTTTAATGCCAACCATTACACGTTCTTGGATGATTGGCAACATCCTCGGTATCTTGCCGGGGGCCGGAGCCACGATCGCTTGCTTCATGGGCTATAACGAAGCTCGCCGTTTTTCCAAGCATAAAGATGAATTCGGTAAGGGCTCCATTGAAGGCGTTGCCGGCTCAGAGGCTGCAAACAATGCGGTTACCGGCGGTTCTTTGATTCCAACGTTGACTCTTGGCATCCCGGGAGAATCCGTAACCGCCGTATTAATGGGCGGCTTGATCATTCACGGTCTCCAACCCGGTCCGGAGCTCTTCTCTACTTATGCTCCGATGACATACACCTTCTTTGCCGGTTTCGTTTTAGTTCAGTTTGCGATGTTGGCAGTCGGATTGCTAGGCTGCAGAATCTTTGCGCAAGTTTCAAGATTGTCTGATTCTATTTTGATTCCGTCCATCTTCCTCCTGTGCGTTGTAGGTTCCTTTGCCATTCATAATAATTTCGACGAAGTTCTTCTCATGTTCCTCTTCGGCTTCATCGGTTACCTCGTCAGAAAATTCGATTTGAATGCTGCAGCTATCGTGTTAGGTTTAATTCTTGGTCCGATCGGCGAAAACGGACTGAGAAGATCCTTATACCTTAGCGATGGAGATCCATCCATCCTCTTCAGCACCCCGCTTTGCTGGCTGCTTATACTTCTCTGCCTCCTCGGTACGCTTTCTCCGTGGCTTATGGCCAAGTGGGAAAAGCACGTAGAACACAGAGCCAACAAATAAGTAATGGACTCCACGCGGTAAAGCTGAGTAGAATATGGGTTACTCGGAAACAAATATTTAAATTCTTAGACAAATCAAACCAACTTATCCCTAGGAGGATTTAGACAAATGAAAAAAGTACTTTTAGCCGTTGCCGTTGCAATGACAATGCCTGTAGCTATGGCTTGGGCTCCGACAAGCGACGTTAACGTTATCGTTGCTTATAAGGCTGGTTCCGGCACAGATACAGGTGCTCGCCTTCTCTCCACAGAAGCTGGTAAATATGTGGGCAAGACTCTTGTTATTCAGAACCTTCCCGGCGGCGACGGCAAAATTGGCTGGACACGTTTAGTTAATTCCAAACCAGACGGTCACACAATCGGTTTTATCAACCTTCCGACCTTCACAACATTAGCCGCTCAGAAAGGAGCTCCGTTCTCTGTTTCTGACGTTATTCCTATCGCCAACCACTTGACCGAGTCCGGCGTTGTTGCTGTTAAGGCTGACTCTCCCTACAAGACAATCGAAGACTTGGTTGCCGCTGCTAAACAAAAACAGCTTAAGGCTTCTACAAACGGCGTTAAGGCTTCCAACCACACTGCAGCTCAGCTTCTCGCACAAAGCGGCAAGTTTGATTACAAAGCAGTTCCTTACGGTGGTACAGCTGACCAGCTCTTAGCTTTACGTCAAGGTGAAGTTGATTTCACATGCGCTAAAGTTGCTGACGTTGCTAAGCTCGTTAAGGGCGACAAACCGGAATTGAGAGTTTTAGCTGTCTTCTCTCCGACACGTGCTCCTGAACTTCCAGATGTACCGACATTAGGTGAAAAAGGTCTTTATCCGGAATGGTACGGTTCTGCACGCGCTATCGTTGCACCTAAAGGTACATCTCCTGAAATCATCAAGTTCTACGTTGATGCTTTCAAGAAGACAATGCAGGATCCTGCAACTATCGAAGCACACAAGAAAGCCGGTCTTTCTATGGACTTCAAGGATGACAAACAGCTTGGTCAGTTATTGAAAGATCAGGAAGTTTTCGCTAAAGACGTTATTAGCAAACTCTATAAGTAAGTTATAACTAAATTTAGTTAATAGGCTCGGCTCACCGAGCCTTTTCGTTATGTCTGCAGAAAACAGAAAATTAGGGCTTATCGGTGCGACCTCTGCCTACTTAGTATGGGGCTTTCTTCCGATTTTTTGGAAAATGTTCGGCAAAGCCGGCGGATGGGAAGTCGTTGCCCATCGTGTCGTTTGGTCTTTGCTAGTGATGCTTCTATTACTTGTGATTTTCAAAAAGTTTCACAAGTTCAAAGAAACTTTTCATTATTTAGCCGAACAAAAACAATATGCGGTTTGCCTTACCCTTGCTGCTGCCTTTGCAGGAGTGAATTGGTGGATAAACATCTACGGAGTAAACAGCAACCAAGTCGTAGAACTTGGCATCGGCATGTTTCTAACGCCCTTAATTTCTGTTTTTCTAGGAGTTCTTTTCTATAAAGAAAAACTTCCGCCGCTTAAGTGGGCCAGCATCCTTCTGGCCTTCCTGGGTTTGCTTATCATGGTCTTTCAGCTTGGAAGAATACCTTGGATAGCAGTGGGCGTCTCCTCTACTTGGGCCATTTACGGGGCTTTAAAGAAGAAAATAAAAGTGGATCCATGGATCAGCAACACGATTGAATCCGGTCTGATGCTTCCATTGGCCTTGGTCTACATATTTACTCTAAACCACGTCGGCACCAGTCACTTCTTCTCCGGAAATCCAGCCGAAGATCTCACCTGGGTTCTGGTCTCAACCGGCGTTATCACAACCATTCCTATGGTTGCTTTTTCTTATGCAGCCTTAAATCTGCCGTTGAACGTCCTCGGGTTCTGCATGTATATCAATCCGATACTTACTTTGTTAGTAGGAATATTTATTTTCAAAGAGCCTTTCAACACAGAACAACTGCTCCCGCTTTCTTTCATTTGGAGTTCTATCCTCCTATTCCTTTTTTCTGAATCTAGAACTCTGGCTGCACGGCGGTAAAAAGAAATTACAATGACCTGACGACAACAAAAATTATGGAGAATAAATTGAGCTCTTCTTCGAAGAAATTTTTAACACCGGCGGCCGTTATTATCCTTTTAGGAATTGCCGGCTACACAGGTTTTATTTACTACCAAGGACAAAAAGTTGATGAAACTATTGCAAACATTAATAAAGTCCTTGGCACCGATGAAGTGACAGTCAGGGGAGAAATCACAAAGAAATCTTTTTTTGCAAGAGAAGTCCAACTCAAGCTTTATTTAAAGGACATCTCCGAAACCGCTAAACCTCTCGCTGTCTCAGAAGGTGTTGTCAATCTTGGCTTTTCTCCGAAAGCAGTTCTTCATTTGACTAAGGTTGACGAATTCGACAAAGACAATCTTGTTCTTAACTCGATGCATCCTACCTTAGCGGTTGACTTTAATTACCGCTTCACTCCAAAAACAGCTACTTTTACAACGCAGCCGTTTTCTGCGAACATTGACGATGTCAATATTTCTGTTGACCGTACCGCAGGTAAAACCACTTTTTTAAGCAAGGTAGAAGGTTTTTCCTCGGAAAGCCTTTCCCAATTTCAGACCAAATTTGATATCGGGACAATTAAGCTTAAACAGTTAAACACAAGGAACAATAACGGCGGAGAATTAGTTATTGGAAGTCAGACATTCGAGTCTTATTCAGACAAGAACTCTTTGACTCCGGTTAAGTTTTCTTATGACTTGGAAAAGGTAGACCTTAATCAGAAAGACTTAGGCGGAGATATTAAATTTGCCAATTTCTCTTTCAATACCGAAGTTTCAAAAGATAAGACCACTTTCTTCCAAAGCTTCAAAGTTGGTTTAGATGACTTAAATTACAAATCAATCATTCCGGTAACTATTCCGAAGGCTGACGTTAAATTAAAGATGGATTGGAACGCATCAGCCTCTCCCTACTCTGCTCTTTTCTATGAGCAGTACGGTAATGATTTCTGTACTTCCAACCCTGTGGCCTGTCAAGAAAATCTTCCTTATTTCGGAAATCTCGGAGCCTCTTCGGAACAGTTGCTGACTGCCATCACAAGCGGAAAAATCGGTTTAGAAGTTCTGCCTTCTTATATTGATGCCAAAAATATCAAAATTGCCTTTAACGGCAACTTTAGATTTACAAAAGACTCTAACAAGATTGGAGAACTTTCTTTCAAAGTCTCTCCGGCAGAAGGAAAATCCGTTGCTCCTTATGTTGGCTTCTTACCCAAAGGTACTTATAAGATGGAAGGAACGGATGCTGTCTCCAACATCCTTCTCACCCATGATGACGATAATCTATTACTCTCAATTAACGGCCAAAATATCTACTCTGTACCTATGAATTAAGAGGTGCTAGGCCTTTATAGAGAATAGACGTTCGCTGAGTACGGGATCCAAACATTCCTGTAAGTACGCTCTGAAAAGCTCGGGATCTTCACGACGAAGTTCCTGAGCTTTTGGCTGTGAAAGGATATACAACAAGAGCAAGCGTACTTTAGCCGACGTTGATTCTCCTCCCATAACTGCACCAAGCTGAATAGAATCCTTCACACTGCCGGGTGTCCCATAAGAATCCAAAATTCTTCCTGCCGGTGTCCGGCTCGTAATAACCACTTCAATTCCGGAATCTATCGCTTTTTTAACAGACGGCATCATTTCCGGTGGGAGGTTTCCTCTTCCGAAGCCCTCAATGACTAAACCGTCTATTTTTTGAGACGTAAAATAATCGACAAGTTCGCCTTTATCTCCCGTCACGGCCTTAACTATGCCAACCTTTGCCGTCAATTTTTCAGGTGTCGGAAAGTTAAATCCCATGTCTAAATCCAAAGCACCTGCTCTGAAATAGACCAGATCGTCATCCACATAACCGACAGGTCCCCAAGATGGAGATTTGAATGCGGCAATATTGTCCGAATGAACTTTTTGAACCCTGGACGCAGCATGAATCTCGTTATTCATACAGACCACCACTCTCGGGATATCTTCCTTCACGTCATGGCAAGCGACCTTAACGCTAGCCAATAAATTTGCCGGACCGTCTGCTCCTACCGCATCAGCTCCCCTCATGGAACCGGTGAGAACTATGGGTTTGAAATATTCATTCTGAAATTCATCGGATAAAGAGATGCTAAGAAAGTAAGCGGTCTCCTCCAAAGTGTCGGTTCCGTGAGTTATCACCACTCCCGAGACATCCGGACGTTTAAGAATTTCCTGAACTTGCTTTGAAATTTCAAGCATCATCTCCGGGGTCACAGCCGTGGACTGAACACAGGAGAAATTGACAACTTCGATATTGCACAGGTCATCCAAGCCGGGGACTTTTTTGCAGAGTTCTTCACCCGAAGCAGCCGGAACAAGATAGCCCTCGCCGTCTTTTTTGGTAGCAATGGTACCTCCCACAGCAAAGATTACTACAGTTTTATCTTCCATGACATCCAAATAACCGTCATCTAAGACTTCTTCAGTGATGTCAACTTCCGGCTCGATTTGCTGCGAAATAGTTTCCTTTTCTGTTCCAGTGCCTAACTTTGTCATTTCCGTACCTTCGGCTGTCAGATTAATTTACCTGGATTCATAATGCCCTCCGGATCGATGGCATTTTTAATCTTCTTCATCAGTTCCAGTTCGATGGGGTCCTTAAACTCGTCATTATGATGTTTTTTGAGCATCCCGATGCCATGCTCGGCTGATATTGAGCCGTTATATTCCATCACTGTGGTATATAAATTTCTTCTGATTTCTTCTTCGAATCTGTAAGTCAGTGTCGGATCGTCCGGGCTGACGAAATTGTAGTGAAGATTCCCATCTCCAAGGAGTCCGAAAATTGAATCTTCAATCCAAGGGAACTCTTCCTTTAGTCTCTTCAGAGAAACTTCTAAAAATTCCGGGATGCTGGCAATCGGAAGGCTGATATCACTGTGAATGCTGCCTCCCTCCGTTCTGTCCGCCAGAGGTATAGATTCTCTGACATGCCAGAATTTATGGCTGTCTTTCAAAGAGTTAGCAATAATTGCATCTGTTATTTCTTCTGCTTCAAACGCTTGCTCAAGAATACTTTCTAGGACAGACTCTTCCTTTTTTTCAAATAAAGACAATTCGAGCAATACTTTCCAAGGAGACGGCGAGAGTTCCGGAACTTCAACATCAGGAAGATTTTTCTTGACTCGGCCGATTGGTTTTTCACTAATTAATTCAAAAGCAGTAAGCAAGGAACCGGCAGAATCTTTAACACGATTCAAAAGAGCAACAGCTTTTGCCGGAGATTCAACGCAGACTAAAGAAGTTTCTTTTTCTTTGGGTATCGGGAATAACTTCAGAACAACTTTTGTAATTACACCTAAGGTTCCTTCCGATCCCATGAACAAATTCTTTAAGTCGTAGCCGGTATTGTCTTTTCTCAAAGAACGGAGGCCATTCCAAATACGTCCATCAGGCAAAACTACTTCAATTCCGAGCACCAACTCTCTTGTAGTGCCGTATCTCAAAACCGCAACCCCGCCAGCATTACAGGCTAAGCAACCGCCAATAGTAGCATTGCCCTCTGCAGCAAAGGAAAGCGGGAAAAACTTACCGTTGTCTTCCGCGCATTTGTGAACATCTGCGAGAGTCATTCCCGCTTCAACAACCATCGAGTCTCCTTTAGTATCAACGGAGACTAAATTTTTCATTCTGGTTAACGAGATAAGAACTTCCGAATCAGGACTAGAGGTAGACGCAGATCCCGTCAAATTCGTATTGCCGCCTTGAACAACAACTCCCAAATGGTTTTCAGCACAAAGTTTAATAATTTGGCTGACTTGTTCGGTGGAGTTAGGCCTAAGAATAACCAGGGGCTGTGATTTGTAGTGGTCTGTGAAGTCATCCGTGTACGGACCGTATAGGGAGGGATCCATTAGGACGTGATTTACTCCAACAATCTCTATGAATTTGTCTTTTAAATCGTTTGGAAGAGGCATTTTCGCACCCATATGAAGATCTTGAAATTTTAACTTTTCAAGTTTCCTAAATACGAAGGAAAAAGACTTTCTTTCCATTGAATTACTCAGCTTCTTCTGTCTCCAATGCAATCAAATACTGCGGATCTAACTGACTAACTCCAGGCTGCCGGTTGTCAATTATCTCAACTTCAAAACTCCAGTTCAAAACTCCAGTTCAAAAAAGTCTTCAATGTATTCTGCGGGTTTTTGCTTACATACTCTTTACTAATACATTCTCTTTTTCACATCCCTTGGATTGTATTTATACCGGCTTCGGCCCGTATTCTCTTCGCCTCCCTATCGGCAAAATATCGTTATGAAATATGAACTTAACTGTTATTCCTTGGAGGAAAAATGAAGAGAAGAAATTTCATAGCCACAACAGCCGGTAGTTTGTTCGCAACAGTTTCCGGTTCTGCCTTGGCAAGCACAAAGTTGAAAGGCAATGAAAAGATGATGCCTGTTGACACATTGAATCATGAACCTGGATGGGACAAAGAACCCGTTGAAGTTCTTGAAATCAAGGGAGTCAGAATCGGTGAAGGAAGACCAAAAATTATTGCCTCCACTACAGCAAAAACTCCGGAAGCATTCATCGAATTAGTTAAGAACTACAACGCCCGTCCGGAATTAAACATGATTGAGCTTCGTCCTGATTACATTGGAGAAATTTCCGGAAAGGAATTTGCCAAATTAACTAATCAGGTTTACGACATCGTCAAGAACAAACCAATTCTCATGACCTTCCGCGACAAAACAGAAGGAGGCGGCCGTCATGTTTCAGACGAGTTTTATCGCGATTTCTATTTCGATGTCTTAGACAACGGCAAAATCGATCTCATCGATATTGAAATGTTCAGAAACGCTGATATTTGCAAGCAGATCGTTAAGAAAGCAAAAGAAAAAGGCGTAAAAGTCGTCATGAGCGATCATGAATTTGGCTGGACTCCTTCTGAAGCTGAAATTATTCGCAGACTTCTGCTTCAGGAACAGCTTGGTTCTGATATTTTGAAGATAGCTGTCATGGCTCATGACACCGGCGATGCTCTCAAGCTAATGGGCGCCACTTGGAAAGTTAGAAACTTTTATTCTCGCAAGCCTATGTTGACAATGGCTATGGGTAAATACGGCGTCATGAGCAGAATGACCGGAGAATTTACAGGCTCAGACATTACCTTCTGCATGGTTGGCGGCAAACCTTCCGCTCCTGGCCAGATTCCAAGCGAAGAAGCAGAAACAATTCTGAATTCTATCCACAAAGCAATGTACCCATCTAAATAAATTTACTGCTTTCGGGGGCCCTTCCCCCGAAGGAGAGGCACATATGATTCGCAGAATTACATTTATCTCTGCCTTAACCGCACTTTCCCTGGCATCGTTTGCACAAGCGGCAACTTTTAATCCAGGAACCTACACAGCTGTGGCAAAAGGCAACGGCGGTGATGTTCCAGTTACCGTCACTTTTTCTAACAACGCCATTCAAAAAGTCGAAGTAGGACAAAACAAAGAAACCCCGGGAATTGGCTCAGTAGCTATTGAAAATCTTCCAAAATCAATTGTAGCTAAGCAAAGTTTAGGAGTTGAAGGCGTTGCGGGAGCTTCTATAACGAGTAAGGCAATTCTGGCTGCTGTTGCTTCTTGTGTAAAACAAGCCGGAGGCAGCGTAGACGAACTTTCTAAAGTACAGAAAAAAGACGCTAGCGCTCCTGCACAAACTTTGAATACCGATATCGCTATTGTTGGTGCAGGCGCAGCAGGTCAAAGTGCCGCAATTAGAGCATCCGAATTAGGTAAAAAAGTTATTTTGCTTGAAAAGATGCCATTTGCCGGTGGTGCAGCTGCAGTTAATGGCGGAACTGTAGTGATTCAAGGTTCAAAAATCCAAAAAGATGCAGGCATTACAGATGATTCTCCAGCCATCATGACTGAAGACTACATCAAAAACGGTCACAACCTTAATGACCGTCGCATGCTCTCTCTTTATGTGAATAACGTTGGTCCGATGGTTGACTGGGCTACAACTTATGCTGGCATGCAATTGAATACAAAAGCCGGTTTTATAAATGAAGCTGAACACTCTAAGCCAAGAGTTATGCGCTGGGTTGACGGTGCTCAAGGTGCCACAAGAAACTTCAAGGCAGCCGTTGAGAAATCCGGAACAAAAGTTCTCTTAGGCACTCCGGCTAAAGAATTGATTGTCAAAGATGGAAAAGTCGTTGGTGTTAAAGCTCAGGCAACAGACGGCACTCTTTACACAATCAACGCACCTGCTGTTATCTTGACAACAGGCGGATTCGGTGCCAATAAGGACATGCTCGCCGGTAACTTGAAGAACTCTCTTTATTATGGTGTAAAAAGTTCTAACGGCGAAGGTCATCAAATGGCCATGGCAATCGGGGCTAAAACTCAAATGATGGATTTGGGTAAAATTTACCCGAACGGCATGGAAGTAGCACCAGGCATTGCTAAGTCTACTATCTGGTCTAATAAGGCTGCATTTGAGGACAACTCCGGCATCATGGTAAACAAAGCCGGTAAAAGAGTGATTAGCGAACTTGATACAAACCACAACATCAAGAACGAAGAAGTCAAACAAGGCGGCAAACTCTTTATCCTTCTGGACGAACCTTCATACCAGGCATTCCTTACAAAGCTGAATATCACCGGTATCAGTAAGGAAGACATGGACAAGTGGCTGGCTCAAGACGGAAAAGGCTATCCAATTGTGGTTAAAGCGGACTCTATCGAAGCTGCTGCTAAAAAAGCCGGCGTAGACGGTGCAGAGTTTGTTAAGACAGTTGCTAAATACAATGGCTATGTTAAGTCCGGCAAGGACGCTGACTTCGGCAGACCAGCCAAATTCATGAAAAAACAAGTTGCCGCAAACGGACCTTACTACATTGTTGAACAGCAACCTCGATTTGCTACAACCATGGGTGGTGTAGTAACCAACGACAAATTAAATGTTGTTGATAAGAACAACAAACCTATCAAAGGGTTATTCGCAGCCGGTGAGCTCGTTGGCGGTGCAATGGGTGACGATTCTCCTCCGGGAGGAAATATGGCCTGGGCTATGACCAGCGGTAAGTTGGCCGCCGAGAGTGCGGTCAATTCACTGAATAAGTAGCCCAAGGAAAGACTAAATCCTTCTTAAATTGATTTATCTTTCTCTATGAACTAATCCAGATTACCCGTTAGTGATCCTCTCGGGTAATCTTTTTATTATTTAAAGATTTTGTCTTCCTGGATCCCATCAAAGATTCTCTTTAATCCTCATATCTTTTCTTACTTCGACTGTGTAACATTGGCTCTATAGATCGAAGAAAACGATAAACCAGTTTCCAAAAATATTTAGCCTTCTCCCACAAGATTGGAATATCAAAGAAAAATGACACGAACTTTGAAATCTTGCCTGAGTCTTTTACTGTGGGGGATGTTCGCCCTTTCAACCTTCCTTACTCCTATCTCTTCCCAAAGTGAAGAGATGAAAGTTATTAAGATCGGCTATGCTTACGGCCTGGAACTTTATGAAGAAAACGAAACCCTAAAAAATACACTGCAGGCCCTTCGTTCTCATATTCGCGGAGCAGAATTCCAATTAGTTCCTCTCTCTCCGGTCGATACTCTTTCAGAAATCGAAGAACAAAAAGTCGATTTTTTGATTGGGCCCAGTAATTTTTTTGTTGAGTTTAGAGGAGCTACTCCTTTTACGCATATTGCTACAAGAATTAATGCCGAAGGACTGAACGCTGCAAAAACTGTCGGGAGCACGATTATTGTGCGTACTGACAGAAAAGACTTAAATACTCTTCACGATTTAAGGAATAAGAAAATAGCGGCTTCCACGCCCAATTCTTTAGGTGGCTGGCTTGCAGCGCTCAGAGAAATAACTCAAAAAGGACATGATCCGGACAGTTTCTTCTCTTCCGTGCACTTTGCTCAATTTCAAACGCCAGACGTTATTTCTTCGGTGCTAAACGGAAATGTCGATGCAGGCATCTTAACTACGTGTGTATTAGAGAAAATCGAGCGCTTAGGACTAATTGAAAAAGACAGTCTCAGAGTTATTAATGAGCAACCGCTTGATAAGTCGGGATTCTCTTGTCGGCGTTCGACAGCTGACCTGTACCCCGATATGTCATTTGTTGCAACTGCAACCACACCTGAATGGTTAACACGAGAGGTTGCGATCACGCTTCTTTCAATGCCTGCGTTTGATGGGTACAGGTGGTCAGTCGAACATGATCAGTTTTCTATTGATCAACTGATGAAAGATTTAGGTCTGGGACCTTATTCTTATTTAAAAGACACCTCCCTAAAAGGTTTAATAAATCGTTTTAAAAATGAACTTCTTATTGTCTTAGCAATTCTTTTATTTCTAATATTCAATGAATTACATCTTCGACGGCTGGTCAATCAAAGGACAAAAGCTCTTTCGATTGCGCTTAAAGAAAAGGAGCGTGCAAATGAAGAAGCTGCCCTGAGCAGACAGAGATTCGCTTCTTTGGAGAGATACGGGATTATTTCTCAACTGGGAACGATCATTGCGCACGAATCTAAGCAACCTTTAGGAACTTTATCCAACTATTTAGCCATTTTGCAGATATATCTAGAAAAAAACAAAGAGAAAGACGATTTTCAAGATGACATTCTAAAAAATATGTCTGCCCAGCTTGACCGATTAAACAGCCTGGTAAATTCCGTTAGAAATTTTGCCAAGAAAAAACAAAATCCTTTGACGAAAACTAATCTCGTGACCATCACTCAAAAAGCTTTGCGCAACTATGAAGCAAATGAACCAGGCTTTAAAAAAATTAAGGTCATATTCCAATGCGCTCTTCCTGAAGCATTTATTCTCTCCGAAGCATTATCTCTTGAACTCTTAATTCTCAACCTGATCAAAAATGGGTACGAAGAAGCTTCTTTGAATTCAAAGGAAGCTCCATTAGTTAAGGTATCTATTACACAAGAAAAAGACGGTCGATATCGGCTTCAAATAGAGAATTCCGGACGGAAAATGTCCGATAAAGATATTGAACGTCTTGTTTTGATGGGTGAAAGTATTAAGCCGGAAGGACTTGGTTTAGGTCTTTCAATTATCCGAGGGATTGCTGATCACTTTGGAGCGGATATTCAATTTTCTCGAAGAGCTGGAGGCGGCGTAATCGCAAGCATCTACTTCATGAGATATAAAGAAGAAGGAGAGGAAGGCAATGTATGATGCTGTAGAAATTTCGAAACTTCAGTCAAAAGTCCTAATTCGCATCATTGACGATGATGAAGATTTTCTGAAATCTTTAGGACTTCTTTTGAAGATGACCGGATGGAATGTTCGAACTTATCTTTCTGCAAAGGATTTTTTATCTTCAGAAAACTTTTCTATTCCCGGATGCATCATTCTGGACTTGAGAATGCCTGAGATTACAGGATTAGAACTTCAGAGAAGATTAGCCGAACAAAATAAAAACAATCTTCCTATTATCTTTTTGACCGGCCACGGAGATGTCGAATCTGCCGTCTACACTTTAAAGCATGGTGCTTTTGATTTCCTTCAAAAGCCTATCAACCCATTGGTTTTAAATAAAGTTGTTGAAGAAGCCTCAAGAAAAAATCTTGCATCGATTCCGGAAACTAATTCTAAGAAAGAAGATATTCAAAAATATCGTTCTTTAACGCCCCGAGAAAGGGAAATTTTTTCTTTAGCTGCAAACGGTAAAACCAATAAAGAGATCTCTCAGCTGCTTGATATTGCTGTGCCGACAGTAAAAATGCACCGGGCTAATGCTTTTGATAAGTTAGATGTTCATTCATCAGTAGAGGCTCTAAAAATGTTTGAAAGTTTGGGACTTTCCGAGAGAGAAAATGATCTGTAGAAGAACTGTCTTATTGGGGCTTGGTTCAAGTCTGACTGCCCCTCTCTGGGCACAAGAACAGGAAAGAAAAGTATGGGATGTTATTGTCGTTGGAAGTGGGGTCGCAGGCTTATCAGCTGCATGTTCTGCGCTTCAAAGCGGCGCCGGAAATGTTTTGATCCTGGAAAAAAGTTCGGTGGTCGGAGGACACTCAATCTTGTCTACAGGATATGTTTCAGGAATTGATAGAAGAAGACAAGAAAAACAAGGTATTGTTGACTCTCCGGAATTGATGCTGCAAAACATGTTAGAAATCGGCGGAAACAAGAATGATTATGAACTTGCACGGATAGTATGTTTTCAGTCGGAATCTACAATTAATTGGTTAGAAGAATTAGGTGTGAAATGGGATGAAGAAATCTATCAAACGGTAGCAGGCATGCACCCCCGAGGCCACATTACGAGCTTAGTCAGAGCAGGATACGATTACGTCATCACACTTCTAAAATATTCGTTGAACCATGGAGCAAGCTTAAGACTTAAAACTAAAGTAATTGATTTGCTAACAGAGAAAGGCCGAATTATTGGAGTAAAAGTCAGGAATGGACAAGGACAAGTCCGCTATATTTTCGGCAAATCCGTAATTCTTGCAACAGGTGGCTTTACAGCAAATATCGACCTACGCATGAAGTACGATCCGAGACTAGGTCCCGAATTTCCGACAACAGCAAATCCTTTCGGAAAAACTTTCGATGGTGCCACGGGTGACGGTCTCATCATGGCTCAAAAGTTAGGTGCGGCTACCAAGGATACCGAGTACATTCAGCTTATTCCTTTTTGGGGCGGTAGACTTCTAGATTATGTAGGAGCTGACATCTTCGTTAATCTTGAAGGGAAGCGTTTCGTCAATGAAGGCGGTCCTTGGAAAGAGGTGTCAGAAGCAATTCTTATGCAGCCTCAGCAAGAAATGTGGGCCATTACAGATTCTCAGTCTAAAAAAGGCGCAAGCTTAGGAATCAAACTTATAAATAAAGTAATAAAAAAGGCAGACACTATTGAAGAAATGGCCTCGCAAATGAAAGTTTCACCTCAAATATTACGAAACACATTGGAGACATACAACCTCAACGCCAAAGAAGGCAAAGATCCACTATTTGGGAAAAAATTATTTACCCAGACAATCGATCATCCGCCCTTTTATTTTGGCAAAGAGAAGCTTGGAGTTCACTTCTGTTGCGGCGGCGTCCGATTTAATAAGAATGCTGAGGTTATTAATACGGAGGGGAAAAACATCCCGGGTCTCTATGTTTGCGGAGAGGCATCGGGAGGTCCTCACGGACATGATCGCATGGGCGGAGTAGCGCTTATGTCGGCCTTTGTTTTTGGAAAAATTGCCGGTTACCAAGCAACACTATTCAGCGCCGGAACTCAGTTTAGGACTAAGAGCTAGGACTTCCAAAGTCCCAACTACTACAATAAAACAATGGGCGCGCGGCCAACTTCGACACCGCTTATGTATGTCCGGGCTTTCATGCCTTTTAAGGACCGCCGCCCACTCTTCACTTTTACATCTCAGAAGGATATTTTCCTTCCCAAACAATTTCCAAGAAGCTCTTTCTGTCCGTCACTCCTTCAGTTAAGAAGCACAAGATCTTTGAGGATTCATTCAACTGTAATTTGCTCTTAATCTCAGAGAGTTTCGGATCCGCCAGAAGTGCAATAACAGCACCTATCGGAGCCCCCCCGCTCTCGCCTGCCAGAATTCTTGGATCATCATCCAAAGGACTTGAAAGGACTCGGACACCCGTTGCTGCCACCGACTCCTGAATTCTTAGATAAGCTGATGCGCAAGCTCTGAGCTCTTTCCAACCGAGGGTACAAGGTTTTCCGCAAGCCAATCCAGCCATGATAGTTTTTAAATCACCTTCCACGACTTTCAACTCACCGTCATCGGCTGCGGCTGTTTTATAGATACAATCCGCAGAAAACGGCTCCACAACTACAATTTTTGGAGCCTTATCTCCGTAAGCTGACTTTAGGAAACTAGCTACTGCACCTGCCATCGAGCCCACACCAGCTTGGAGGAAAACATGAGTTGGAACTTCCTCTCCCAGCTGTTCCTGAGCTTCTTTGGCCATTGTCAAATAGCCCTGCATAATGTAGGTTGGAATTTCTTCGTAACCGTCCCAAGACGTATCTTGAACGAGCGTCCAGCCATTCTTTTCTGCCATGTCAGCTGCCATTGCGACGGTAGCATCATAATTGACGTCGGTTATCCAAGCATCGGCCCCCAGCTTTTGGATATTTTCCAAACGCTCTGAGGAACTTCCTTTGGGCATAAGAACGACACATTTCGCTCCGAGTTTTTTTGCACTCCAAGCAATTCCCCTGCCATGATTTCCATCAGTTGCTGTGATGAATGTCATTTTGGCGATTGATTGGGCAACCTCGGGTGTTTGAAGATCCTTAAAGGTGTGCCTGTTGGAATCCAATCCCAGTAATTCACAAATTACTTTGAAAAGGCAAAAACTTCCTCCAAGAACCTTAAAGGCATTCAGACCAAATCTGGTGGATTCGTCTTTAATCCAAAAGTTCTCGACACCTAGTTTCTTTGATAAAGCTTTTAGATCGGATAATTTTGTTGGCTCATATCCCGGAACATTCTTATGAAAATCTAAAGAATTTAAAGCCGCATCCTTTCCGAAATTTTCAGAGCACTCTCCTTCGGGGGGAAGGACAAGACATTCGATAGTAGAAGACATTTATTTTTGCTTTTCCTCAGGCAGATTTTTAATTAAATTAGTATAGAACTCACAGGCCTGGACCACTTGGTTCGGATCACATCTTTCATCACGCATGTGGGCCAATTTGTATTCACCCGGACCAAAACCGATTGTTTTGACTCCAAGAGAAACCGGCACGACGGCGTTTGTTCCGAAATCCCAAAAATCAAATTTCTTTGGTTCATGCCCAAAAGTTTTTTCATAAGCTTCAATACTTGCCGTAGTGAGAGGATCATCCATCGAAATTTTCCATGGATTGTGAATGGGCTTATACACCAACTTTTCTCCCGTCCATGAATTCATTATCAAAGTTCCGGGTTCCCACTTGGCATTCTTATCCTTTACCAATTCATCCAATTCCTTCTTTACATCATCTACTGTTTCTCCTAATCTAAGTCGACGATCGAGATAAATTTCGCATTGATCGGGAACCGCATTCAAAGAAACTGCAACTGAGCTTATCTGGGATAAGACAATCGTACCTTTCCCTGAGGTTGATTGAAGTGTCTTGTTGAGATTTTCAACTCGTTGAATAATTTCTGCCATTTCATAAACAGCATTCACTCCCTTCTCCGGAGCTGAACCATGGGCAGAGATTCCGAAAGTTTTTATTCTTGCCTGTACTTTTCCAGTGTGTCCTAAGGTGATGACATTATCGGATGGTTCACAGATTACACAATAATCCGGAACCAATTTGTGATCGGCATAGAAGTTTTCAAGGCAAACACCATCGCAATATTCTTCACAAACAGATCCTGTCACGTAAACAGTCTTGCCTTCCAACCAGCCCTGTTCCTTGGCATTTGCAGCTGCAAAAATAGATGCAGTCAGACCGCCCTTCATATCGACTGAACCGCGGCCATAAATCATTCCGTCAACTTCTTTTGCCTCGAACGGAGGAGCAGTCCATTCTTTCGCATCACTTACTGCAACTGTATCCATGTGGGAATCGAAATGGATAACCACGGGCCCATTACCTACTCTTCCAACCACGTTACCGACTCGATCGATATGAACTTCATCGAAGCCCAAATCCAACATGACGGTTTGAAGAAATTTAGCCAACTTCTCTTCTTCATTTGAGTAACTTCTTGTCTGAATTGCTTTTTTATAAGTTTCCAGAAGTTGTTCCTGCCGTTTCTGAGTAAGTGTTCCTTTCATGGGATTCTCCTTGTCAATTAAATCCTAGGGAAAATTTTAGAAAGACAAATAAATTGAAATAAAACTTTTCTCCGATAAAATATAAAAATATTGAGGTAGAGAAGATGCAAGTTACTCAGATCCCAATCGATTGTAATTTACAAGAAACGACACATCACGTAACCGAAGGCATACCGCTAGCAATCTACCGAACTTATCTTGAAAGAAATGTCCTTGGTTACGTCGGATGGCACTGGCATAACGAACTGCAATACTGTCTGGTTACCGGCGGAGAAATTGATTTTAGAGTTGAGGATAATTATCTTCGTCTGAAAACCGGCGAAGGATTTTTCGTGAACTCCAGGGTTCTTCATATGGCTAGGCCAACTTTTCCAAATACTTCTAACTCTTATATCTGTCTAAACTTTTCACCCAAAATTTTGGTTTCTTCTATCGGAACCGAACTGTCTCAACGCTTGGTCTATCCTTTTATCTCTGCATCGGCCACAAAATACTTCTCAATAAGAACTGACAGTTCTTCATCCACTCCGTTACTCCAAAACATCGAAGCAATAGAAGAAATTCAAAAGGAAAAGAAGATTGGAAATGAAATCAAATTGATTTCGCTGGTACTAGAGATATGGCATCAAACCCTTTTCTTCTTAAAAACTTCTTCTAAAAATGACAGGAACGATAGAGCTTTTGCAGTTAGCCAGCAAATAATCACATTTCTTGAGGCCAACATCACCGAACCCATTTCTCTGAAAGAAATATCCCTCGCAGTAAACCTTAGTCGAGAAGAGTGCTGCCGGTTATTTAAAGAAGCCCTCGGTATCACTATTACGTCTTACATCTTGGAAAAAAGAATGGATTTAGCAGCTCAAATGCTTCTTTCTTCAAATAGAACTGTTGAGGGAGTTGGAAGAAGCTGTGGTTTTAATTCGACCAGTTACTTTATTAAAAATTTCAAAAATACTTTTGGGCAAACTCCTCTTTCTTTTCTCAAGCAACATCACGGACGATGAATCCCCTCCGTCCTTTCGGACGGAGTTTTTGTGTGCTCGGCATGAGTGCATTCTATAGGGTGGAAGTCCCGAGCTCGCCC
>UQNA01000050.1 GCA_900542195.1 uncultured Sutterella sp. | reverse complement strand
GGGCGAGCTCGGGACTTCCACCCTATAGAATGCACTCATGCCGAGCACACAAAAAACCGCCAAAAGGCGGTATCAATAGTTAGAAAATCTAAGGATATTTAAAGTAATCTTTCTTTAAGCCAATCATTAACACGCTTATATAACTTTGTTTTCATGAAAAGATATAAAGAAAAGGTATAAGCCAGGAAAATACAAGAGACTTCAATCAGCTGTGGGTTATCTGCAATCAGAACAGATACTGACTCCCAACAAACGATAAGAATACTCATCAAAATCAACAAAAAAACCGGCACAAACGCGTAACCGAGAATGACAATGAACGCAGTTCCGAAAATACTCACGAGCAATAAACTCAGGATATTCATGAGAAATCCTCCTACGCTCATTATATGATTTATCTGTATTTTCTTAAAGACTTTTCTTGTTGCCGATGGACATCTTCAAGAGTTTTCGTCATAACATCCGCCCAACTGTATAAATCTACAATAGGCATTTGATACCATTCAAGAAAAGATAATCCAGTGTTAGTCAATGACAAACGGATGCAAAGCGACTTTAAATACCTAACAAGATTTTCTACATTTAAGGCATGTAGCCGAAAAAATTTTCAACAATACGTCCAATACGCATATAGTCACGGCCATCCGGCATAGAAGTAAAAAACTCTACCGGCAACTTTGCCGCTCTAGCCGCAAAATACTTCCAAGTGATATTAGGAGTAAATGAAATATCACTGTTAGCGACTGTATTAATTTGTTTATAGACCGCTTCTACATCAGCCGAACTCATACCATCGAGATCAAGTTCAATTTCGTCATAGTTTTTGCCTTCAAATGATACTGGCTTCAGAAATTTATATTTCATACTTCCCTCCTAGCCTAGTCCCAAGGCTTTGCGAACATCACCTAGCTGGTCGTTACCATTGATTTTGAAAATCATATTAAATTTATCAATTTCTAATGACTCTTTATCATCAATAAAAATTCTCAGATAAGTGGTCTCAATTACTGTAGTTTGTTCAGTTTTTCCATTAACTTCTGCAGAACCAAGAGCGGAAGTTTTTACCATCCCGCGTAAATGAATTCTCACTGCTTTTACTTTATTGTCATTGGCAGATGCATTTATTTCATTTTGAGCGATTCTAAAAGTCAGACTAACCTGTCCGTCCTGAAGCAAAGTAATTGCTTCAGAGGTGATACTGTTCCAATTGATGGTTGACTCCATCGATTGAAAATGCCCTGGGATTGGTGTTTCAACCTCCCCAGCAATGCCAGAACCGGAAAGAGTATCCGTCATTTTCTGTATTTCAGGAAGATCAACAGTACCAACTCCTAAAAAGACGTTGCCTTCATCAGCAGTGACATTAAAGTTAATTGTGCGGTCAGGAATATAATTTGCACCGTTTGTTTGCGGCATTTATTGTCTCCTCAGCTTAACTAAACAATGCTGCTAAGGCAGCAGGATCGTATTCAATAATGAATTCAATATCGCGATTGGGTGGAGGCGGGGTAATTTTCACATGGAAGCGAGAAATACCGTCTGAGAGATCCGTAATGGGATTTTCTACATCTCTGAATTCAATGGTTCCGGCGATTAAATATTCACGCGCAACAAGACCATTCAACCACACTTGAATAGTATTAATCACGGACTGAACCTGTCTGCGATTCAAAGGCTTATCAAGCCTCTGCCAACAGGTTTGAACCACCGTGTTACTAATCCAGTTAATCATCCTGCGGATAGGGATAAAAGAGTCTTTCGGATCTGTATTAGCCGGATAACAAGCGGTTCTATTACCAAAAGCCCTAAAACCTCCGATAAAGTTCAAACCGGTAGTAATTCCTTGGCCATTCAGATATTCTGCGTTCGGCAGAGACAACGGAATTTCAGAGCCGTCAGCAAGAGTCAATCCGGTTGTGTTCAAATTCTTATTTGAAGGAGATTCATAAGGTACGCCTTCATTATCATTGTCCACCTTTGCTATCAGCCCCGCAATCTGAGTGGAGAGATGATAAAGAACTCCATCCTGCTGAATCATTGGCCAGCAGAGAACCTGAGCGGAATCTACAACATTATTAGTGTTTTTCCAATTTGAAGCATCAGCATAAGCCTGAACTTCTTCGGTCGGAATATCACAGATGCAAATTGCTCTAAATACCTCATTAATACTCACAGCCTTAGACGCCATAATGCTTGCAACAGTTGAATTATTTGCATATCCGGGAGCAATAATAAATCCTGGCACTACCCCAAACAGCGGGAATACATCTTCAACGAGCTCAAGTCCTTTCTTGACTTGTTTTTTGTCAATGTTGGAAATACCACCAATAACATCATCAGTTGTTACTTTTGACGGGTCACACTTCTCAGCTGAAAAAGTCAACTCCTCTCCAACAGGACAGAGAAAATCTCCATCTTCGTTTTTCAGGGAGGTTATAACGAGATTTCCTTCATCATCAAAAGCTAATAAAAAATCTTCATCAACCTTCAAGGCTTTCTCGGAAGCGCTTATCTGCACACTATCCAAGAGAACTCCGGTTTCAGCAACGAGTACTGAACCAGTTCTTGAATCAAGAGTAACGGCTGATGTTTCTGCTGATGTTTTATGTTTTGATGGGTCTAAAACATTGACGATTAATGCAGGCCCTACTCCGAATAATTGAAACTGTGAATACATAAATTCAGAAATTGTGTATTCATATTTTTTCAGACCAGAAAGTTCATCCTTTTTCGGAGGTACATATCCGAAAGAAGCAAAAGCCTCAGCATAATTTTGAACATATTTAACCTGGTTTACATTGGCATCAGTCATGTTGACTGGAGCAGTACCAATGATTAAAGGTATCGCACTAGGGACTGACACGACCGGAATCATTCCGGTTGCAACTTCAGAACTGTGGACTCGATGCATATAAGCCATTATTGCTTACTCCTTAATAACTCTTTTATAAAAAACATTTAAGGGGTGACCTGTTTTTGTAATGTCAAGACGCGCTTGAGCTAATGCATCCGCATTAACAATAAGACCTGCAATTGCAGGCCTTTCTTTGATCATCTGTTTAACAAACGGCGGGGTGGCGCCGTTTTCAAATACTGAATATCGATTTAGTCCAGGTAGTCGAGGACCAACATATACTTTTGCTTTAGCCATAAAGCGCCTTCCTTAATGATTTTTCATAGTCTCCACTCTTGCCATTAGGGAACATCGCCGGACGACAAATTGGAAAATCAAGAGACCACTTTGTCTTAATTTCCATTTGCCAATAAGGCCAAGGTTGGTCGTCTAACGTGTCCCATTTAATTTCAGGCATCAAATGAAACTTGTTAGCAAGAGCAGATTGTGTGAAGGGAAGAATTGAATTGCGAATAGCAGATACAACATTCAAAGCATCTCTGAATCCTGCAGAATCCTTAGCATAAGTTCCTACAAACATAGAAACATTAATCTCAAGAATCTGTTCATCAGTGGCAGATGAGGTAGCTCTCACAATCACAAACGGATATGGATCTTCCGAATCTTCTTGTTTGACCGGGAGATAAGAATCAAATATCTTCAGAGAACGTAGTTGTCCGTCATGCTCAATATCCGGGCCTCGAGTAGGAAGCACTATGTTTTTAAGTTCCTGCTCCAACAAAGAGCGCAGATTGTCACATAGCTCAAGCTCCATTACTTACTTCCTTTCAAAATTCGAGAAACTTCATGGTCCATTCGTTTTTCAAATGTCTCTTTGAAATCTGATTGAACCGCCTCTACAACATGCTCATTTGCAGCCATACCTGGTACCGAAGGTCCAAATACGGGTTCAATAGGGTAAGAACTTTTTCCTTTACGCTGCATAAGGGTTCCTTTACTTACGAATCCTCTGTCTACGTATCGTGTTCCCGTCTTACGTATTCCTAAGCGAACAACTTTACGTTTTGAACCTGTCGTATCTGTTTTAGGGCGCAACAAAAACTCTCCAGCCAACAAGTTCCTGCCTTTGACGCAAATTTCAGCAGCAATAGAACCTGCTTTCTTTGAACGTTTAGCGGAAATTGCTTGTCGAGCTGTTCTTGCTTTAACCGTGTACTCTTTTCGGATTTCTTTTCCGATTACGGTTTTGCTATGCGACAAGGCGCGCCCCATAGACGCATAGAGCGCCTTTTGAACCCCTCCTGGAATCTTCTTAAGGGCTCGTCTCGTATTAGCGAAAGAATTAGAACTCATTCGTTGTTTTCCCGAGCAGAAATAACCAACATCCCCTGTTCAAATGAAACCGCAAGAACTCTGTGAAAAGAACCGTCAATTGAAAGAGTCTCATCAACTTCGGGAGTATGTATTTCTCCTTCTTTGACATAGATTTCCAGGGTACTTTCAAAAATTCCTCGGTTCATGTTTTCTGTCCACGAAGCTTTATCGATATGACATTTGACATTTTTTGAACCGATCCGGTGCATTTTTCCGAAATCTGCCAGAAACACATCGTAGATATCTTCGTCGAACATGCGATCCAGATCGTCCATTCTTAGCTCCTATTATTCTCCGGACACATCCTGTCCTTCTTGGGCACCAGAATCTTCTTCTCCTGCCTGCGGAATAAATCCAATAGCAGGTGTCTTGATATTTGTAATACGAGCAAAAGATTCTGGATGTCTACATGCAACATCAATTGACTGCATGATTCTCAACTCAATACCGCCTCTACGGAAAGCGGATTCGCTAAATGCGTTAGGTGTAATTTCAACGAAACCCCACTCTCCAATGATTAAGTCAGACCAATTACCGAAGAAGAAATCACTTAGGTTCTTTGTATCTCCCAGGTCGTTTCTAACAAAATTAGATCTGTTTACTCTATAACCATTGAGTTCACCTGGAGCACTGTTTTTTCTTGCGTCAGCTACTTCTTTCCAAAGTGGACGGCCATTTTTATCTACTAACTGCTTAAGAGCTCCGACGGTTCTTGAATTAGCTAAATAAGCAAGAGTTCCGACGTCAGCATTTGCACCGGCAATAACAGTTTCCATGTCAACAAGATCTGCAAATGTAATATCAGCACCCTGTTTATCAAGACTAAAGACGCCTTTCATATTAGCCAAACCGAGAGGTTCATTTTCCTTCCCAGAACCATACAATGCTGCAATATCGAGACCTTTTGCCATTGCCCAAGCGAGATCATCTCTAACAAGTGCTTCAACGTCAGGTGTTGACTGCATGAGCATCTTATATGTAATTGGAGCAAACGCCGCAGCCGTTTTCATAGTGAGAGATACTTTACCGTAGGAAGGAGAAGTCTCTTTGGCCTCATCCTTTTCACCATCAATCCAGTAAACCTTGCTGGTACCTGTTTGTTTCGGAATATCAATATCTCCCTTCAGACCAGTAAGAAGTTTTGCTCCCATTTGAGAAATAACGGCTCTTTCACGCAAAGCACCAATAAGATCGTTTGCACGAAAATCCGTTGCAATAAGAGCTCCTGCCGCAACGGAGTCTACCCCTCTTGAAAATCTAAGCGAGGTTGGCATAAGAAAACCGGAAGACTCGTGGTTATAGCTTCTTGCCAAAGATTCAGAAACCTCTTTTTCAAATCCTGCTTTCGACCAATCATTTTTAACTAATGCCCTAATTGCTCGAATAAGACTGTAATTCTTAAGCTCTTCGGCATCGATACCTGCATCACGTCTACATGCTGGTGCTGCAGCATGGGAACGAGATTGTTTCACAATATCAAGAACAGCTGCCCGGGCAGAATCGATTGATGCGCCAGTATTAATCAAATGATTGCGCAAATTGTTGTCGACATCAAAATCTCTGCACATGGACTCAATCTCTGAGATTCTTTTGCGTTCGACAAGAATCGGATCTTCAGGTTGCGAATGCTGAGAAGGCAATACGCTTCTTTCTGCTGGTTTAGAAGCAGAAATTTTTTCTTCAAGAGGTTTAGACATAGTTATTTCTCCAATAGATCTATAAACACCAACAGTAGGATCTGCCGGCACAGTTACAAGTGAAATTTCCATTAGTTCCCAATCTCGGGCACGATAAAGAGGAGGTTCGTCAGCTTTCTTATCCGGTGATCTAACCTCTTCGAATTCGTAGACTTGATATCCAATCGAGCAATTGACTAAGACCTTGTCTCGGATAAGTTCAAGTGCCTTATCTCCTTCTTCGCTTTTTGCAAGACGAACGGTTGCATAGGTCCTTTCACCTTCTTGCTCAATATCCTCAACAACGCCAATAATCTTGTCTCGGTCATGATTGAAAAGAAGAGGCATCGATTTTTGTCTCTCTCCTTGCCTCATTGCTCCTGCAGTATGGTCAAGAGTTTCTTTCCAGTCTCCAAAATAAGAATGGCGCTCTACTATTTCAGAGGAGCACACAGGAAAACGAATGATTCTTTCCGAATCCTGGCCTTGTTCCCTCATAGAAAAACCGCCAATATTGCAGCTTCTTTTCCCTATTCCATCAGGTTTCCTGATTCCATCAGGCATCTTTATCTCCTTTGTCTATATCCTCACCTTCTTTTCCTTCTGAGCCTTTTACTTTCTCATCAGAATCAGAGCCTTTGGATTCCGACTGTTTAGAGGCGAGAGAGACCTGACTGCTAGGCAGAGGAAACTTCAAACCAGCCTTTTTCAGCAGTTCTCTTTCTCGTACTTTTGTTGAAATGAAATCTTCTAAATCGGTACCGCTTCCGCTTTCAGCCAAAACATCACTAAGGGTTGTGAATCCGTTTTGAACGGCAAGTGCATAAGCTTGTACTTCTTTGGTTGGGTCAACCCAAGACCAACCTCGAGGCATAAATCTCACAGACTGATACTTTTCTTTGTTTTGGAAGTAATCCGGAATCTGAATCTCTCCGGACAAAACAGCCATATCAAGCCATTTTCTGTAAATAGGTGTCAGATAACTGCTGATAAGCCAGCCTTGAATAACACGCCAACGGGAACGGTCATCCAAAAGTGAAAGTCTTGAGCTCGAATAATTCGACTGACTGTAATCGCGACTTAGGGATTCGTAAGAAACTCCAACACCTGCCGCAACCTCGCGAATCATGTATCGCATAAACGGGTCAAGACTGGCGTTTGGCCTTTGAGGAGCAAAACCGGAAAATGTCTCTCCAGGAAACAATCTCAAAAGAGTTCCTGCCCTATCAAGTAAAGAGCTTTCTCTATATCTTCTACTGGCAGCAGGTCCTCTATCTTCAACATCAGAACCCCATCCAAGCCCAGTCTCGTTTGTGATAAAACCAACTACATTGGCACTGGCCCTTGCCGCCGCGACTTCGGAATCGTTATAAGTCTGAAGATCCCTCAAACGCCTCATCACAGCATGAAGCCAAGGGACACCTCGTGTTTGAGGCCATCGATTGACTACATAAAGATGAAAAATCTCATCAGCTGAAACTCGGCGGTATTCAGAACCATTCCATCCAGAATAAAAAATATCTCCCGGGTGGTCTTTGTAAAGCCAATAAGCTCTAGGTCTCTGCCATTGGTCAACTTCAATTCCCATGCGGCAAAGATTATTTCCTCCAACATTAATTCGAGAATCGTTGTTAACCAAATAATCAGGTTCGATAAGCTCTAATGAGAAAGGTATTCGACTTTCTCCAAATGGCTTTTTGACAACTCGAATCAAAAATTCTCCGTCAGAAAAGACCCCTCCCATTGCTAAACGCAATAGAGCAGTCATATTCAATCGACCAGAAACTTCGCAGCTGCCCTTTTCGCACCATCGTGACCACGCATTTTCGATTTTGTCGTTAAGCGGATCATCCAAAACACCGTCATTACCTGCGACAGTTGCTTGCATCCTAATGCCATTGCCTACAACGTTATCGACAACGATTGACTGAGCATTTGCTGCATATGGATTGTCTCTGATGAGCTGGCGAGAACGATTCCTTAACTCTGTTAAGCTCTGAAAAATCTCGGCATCACTGCTTGTAGAACTAGGTAGCCAATCGCTCGTAAAACGGTCAGTTATTGCACCTTGATACTTACGCTGCCCAAAAATTCCCGAGATAACCCGGCTTAAAAATGATTGTTTCTTAGTCATTACGGAACCTCACGAGCGAAACTCGAGGATCGAGCCCATAGCGTGCTGCTCTTTCCTGCATGACTTGGAACTCCCAATACTCAACAAGTTTTTGAAGTTCCCCAACATCTCTAAACTGGAGCTGTCTTGTGCCGATTGTGTAACTTTTAACCCTTCCGTTTGTTTCGGTAAAACGCTGTAAGGCTTTCTTTGCTTGAGCTAAAGCCTTTTCCGCCTCTGTTCTCGGGTCAAAATCTTTAGATGTCGGAGAAGCCATCACAGAAATCGAAGAACCTAGAACCATCGTTTTCGAATAGCAAATCTCCGAATTGGCAAAAATACAAACAATGTATCCAATGCCAGGCGAAAGCTTTTCACTTTCATCGCTTCCTAAGGTTAAATCAAGCCCTTCTTTAATCGGTTTAGCAATAAGTTTTGCTTGTTCTTCTCCAACCTTTAGGAAAGCCTGAATTTTTACCTCTTTAGGGATTTTTTGCCAGCGGATATCCGCATGCTCTATCCAGGAAGCAGAATCTCCCTGGAAGATCCTTGTTGGACCGATTAACATAAGTAATTCCCAAAGAAAAAGGACCTTGCGGCCCCTCAAATGTTTCAATTAATCTTTAATTTCAGTTTTTAGTCCATCCAGATGCATAAGTTCCTGCGAATGGGTCAGTCTGCTCCTCTACATTCTGAGCAACTATCAGCTCCTCTTGCTGACCTATCTCTTCTTCTTTCGTATTTTCAGCTTCCATCTGGCTAAATAAATCTCCTTGAATTTGCTCATTTAGGATTTTTTTCCAGCCCTCATGAGACTTCAAATGGAGTTTTAAACTTCTAGCTGCATGCAACGCATAAACTTCGCAATCTAATGCTTCATTCCGGCATCCTGACTTCTTCTGCCAAACTCTTTTAAAACCCCCACGGGTAGGAACTTTAACTTCAGACGTTAACTGTTCGTAATAATCAGACCTTACAGCCGAATAGTTATGCATTCGCCCCGGTCCGTTACCTTCAAGTTTTATTCGGCCTCCAGCGCCCTCGAAACCAAGAATTAAGTCTTTTGCACGATTAACACCGACGATATACGGCTTTAATCCATATCGAGAGGCTTTGTTTTGGTGATTTACATCGACACTTGGTTTAGGAGTTGTGAAAATTTCTCTTGCATCTGTCTGGCTTGAAGCACCTTTAATCGCCATGTAATGATGCTGTTTGTGCCGCCGGACATATGAATACACAGCATCATTAGTTCGACCGTCAGAAGAGTCGATAGAAACCGCCTTTACAGTAAGCTTTGCACCGCTTTTTGTTCTAACAGTACGTTCAAATAAAGCGTCAAGGTCTTTCCATATTTCAGGCTGCATAGTATTTCCGGGAATCTCTCCCCAGTAAACAAGCCATGACTCTTCATCCTGACCCCATGCGCGAATAACGACCGCCAGACGGTCGTGCTGTACGTCAACTCCTGCAGTAAGAATCACTCCATCCACAGGAACGGTAAACTCAGCATAATCAATAGCTCTTTCAGCAAGGGCTTCGGAATCAGGAAGGTCACTGGCATACTCGTATGCCCTTCCAAGCTGAGAGTTGTAAAAAGCTCTCATTGCCGAATCGTCCCCGGTCTGCATTTTTGCATTTGCACGTAGATACTTTTCTACGATGATGCGCATCGTAGAACCAGGGAATGGACTATAAATTTCGTTAATGTAAAAACCAGCTGTATCGGTAAAAGGGGCTGTTGCTCGCCACTCTCCCTTCCGAACAGCAGCGTTTTTTTGAGCTTCTGTCCACTGCTCGTGACAGTGCGGACACTCATATCGAACACTGGAGAGATCGACATTTCCGAAAACCTCATGCCTCACACCCTCGGTTTCTTTCCATTTGACATTTTCCCAAATCAATTCTTGGAAAACACCGCAACTAGGACAAGGAACAAAAAATTTCCGCTTGTCACTTGCATTGTAGGCGGCATCAATTCTGCTAACTCCCGCAACTGTCGGTGTACCACCGAAAATAACCTTGCGACGATGGAATGTTTTAGTTCTTTCCTCAAGAAGTGCAATAGTATCGCCCTGGTCTGAAATATTCTCATTACAGTCATCAGGTTCTTCGATTGCAACTACCATCGCGGGCGTTGACTTCACACTCGCCGCTGAATTTGAACCAACGAGTTTCAAAAATCCGCCCGGAAATCCCTTGAAATCCCATTGATTTGACTTATCTCGCTTCGAATAAATTGGTATTTTCTCAACTAATCTAGGCGTTACCTCAATCATTGGAGTTAGTTTTTCATTTGAAAATTGTCTGGCCGCACCCTCTTTAGCAAACATCACAATCATCGGGCATGGGTCAATATCAATTCTTTTGCCCAAATAATTGAGAATTACGCCATCAGTCCAGCCAACTTGAGCACTTTTTAAGGCAACAACTCGATGAATTTTAGGGTCATCAAGTGCTTCGTGCATGCCGTTAATCCAGGGCGTAAACGCTGCACTGTACCTACCCGGCAACGCCGTACTTTTCGCGCTCATAAAACGGTACTTTTCAGCCCAAGCGGTTGTCCCAAGTTTTTCCCGAGGACGAAATACTTTAGCTGATTCTCTCAAGACCTCTGCAAGCGTTCTCGACGCTATTTCTGAGCGTGTCAATGATTCGATCCGTGATGTATTCATTCAAAAAATCCATGTCTACATCGATGCCGAACTGAGCATCGAGAATTGGCTTAACTCTTGAAATCTCACTTTTTACACCTGCAGCCATGCTCTGACACATCTCATTAAGAACATCTTTTGCCGGCTGTTTTTCAATGATGTCTCCAAGCTCTTTTTCAACTTTTAACTCAATAAGTTTTGATTCAAGCAGCTCTTTTCTTGCACGAGACTCGCTTAAATCCTGGTCACGTCCGGCTGCCTCTTCACGCAACCGTGTGATATACATTTCTCTCCACTGGTCAAGTGACCAATCGCTGCAATCCTTCCAATTCAAGCCAAACTTCTGAACAATCAACGCAAAGGAAGGTCTGGCCAGAAATAAATGATCAGCCACCTCCTGTTGTGTCAATTTTTTAGTTTCATTTGCTGGCATATTCAATTAAATCAGGATGTTGCCCCCTTAGAAGGGGCTTGAGTGTAGAAAATTTTCGGGGGTTCCGACCCCGCATGCTCTGACCCTTGGGAAGGACCCATGAGAACAGTTGGCCTGATTGATTGGCTCAATCAGGAAAGCCTATCGTCAGTAAACAGCATTAGTTAAAATGAAGTCAAAGACGAACACCTCTAATCGTCAATAAGTGGCCAAAGGAACAACAATGCAAAAATCCACAGTCCAAACCAGTCACCAAGATCCATCTCAGAACTCCTTTGATGTGACAATATTTTTATTAAATAAAGCCTCGGAAGAATATCAACGTGTCACCATCGATATGTACGGTCAACAAATGGCTAATATCAAAACATATCTCTGGACCGCTAATCTGATACTAACTGGAGCAATTTTTATTTTGTTTCAGTTCAAAGGAAGTTGGAATAACCCAGACGTAAGCATTGTTGCTTTAGGATTATTCATCACTGTTATATGTTGCCTAATAGCCATCCCGCTAATTCTTTCTTGTTTATTGTGCAGTTTTATAAGGCCAATTGTTGGCTACCCTCTTTGGGAAAACTGGCACAAAGATTTAAATAGACACTTAAAAGATAAAACTCAAACTGATTCTGAATTTTTGCAGACTCTACTAGAAAGATATGACGAAGCCATTGAAGCTAACCGTAAGAACATAGTCTCTAACGGAAACAAACTATCTCTCAGTAATAAATTTCTAATAGTAGGAATTGGCATGGCTTTACTTTCACTTTTGTTTCTTGTCCCATGTTTAATCAAAGGAGGAATATGACGGAAAATAAAAATCCAACGCCCCCAACTCCACCTCGTGATAGCGGCGGAAAGCGGGATTATGGTATCCCAATCAAAACCAGATAAAAACCGTAAAAAACTCCTGTACAGCTGCAACTGTGTAGGAGTTATTTTTTTTCACCGCGTGAAGAAGAATTACCCGACTTTCTACTTCCGTAAAGCTCTGAATTACAGATTTTCTTACTGCGACTTATTGAGCCGTCGTTGCAAAGAAATTTTCCATTCACGCATCTTTGAACACCACCTTTAGAGCCTGAGCACGGCTCTCTTCCCTTAGCTTGTATTTGACTAGCCAACATAGCAGCAAGAAATACTAATAAAACCGAAACTATTCGCCTCTTCATTTTATATTCCTGTTTGTTTAAGCCTTGCAAATTCACAACTCAGAATACGCTAAAAGTCGCCGTTATTAAACGATTTCGATATTACTTAAGGGAGGATATTTAGAAAAGATTAAATGCGTTTGTAGAGCCTTTAATGCACTCACTGCCAAATTTTATGAAAATATAGCACTTTTTTTGAAAAAAAGTGCACTTAGTATTTTCCCTCATCTATTTTCTCCCTTATTAAAAATCTCCTCTAACGCCTCACAAATAGACCTATCCGCATCGCACAAATGGTTAATTAGAGCCCTCCGGCTGATTCCTAGTTGCGTTGAAGCTACAACTAAACCTGTCAATGTTTTTTGCCCATAAACGACATACACCGCCTTTTTCTGACTTTCTTCTAAACGGTTAATAATCCTGTCAACCTTAAACATCAAAAAGTCGACTCTGTGAGCATTGATTAAATCGTTTCGAGCTCTTGATGTATCAACCACATCATTCTCAATACAAAGCGGTGAATGCAAAGAAGCTACTGAAAAATTTCTCCATTTATGCCACCTCCTTAGCAACTTAATAATTCTTGGGATTCTGCTCATTTGACTCTTCATTCTCTTCATTAAACTTATCGGACACCGTGGACACCATCAGGACACCAAAGCGGACACCATTATTTTTTAATAACTCTTTGAAAATTATTCTTTTTTTTATTTTCGGACACTAAGACACCGTATATAAGTCTTATCGTGCGCGAGAGATTACTTATCTCGTTATTTATTTGCTCACACGCGCGCACGCACATAAGGATTTGCTTATATGGTGTCCTCACTGTCCGCAATGACAGAATATCCTTAATTTTCAAAAAATTATGAAAAACTTGCATGGTGTCCAAATGGTGTCCATAGTGTCCTGAAATGACGACTAAAAGGCACAAAAACACCTCTGTCCCATAGATTTTGACTAAATTGGCCACGAACGTAACCGCTGCGCAAAGTCATAGCGCCTCCATCCTTCTATACATTCTCTTTCTTGCTTCTTCAACAGAAAGCTGAAACTTCTTTATTTGTGAATTAAATTCGTACTTATTGCCTGGATATGGCTCAGTACAGCCTGCTGGCTGTGTAGGTATGTAATAAGTTAATTTGGCTTTTTTAGTCTGTCTGGGCACTCCTGTTCCATCATCATTGTCATAAAACTCCAATTCGCACCTTCCTGAGCGATAAGACTCTTTCATCTTTGTCAGGAATGTTTTCTTGTTGATTTTGTATGTTTCATTAGCTGACCGGCACCACAGCAAAAACGCATCAAAGATGTGATTTGCAATGACAGGCCCGTAAGGAAAAGGAGTTTCTCCCAAAGCCCATTCTTCAAGGAAACGGGCAATAGGATTGCCTCCTAAAAGCTTCAACTCCTTATGAGCCTCAGTTTCAATCGGCAATGTACTTTCATGGAAATCTCCTAAATCAACATTTAGCAGATAGTGATAAAGCCCAGCAATTCCTCCATTGTTTTTCTGCTTCCAAAGTGCGTGGAAATACTCCGGCGTAGATTCTTCATTGAATTTAACGCACATGTATCGGCGGTCATACCTATCCAGTTCGATAGGCTTATCCTCATTTGATAGAAATACAAAGTTAGTTTTGTTTACTTCGTACCGGAGAGGAAGCCCCTTTTCGTTGATGATATGTTCCGCATTCGTTACTAGGTTTTTAAGACTGCCCTTAAGATGCTTTCTGTCTTGACTTGAAATAACTTCGTCAGCAAGGACAAAGAGTCTCCGGGAAATCCAACCATTAAAATCTCCGGACATTCCTGACTGATTAATGAAGCAACCATAGTCACCATAAATTTGCTTGATTGCATCAAAGAAAACACTCTTGCCGGTACCTTCCCGCTCACCGTAAATAAGTAGAGCTGTAAGCATTTTGGCACCAGGGTGTTGCAACGGATAAGCCAGCCAACGCAGCACCCACGTAAACACCTCTTTATTATGGCCACACACCTTCTTCAAGTGTTCAATTAATAAGGTGCAATCAGCATTCGGGTCCGGCTTAATATCCCAACCCTTAAATGTAGTAATTTCGCCAGGTTTAACCTTCTTCGGATCCGGCTCAAAAACTAACTGTTCCGGTTGTATTAGGCGTCTGTTTTTGTATTCATTTTGAAGCCAGGCAGAGATAATTTTTGTAGGTACTGACTTGATATTGCTGATTTTAACGACCCGGTTATGCTCAACATCCCAACAGGTATCTGTACTGTCGATGTAGACAAATCTCTCTCCTAGGGATTTGATAAAAGCCGAGTTAATTGAACTTTCTTCTTTTGAAGAAGTTTTCTTATTTGATTGCTTTTCCGGCTCAAGCGTTTTCCAATCTGCAAGCTGTTTAGCAACAACCTCAATGCCTTCTTCAGAAGCTAAATCATTGAAGTCTGTTCCGTCTGTATCTTTATTTGAAAACTGAGGAATAACAATGACAGCTTTAAATCTCGAAGCTGCAATTTTGGCATAGGCAACCCCGGTATTTTTGAGAGTTCTTTTGTTTGCCTTCGGCTGACCAGGACGCTTGCAGGTATAAACAATGCATGGGACTCCATCCTCTTTTCCCCAAAATGCTTTTAATTCATACTGACCTTCAGTCGTATTAGCGTATTGAACATGTGCCTCTTTGGAAGAACCAATTTCCAGCTCGATGCCGAATTTTTCTTTGACTTCGGCTAATAAGTTTTTCTTATAGTGAGCATCATTGTCAGCACAAATCACAACTTTGGCGGAAGGGAACCGCTTACGCAAGCCCTCAACCACTGGCAAAATATTCCCTGCATCGAAGGCCACGATTACTGGCTCTTTGACTGCTTCATAAATCGAACAGCCGGTAGCCCAACCCTCACAGACAAAGATGACTTCAGGCTCTTCAGTAAGTTTTCCTAAAGGAGCATAAGAGCCTTTCTTATCTGTTCCTTTTAAGAAAAGTTTAGTTATTTCAAGTTCACCTTCAGATGTAGCCTGTTGGAAAATTGTCTGGAGACCTTTGAGTTGTTTGTCGCGGTATACCGGAATAAGAATCTGCTCTCTAAGCTGTTTTGCTCCTACCGGGACAATTTTCTTTTTAATGACATAAGGATGGCTTGCAGAAACGGCTGGATTTCCAGCTTTCCACATTTTTTCGGCTTTCTCAGAGGCTTCTTTGCGTTTATTTTCGATAGCCTCATTGACAATTCTATTGTCTTCCTCTCTACGAGAATCTATCTCTTTCCATTCTTCGACAGTCCACCCTGCTCTCTTATGCTCGATTTTGTACTGTTCGCCGGCGATACCAAAAATGCCGAAGTAATAGCTCTTTCCCGAAGTTAGAAAGTGTTCCCAAATGCCGAAATATGCATCTTTGTTTTTCTTCCAACTTGAATTTACCGGCTTAAACCGTTTCCAGTTTTCAGCATTGGCACACAGCTGCTCACCCATGGGAAGAAATATCCCATGTTCAGCCATCTGCTGTTCTATCTCTTGAAAAGACCTTGCCATATCGACCTCTTTTAGACCCGAATATCGTTAAAAATGGAGCAGACACTTTCGCGAGGCGGGTCTTACCTCTGTCGTTGCAATCGATGAAAGTATCTGCATAAAACTTGTTTTAAAACGGTAAAGGAAGGCCTGTCCAATGGATTAACCATATCCCCGCATAAACTGGCACAGCCATCATTGCCGCCAGCACTACTAAAGCCAATACCGAAAAAAACATCCCTATTGCAGTTGCAACCAAAGAGATGGATGCTTTTCTCAAGCTTTCCTTGGAAAATGTACGTAACCAGGTCATATATTGCTTCCTTGTAATAATTCAATTGATAGCTCCTCTCGAGATGTGAGAAAATTTTTAATTGGAGTCAAAAATTTCTAATCTGAAAGGAGCTGTCAATTGAAAGAAAAATTGGCTAATGAACTTTTCAAAAACTATTTCCCTTATCGTTGGAATCCAAATCCAAAATGGCTGAAGACAAATGAAACCTGCTTTTTCCTGATTCCAAAAGGCGAACAAAGCAGAAGTTATGCCTTGCTGCAAGACCTTAGAGAGGACATTCACAACGGCATTGGGTATACGAAATACACTTTCCGTCTTTACGACGGAGATTTGGGTTCCACCTTTCAGCTGGCCGCTTCTTGCCCCTTGTATAAAGTGGAAGAAACAGATCCCTATGTCGATCGAACGTGGGAGGGACTCGATTCGCGAACAGGGACCATCACATTCTTTCCCTGGAAATTGGGAGAGCAGTTGCAGAACCCACAGGTCAGCCAAATCGGGGTTGAGATATTTGAGGAGAAAGAAATTCAGACAACTGATATTTCCTTTGCGGTCAAAACTCAAGACATACCTTTTGTTTTGAAAGTCCTCAACCAGGGGAAGGGAGGTAAAAGGCGTATTTTCACCCTCGACATGAAGGCATAAAAACAATTCTTTTTCTTTTGTTTCCCGGATATATTCCCTTATCCGTTTAACCTTTCCCCATTCATGGGCCTTATCGTTCAGGTAAGGCCCTTTTTCCAACCAAGGGGAATAGCGTACTTCAACTGGCCAATTTTCCATCAAAAGTCTCCCTGCAAAACTAACAAACCCAGAACAAAAAGAAGAGAAACAACAATCACAACAGCGGACGGGAATTTTCTTTCCGGACGCTGCAGTCTTTTAGCGTCCATCTCCTGCAGCTTTTTTTGAAAACGTCTGCTAGCAACCGCTCTTTCTTCTTCTGTCATTTTCTCTTCCAACTCATGCCGTAGTCCACGGCTTTGTACCGGCGTTCTCCGGCAAGTTTTCCGCCTTCTGCCGTACTTATTAAATTTTTGACTCACTTTGCCGTCTCCTGCCGTAACAACGCCGTATCAACGCCGTAGCTTTCCAAACTGTCTACGGCTAAATTTGCTTTATCTTTCTTTCGGAGACTGCTCATGACTTGCTTTCTTGCCCAACGGTCCATTACCCTGCAGACAATCGAATTCTTAGAAGCATCAGAATCGACTCCTACCTTCCAATTCAAAACTTGTATAGTTAGGTCAGTTAGAAGCACTCTTGCTTCGTTCGTTCCTTTGTCTCTCATGTTCAATAAGCTCCCTGGCTTCATCTGGGGTTATCTTGTTCAAACGCAATGCGGCACCAATTACACGGTCTAATTGGTAAACGGTTAGATTCGAAGGCCAATAACAAATCGCACTGCGACGTACTCCTACAGCACGTCCTAACGCAGCTCCAGAACCAAAAATTGAAATCGCTTTTTCTTTTTTCATTTTTATATGTTAAGCGAATTGAGCATAAATAATCAAGTTGTTTGGTAAATCATTTGAACATTTATGTTCTTAAACTTGAATCATGAATACAATTGCTGAAAGATTACTTTTTGCTCTCGAGTTGAGGGATATAAATCAAAATGCACTAGCTCTGAAGATGGGAGTTAGTCGTTCTGCTATCTCACAAATTTGTACAGGAAAAACCAAAAACATAAGCGCAGAACTTGCTACAAGAATCTGTAAGTATCTAAAAATAAATCCTTTTTGGTTGATTTTAGGTGAAGGAAAACCTGAAATTGATTCTTCTGACGATATTTCACCTATGAGTAAGGACTTGGTTGAATTAGTCTCCTCTCTTCCCGAAGCTAAACAAAAACTAAGCATCGGTATTATCAAGCAAATTACAGAAGATATTTAACTTTAATGTTCAATTAGCTTTACATTTCACAAAAAGTTAAGTATATTGAGCGCATCTCAACTGGAGGTGCGTATGCAAAATTCAGCACAATTTACAAGTTTCATATTCTTTTCAAAGCTTGAGTCTTTCAACTTTTGTCTCTCTGTTCGCCAGATGCTCGACGTCGTTGATGACTCTATGTTCTGTTATTTAAGCTCTATTAGAAGCTGCTTAAATCTCATTGAAGCACCGGAACACAAAATCTCACTCGATAACTGCATAAGTCTTTCAGCCCTTTTGGGTGCAATGGTCGTTTTCTCAAAAGACGGTCGTTCAGCCAGAGCTTCTTACGAAAGCGCTATTCAAATTTTGTCGAAGAAAATTTCGGAGAGTTAAGCATGAAAAAGCGTAAAAAGAAAGTCTCCACCACCCCTTCTAGAAAGCAGTTAAGAAAATTCATTAACCTTTCTGCACGGTTGAGAGAACTGGAAGAAAAACCAAACCATCTGAATACATTAGTCAGTCAACCTGTATTAAAGGAGATTTGGAGAGCGGCGCTTATAAAAAGTTCTAGCGGTTCTATCAAAAAGAAAGAATTTCTTTCTTTTCTACTAGAGACTCTTTGGAGCATCCAATTACTTGGTCGCCCCGAAGAGATGTCTAGGATAGGAAGATTTTTACATTATGGCTAGCTCTCGAGCAGAGCATTGTAGAAAGCGACAAGATAGGCAGCATCGGCTTTAGCCAGAGGCTCAATGTCAGTGACGATCGTCCTCTTGATAATTTGTTCCTTAGAAATCTGCCAATTGGGATTTTTCAACTGCTCAAGCATTTTTACATGAACCTCTCTGCCAAAAGGAAGTGTTACAGCTCCAGCCTGTAGAGCATTGCAAAGAATTTGAAATGCCTGATCTGGCGCAAATGTTTTAGATTTTTTATCCATATTTTCCTCCATAGATTAATTGAGATATGAACAACCTAATTATCTAACGGAGGTGACAGCCGGGAAAGACCGGCACCAATTACATAAGGTTAGACATGTACAAACTCACAAAAGATTTCAAAAGAGGACTGGCCAACTTCATATCTAAACACAACCTAGAGTTAACAGAGGAACGTAGAAAAAAAACTCCTGGACAGAACTATTGAACAACTTGAGAACAAAGCCAATCCAGAACTCAACAAACCCTCTGACTGCGAAACGCTTTTAATCCCGCCGGTCAAGAATTCAAAAGACTGGACGCTTGGATATTCGATTTCTCTACCTTGGGGAAAAGGCGAGTCAATCACCCTTGTTGCCTATCTCGAAAAAAACTTTGAAAAAGTTGGATAAATCTACCTGGAGAAGATAAATGAGTTTTAAACAAACAGCTAAATGGCCACAACCAGACAATGCCTTTCTCGACATGGTCAAAAAGGCACAAAGTGTAAAAAAAGACACTGCCAAGATAGTGAACCTTCCTCCGGAAACAAAGCTTATTGAGTTATTGGGCGGCACCAAAGTTGATATTGCTCTAACAGATATGGAACCTTTTGTAATCCTTCACTTTATTAATGCTAGAGAGGAAAAGTTTGCCTTCATAGCCTCAATACCAGAACTAGCAGAACTCGGTTCCCTTTGTGTGCAGTTAATCAGAGGTTTAAAGGAGGACAAACACCATAGTCGCCCTCAATAAAGTTAGCAATCTAGGTTTGAGCCGGATATCTACGTAACTACAGCAGGATTCAAAATTAAATGACAACAATGAAACCGAATTTTAATAACCAATGGCCGTACCTTAGTCATGAAGAGGAAGTTCTTCTCAAACATATAGAGAAATTCAAAACCAATGTTTTTAAAGCACTTGAACTTCCTGCAGAAACAAAACTCATCGAAGTCGTAGACGGCAATATCGTTGAGCTAAAAGAGCCAAAGAAAATGAATTTGGCAGTGTTTCACTTTTTCAACTCAAATGGTGAAAGATTTGCTCTGCTTACTAACACAGAACAACTTCAAATGATCATTGGTCTTTTCTCAAAAGCCCCAAATGAAATGAATAACGAAAAAGAAAAAGAGAATTTCGAAAGAAATAAGAAAAATGACAAAGTTACGACTTACTAAAAGATACAGGGATGCACTTAGACACTTTCTGCTTCCTCGCTACAAGCATTACGAGCAGGAGCGTATGAAAGAAGACTACCGGAAAATTATCTGGCTGCTGGAAGACTCCGCCAACAATCCGGAATACAACGTTCCTGTCGGATTCTCTTCAGACCACACGCAAGAACCGATGCAATTGGAAAGAACTGTTCATTGTGCAAGACATGTCAACGGAACTTTTCTCGTTCAATTTTCTGCGTCTCTAAGCAAAGACTTTGCAAAACCTGCCGGAGAAACCAATGTCAAGAATTAAGAAAAAACGGGACAAGCCGTATCGTCCTCACCCAGTCAGAATATCCGGATGGTCGACAGAAAGAATTAAACACATCGAGAAACAGCTGGATACTGCCAATCTCTTAGTTGAATTGACCTTACCTGCAGGGAAGCTCTCAGAAAACGATTTTGATTTGGTTGAGGATACTGTCAACTGGGGAATAGCGATTATTTTCAAACGTTACAAAAATCTTGATCAAACAGAGCTAAACCAGGGCGAACCACTGATAAGAGCGGCAAGAGAAGTTCTTAATGCAATTTATGACAGAAAATCCGAAGGCAAAACTCAAGGATTCGTTGCAACTGGCGACGAGCTGAAAGTTCTTAGCGATACCTTTGCAATGATTGTTCCAATGATTAAAGAAGCATTGAAACTTGGACCTAAAACGGCACTTCAAGAGTACGCATGGTCATGCAAGAGAGCCGTCACCAACGCTCAGAAAGCAAAGGAAGAGAAGAATCTATGAAACGAAAGCCATTTAAATCTAGGGAAGCTTTGGATAATGCCATACTCGCAGCGATTAAGGAGTTATCTTCAACCAAGAAGCCATTTCGTGAGATTTCATTGGATGGAGGAACAAGCATCAGTATCAGAGTCGGTCAAAAAAGATATTTGACAGCAAGATGCGCACCTAAAAGAAAATACTTTTATATTGGACATTTTTATTCCGAAGAGCTCGACACCTACCCGGGGCTAACTTTGCCTTTGCCCAAAAATAATCCTATTAATTACGATGACCTTATTCAAATTGGAAATCTCCTTAAGAAATTAAAAACCAGAGATCTACGTAACCTAATCGGTACACCCCAAGATCCTTTGACCGCTCAAAAGATAGAAGAAGTTCTCAATCATAAAAAAATATCAAGTCCCAAAATTCCGACTAAAACAGATAGACCCGCGCCTCTACAAACATCCTCAACGATTGATGACGAAGAATTTGAATTAGAAAAACAGTTAATCGCTCTAGATAGAAAAGAAGTGGAGTTGAAATTAGCACCTTTGCGGAAAAAGAAACAATCTTAATAGGAGCACAAGCATGAACGAAAACACAAATCAACATCTACCTGAACCGGTAAGAATCAAGGTTAAAGAAGTTGCCGCTATTCTCAATATTGGTGTCTCAACCGTATGGCTTTATTCAAAGATTCTTCCGGATTTTCCTAAACGGATTAAAGAACGAGGAAGAGTGTTCTGGATACGAGATGAAGTAATTGCATACGGTAAAAACCAATGCTCTTTTCAATAGCATCACAATCTCGAGGCTGCAACCCGCAGCCTTTTTGTTATTTAACTTTTGAGAAACAGAAGTTAGCCCAATCGTCAAAAATTACTCTCATATCCTCAAGGGGATAACCTCGCATATAGGCCCCTCCATACTTGGGAGAATAG
>UQNA01000049.1 GCA_900542195.1 uncultured Sutterella sp. | reverse complement strand
CTTTCCTACACTGGCTTAGAAGGAAGACTTGAAATTAATGCTCGTTTCCGAGACAAACATCATCACCAAGACGCGAAACAAATATTTGAATCACTTTGGGCTTCCTCTGTCGAGGTGATAAATTCTAATTTGCTACCGGACTGGGAAGAAAAGGTCATAAAAAAAATCTGGTATGAGAAACTTTTTCCTCCGCACTTAATCTTCTTGAGAGTTCTTCATGAATATTTTGACTCCAAAGAAGACCAGATACTTCTTACCCCTGCCGATCTTACTAATGGGACCTACTCAAACCTTAAATATCAAACAGATGCCGTCCAGCTCGGTATGACATCCTTAAAAAATCACAATGGAGTGATAATTTCGGACGTAGTCGGCTTAGGCAAGTCTGTCATTGCATCCACCATTGCCAGTAATCTCAAGCTGAAAACTATTGTTATTTCTCCCCCGCATTTGGTGAAGCAATGGGAATCCTACAAGACAGACTTCGCTTTTAATGCAACGATCTTCAGTTGCGGAAAGCTATCTGAGGCATTGAATTTCTTTATAGAGAAACACACAAAAGATGAGCAGTTCTTAATCATCATTGATGAAGCCCACAGATTTAGAAATGATTCCACAAAGGACTACTCGATATTGCATGAACTCTGTGCTAACAATAAGGTTATTTTGCTAACAGCTACCCCTTTTAACAACAGACCTGCTGACATCTATTCTTTGGTCAAGCTGTTCCAGCTACCCAACATCTCTACCCTTAAAACGGTAGAAAATCTGGGAGAAACCTTTCGAAGTTTAGTGAGACGATATAAAGAGCTAGAAAAAAATAGTAAAAAGAAAAAGAGTACTGACCAAGAAATACAACTCGAAGCCGAGGAAATCGCAGCTCAAATCCGTTCCATCATCAATCCGTTAGTAGTAAGACGCTCTCGTCTTGACTTGCAGGCAATTCCTGCTTACAAGAAGGATTTGAAAGAACAAGGCTACTCCATAGTAATTCCAGAGGATCCTCTTGAGCTCTATTACCCTATCTCTTCTGACTTCAAAGCCCTCTACTTGAGAACATTAAATAAAATTGCCTCAGAAAATCCAGAGCTGGAAGTTTACAAATCGGCACGTTATCAACCGGCCACTTACATCCTTCCTGAAAAGCAAAAGGAACTCGAACTTCATTTAAAAGAAACTACAGGAATGGATTTCCAGCAACTCCTAGGCGGACAGAGAAACGTTGCAAAATTCATGAGAAGGATGTTAGTCCAGCGTCTTGAAAGTTCCTTATACGCCTTTAAAAAATCCCTTGAGTCAATGATTTCTTCAGCCGAACAGATTCTAAGTTGGGCCCATTCTGTAAAACTAATTCCTATCTATAAACGAGGGGAACTTCCTGATGCTGAGGAGTTCTTTGATATAACTGAGGAAGGGGTTGAAGAAAAGGTGCCCTCTGTAGAAAGCTATAAAAAGAAAGGGCTCTTTACCATTCCTCTCGATTTTTTACACAAGGATTTTTGCAAACATGTAGAAAGCGACATTTCTCTATTAAAGCAAATAAGAAAAGAGTGGTTCGAGGAGACTCAAATCGTAGACCCGAAACTAAAGGAGTTTGCAAGTGTCCTCAGCAAACGAAGGGAGGAGGATCCTGCTCGAAAAATCTTAGTTTTCTCTGCGTTTGCCGACACTGTGAACTACCTAGCATCTGAATTAAAAAAATCTCATGGCCAACTGAAAGTATTAAGTTATACGTCTCAAGATGCTTTCTCAGGGAAAAAAGAGCTTATTCGTGTAAATTTTGATGCCGGGCTGAAAGAGGATTTGCAAAAAGATGACTTTGATATCTTGATTGCAACCGATGCCATTTCGGAAGGATATAACCTTCATCGTGCGGGAACTATTATTAACTATGATATTCCTTATAACCCTACTCGAGTCATTCAGCGCATAGGAAGAATTAACCGCATAAACAAAAAAGTTTTTTCTAAGCTCTATGTTATGAATTATTTTCCCTCCGAAGTGGGAGAAGCAGAGACTAGAACAAAAGAAATATCCACCCTCAAAATGGCAATGATCCATGCAGTCATGGGAGAAGATACTAAGGCATTAACTAAAGAGGAAGAAGTTAGAAGTTTCTTTAAAGAAAAGTATCGTAAAGAATTATCAAAAAACGAGATTCTCTCTTGGGACACTCCCTACCGAGCCATCTTAGAGAAGTTCAGAGGAACGGATATCTATCGGAGTGCTTTATCAATTCCTCTTCGTTCAAGAATTGCTAGAAAAGTAAAGGAAAAGGAGTCAGGAGTTTTAATTTTTGGAAAGAAAGGCACCGATTTTGTCTTTAAATTTTCTACCAGCGACGCTGTCCGAACTTTAGATGCTGAAAAAGCTTTGACCCTCTTTGCATGCTCTATGGATCTTCAAAATTTAGAACCTTCCTATAAGGTCGACGACAAATTTGACGGCCTTTACCAAAAAGGAAAAGAAGAACTCTTCTCCTCCCAAGAAAAAACACGAAGCGATCCAAATATTGCAGAAACACTTAAAAAAATTAGAGTGCTGCAGAGAACAAATACCGGAGACAAATCCTATCTTGACGATCTTCAAGAAGCTTTAAAAACTGGAGGTCTTAGCTCTAGAGAGATAGTTATAATTAAAAACCTATCTCCAAAAGAATTTTCGAAATTGAATCAAATCATCTCTCCTTCTTACTTACTAAGGATCCTGAAAGCTCGAGATTCTGTCGAGGCCGGAGAAGAAACGCTAATCTTAAGTGAACAACTAATTCAAGAAAAATAAAATGGAATTTGATAAACCTTATAAACGAGAAACATTCATCTCTTTTCTTCAGCAATTCCTCCCAGAAGATGCTTCTCTTAAGATTCATAAGAAGATCACACCCTCATTTCAGACCCATTTTGCTTCTTCCGTTACTGATCTAGGAAGTGTTGAGAGTTTAAATTTAAAAATCTATGAGATAAAACATAGATCAGTTCACGATGCTCGAGTCGGATTATCAAAAGATGCCTTCAGGATATTATCAGAGGAAGCGGAGGAACGGGCCTTGGTGATCTTCGTTCCTGAAGATTCCAATGATGTATATCGTTTTTCTTTCATAGAATTGAGCTTAGAGTGTACAGAGAAGGGTTCTCTTCGAACTTCTTACTCTAACCCACGCCGATACTCATACAAACTCGGAACTGGTATCGCGTACCACACTCCCAACAAATACCTTAATCAAGCCGGCCGAGTTTCTTCAGCAGAAGATCTCAAAAAAAGGTTTTCTGTTGAAATCCTCACCAAAGAGTTTTACAGCGAACTCTCGGATTGGTATGCGTGGGCTGTGAAAATTTTAAGATTCCCCAATAATCTAAAAGATAGTCAAGACCAAGAAAAATATAACCATGAGGCAGCCATAAGATTAATTACACGATTAATCTTCGTCTGGTTTTTAAAACAAAGACATTTAGTTCCTAGTGAATTTTTTGATGAAGACTTCCTCTCCGAAAAAATCCTAAAGAACTTTTCACCTAACTTACAAGATTTAGCCGGGAAATCCTGGGACAGTATTTATTACAAAGCCGTCCTTCAGAATTTATTTTTCGCAATGCTTAATTGCCCTCTTACTCAGGAGGGGCAAAACGCTCTAACAGAACGAAGATTCAGGGAAAGTACGCTTAAAGGAGGTGCTCCCAAACCGGACAACGAAAGTTCTAAGATAATGAGACATAAAGATCTTTTCAAGGATCCAGCTGCTTTTCTCCACCTTTCTAACTCTACTGTTCCATTTCTAAACGGCGGATTATTTGATTGCCTAGATGACTCATCATCTGAACTTTATTTAGATGGGTTCTCGGATGATCCAAAAGTCCATTCTGAACTCATTGTGCCGGACTTCCTCTTCTTTGGAGAAGAAGCTGGGAAAAATATTGATCTTTCAGAATGGTACGGAGATTCAAAGAAAAAGAAAGTTTCTGCTCGGGGTCTCATAGATATCCTCAAACGATACAACTTTACAGTCGAAGAAAACACGCCCTTCGACCAAGACATTTCGTTAGATCCGGAGTTGTTAGGCAAGGTATTTGAAAATCTACTTGCTGCTTATAACCCAGAAACACAGGTTTCAGCGCGAAAACAGACAGGATCTTTCTATACCCCGCGAGAAATCGTTCAATTTATGGTCAACGAAAGTCTCATTTCTTACCTTAAGAGGACTGTGGGTGCGGAGTTTGAGTCTGAGTTCAGGAAATTAATTCAAGTTGAAGATTCTGTAATTAATCTCAGTGAACCCCAAAAGAGAGCGATCGTCAAAGCACTCTTTAATTGCAAAGTCTTAGATCCAGCGTGTGGGTCTGGAGCATTTCCAGTTGGGATGCTCCAACAAATGGTCCACATCCTCCAGCAACTAGATCGTTCTAATTCATATTGGAAAAAACTTTTAGTTGAGAAGGCCACCGAAGAGACCTCAAAGGCTTACGAAGTTGATAGGGAAGAAGAGAGGAGAGAGCTCCTGGCTGATATTGAAAGGTCTTTCAATGAAAGTCTTAATATGCCAGATTACGCAAGAAAGCTGTATTTAATTGAAAATTGTATATTTGGAGTCGACATTCAACCTATCGCCATCCAAATAGCCAAATTAAGATTTTTTATAGCATTAGTAGTTGATCAAAAAACTAACTCTGAACCTTGCAAAAACTTTGGGATCCGTCCTCTCCCAAATCTTGAAGCAAAATTTGTTGCTGCGGATAGTTTGACAGACATGAGTCTGACCTCTTTGACTTAAACGAGATACAAGACAAACAGGATCAACTAAAGTTAGCAAAGCACAAAATATTTGGAGCAAAAACTTTAAAGACAAAAAAGAAGTACAAACAAAAAGTTAATGAGCTCCGGAAAGAGCTGGCTCAATCTCTGCTGAGAAATAACTTCATCAACAATATAGAAGCCGAAGAGTTAGCCTCTTGGGACATGTTCGATCAAAACACTTGCGCTCCTTTCTTCGATCCTGAGTGGATGTTCGGAATAAAAGACGGCTTTGACATTGTTCTAGGCAACCCTCCTTACATCCAACTGCAAGCGAACAAAGGAGCTCTAGCTACTAAGTATGAAGATTGTGGATTTGATGCTTTCGCCAGAACAGGAGACATCTACTGTCTTTTTTACAATAGAGGAACAGAGCTCCTTTGCCAGGATGGAGCACTTTGTTTTATAACTTCAAACAAATGGATGCGAGCAGCTTACGGAGAAAAGCTCCGGAACTTTTTAAAAAAAGAAACTAATCCTTCCCTTCTATTAGATTTTGGTGGAATTCAAGTTTTTGAAAGCGCAACTGTAGATACAAATATATTGTTACTCACCAAATCCAAATATGAGAACTCCACAAACTGCGTTACCTTAAATGGCAAGAGTTTGTCTTGCTACAAAGATCTGAGCGATTTTTTTCAGCAAAATAAAATTCCACTCAATCTCAATACAGTTAACCGTTGGGTGGTTCTGTCCTCTATAGAAGTCAGCATTAACAAAAAGATAGCCTCCGTTGGAATACCTCTAAAGAATTGGAATATAAAAATTTATCGAGGCGTACTGACGGGGTTCAATGAAGCTTTCATTATTTCAGGAACAAAACGGGAAGAAATTTTAAACAACTGCAAAACCGAAGAGGAGAAAGAAAGAACTGCAGAATTAATACGACCTATTCTTCGAGGCCGGGATATTGAGAGGTATGGTTACAAGTGGGAAGATACTTGGCTTATTAACACTCATAACGGAATAAAAGGGAAGGGGAAAAGGGTGCATGTCGAAGACTTGCCTTCAATTAAAGCTCACTTAGACCAGTATCTAACTAAACTATCTCGACGGGCAGATAAAGGAGATACTCCTTACAATCTTCGTAACTGCGCTTATTTGGAGGATTTTTTAAAACCAAAAATTGTCTGGCCACGTCTGATGAGGATATCTAAAACCCAGGATAATACCTTTCCTCGATTCGCATATGTTGAGAAAGAAATGTTTACGGTTGACAGCTTATGTTTTTTCACGGGGAAAGATTTGGAGCTCTTATGCGAAGTTTTAAATTCTGATTATGCTGCCTATTATTTCTTGAAGAACGTTGCAACTTTAGATAGTGGAGGCGTTCAGATGCGGCAACAGTATGTTGAACACATTCCAATACCTCCTCTAGAAAAAGGAAAAAATGTTTTCGATGCCTTCTGTTTTACAAAAGAGGAGGTTAGATTTATAAAGGACACAGTTACGGAGTTAATTGCGATTGCTCAATCAAACTAATTTCTTCGTCGGTGAGGTCATATAGCTCATATATAGCTTTGTTAATTTCTCTTTCGGTTTCCTCGTTAAAAAGACCATTAGCCAGATACCTTTCATAAATTGATGTGTCTTCGGGCTTTGGCGCTAGAATGGGTTCAACTGCTTGCACGCTAATGAGCAAGTCACCAGTCCCTGTTTTTGGAGCATTCCTTAACAAATAGTGACCCATTGGTGAGTTAAGGAGACATACTAAAAACTCAAGATGCTCTCCTATAGCGAAACAAGTACTATCTAGCCCAAAGTGCCCTTCCTTGTCATAAGAGAATCTTAGAATTGAACCTACCCGTTTCCACATGATTTTCGGTTTAGAAAAATGGTCCCAATAACTGATACTATCTTGCGTTTCAAACCATTTGTTGTTAGTTTTTTTTCTAGCCTTAATCTTCTTCCCCTTTACAAGATGTTCACACCCCGTCTGCTCTAATTTCTCAATACCAAAGGATAGAAGGTGAGCTTTTAGTGCCGGAAGATGATTAATGTCATAATGCCTGGAAGGAAATGTAGCAATGAGGTAAAGTCCGGCCCAATGGAAGTCGAATCGTTGAATATCTCGGCCTCGAAGAATAGGTCGAATTATTTCAGCTGTAATTTTTCTCTCTTCTTCTGTCAAGCAATTTAAAAGAATTTCTTCTCTTTTTTCGTTGTTGATAATAAAAGCTTCGTTACAACCAGTCTTTATCCCGTAGTTAATTTGAATATCCCAATCCTTTAACGGAACACCTATCTTGTCTATTTTGTTTTTTATATTCATTTCAATAGAATCTAGGACGAGCCACGAAGTCGAAGTATTAAAATTGGATTTTGTGCAGTTATGCTTAACAAAATCGCTCGTTATAATCTTTCATGTTTGAGGGTGATATTTCGGCGAAAACTTCCACTACGCGCGTAGTTTTATTCCTAGACTCTTCTCCAGAGATAGATTTTTTTGTCTCTCAATCAAATCTTTTTATAAAAACAACTTCTCAATCTTTGGAGTATTTCACATGAATATCACCAAAAGACAATTCCTCAAAGGATCTGTTGCTTCTGCTTTCGCAATCGGTTCCGTAGCCTCTGCTTCTGCCAAAGCTTTGACTCCGGATACAAAATGGGATGATGAAGCAGACGTAGTCGTAATCGGGTTCGGCGGAGCCGGCGCATCCGCTGCTATTACAGCTCATGATGCCGGCAGCAATGTACTTATCATCGAAAAAATGGACTCTCCCGGCGGCAACACAGCCGTTTCTGCAGGCGGCTTCATGATTCCTGATGACATCAATCAGGCTCGTAAGTATCTGGCCGGAAGCTATCAGTACTGCCACGCTGAAATGGATGAACAGCTTCTCGATGCATTCTGCAAGGGAACCGGCGAACTCCGCGATTGGCTCACCGGACTTGGTGATAATGTCGGCATGTTCGTTTACGGTTACGCCGGCTTCAAAAACCTCGAGGGTGCCGACACCATCAAGAGATATCGTATTCGCGGTCAAAAAGGCGGTCCTAAAAAAGGAAGCGGTGACTGCCTCTTCGATCTCTTAAAAGGCGCTGTGGAAAAACGCGGCATCCGCACCATGCTCTCCACTCCTGTCGTGGCCATCATCAGAGACGGTGACGAAGTAGTTGGCGTTGAAGTTCAGAAGAACGGCCAAAAACAAAATATCAAGGCTAAGAAAGGTGTTGTTCTTGCAACCGGCGGATACGAGTTCGATCCGGAATCTCTCCAGAACTACACAATGGGTTATGGAATCGGCGCTATCGGTAATCCGGGCAACACCGGTGATGGCCTCCGTTTGGCACAGTCCATGGGAGCAAAACTCTGGCATATGAACGCTTATTCTGCATTCCTCGGCGTTCGTTATCCTGGCTATAAGACAAGCGTTTCTATTTCTCCGAAAGGCGCCGGTTATATCTGGGTTGACCAAGACGGCAAACGCTTCAGCAGTGAAAAAGTTGACGGCCACTGCCAGATGTACGTTGCCTCTCACTTGGATGCAGTCCGTCATTGCTATCCGAGAATTCCTTGCTACCTCATTTTCGACCAGGCCACAGCTGACAAAGGACCAATGGGCTCCAGCTTAGGTTCCGGCTACGCTATTAACAGAGAAGGGCATCGTTGGTCCAAAGATCTCAGCAAAGAAGTTGAAATGGGTCTTCTTAAGAAAGCCAACTCCATCGCAGAATTGGGCAAGACGCTCAACCTTCCTGAAGGTCAGTTAGAGAAGACTGTCGAAAAATGGAATACAGACGTCAAAGCCGGCAAAGACACCGAATTCGGTCGTCCAATCCGCGCCAAGGGAAAAGGCTCTTACACCTTCGATGGTCCTGAAATTTCTGCTCCAATCGAAAACGGTCCTTTCTACGCTGTTGAACTCTATCCAACATTGGTCAATACCCAGGGCGGTCCGAGAAAAAACGTTAAGGGCCAGGTTTTGGATGCTTTCGGCAATCCGATTCCGCGTCTTTACGTAGCCGGTGAACTTGGTTCTATGTGGGGTCCGATCTACCAAGGTGCCTGCAACAACGCAGAATCTATGGTATTCGGCCGCATCGCTGGTGCGAACGTCGCCCAGGAAACTCCGTTGAAGTAATGATTGACTAGAGAAATCTAGTTTTTCCTGGTGTCGCGGATACGAGAAGTCAGTTCTCGTATCCGCGTATTCATTTGTGCCTGATTAAGATTGTTTTTTGATTCTGCCGTACTCTTCTCTGAACTCCTGAAGAGTGAGGACATCAAATTTTTTTAAGATATTCTAACGGTGCCTTTCCAGCGTTCTTTCACTAATTCCCAAATGCTCCGAAATCAGCGACGACGGCAATCCTTGAGCCAAATCGCCGGCTACTTGTCTTTCTCTATCCGTGAGTTTTTCCAATTTTCCAGCCGGAGATCTCTCAAATTTTGCTTCTAATCTGGCTCGGTCCTTACAGACGCCTCGCTCTATCGCTGCAAACAGTTCATCGGGAACAATAGGCTTCTTGAAAAAATCAAAAGCCCCGCCGCGGAATGCCTTCACTGCAGTGTCCAGGGTTCCGTAATTGCTCATGAAAATAATCGTCAGGCCATTACCGAGCTTTTCCAGTTTCCTTTGCACTTCCAACCCGTCCATTTGCGGCATCTGAATATCCAGCAGCAAACATCCCGGCTGCTGAGGATTCAGCTCTTTAAAAAACGTCTCCGCATCCGAATAGCATTCACACGCCCAGCCTTTATTTGTTAAGGCAAATTCCAAAGCTTCTAAAAGTTCTTGGTCATCATCAAGAATACGAATTAGACAGTCTTCTTTTGCAAAAGAATTACTCATCTCCATTCACCTTACTTAACGGCAACTCAACTACCACTACCAGACCTCCCAACGGACTGATTTCAAAAGATATGGTTCCTGAATGAAGCGAAACAATCGACTTCACAATGCCTAGTCCTAAGCCCAAGCCGCCTTTTTGAATCGTGGTCCGGCCTCTTGTTTTTTCTCGAATGGCTTCTAAAGTTTCCTCTGATATTTTCGGACCCGTGTCCCAAATCTTCAGTACCGCCCGATTGTCTTTCTCTTCCAAAGTTAAAAAGATATGCGTCGTTAATCCTGATTGGGCTGCTCTGAGACTGTTTTTCAGCAGATTCATTACTGCCAACTCCAGCTGGTCCGAGGAGCAATAGACTTCCAAATCTTTTTTCAGCAATTGATAAGTCAAAATTGTTTGGTCTACGGAATACAAAGCAAAGAAGTCGGCTATTGTGCTGCCGATAACTTTGTTAAGGCTCTTGTGCTCCAGAACCGTTTCTCCTTTAGCAAACTCTCTGACGAGCTGAACGATACTATTCAGCTTCTCCGCCCGCATCCCTATCTTAGAAAGGGCCCCGAGTTCTTTAGAGAAGTCGGCTGATAAATCTTTTTCTTTTTTATAAAGCATCTGTTTTAGCGTATCTGCAAAAAGCAAAATCGACGACAGGGGCTGGGACATATCGTGAGCTACCGCGGAACAAAGCTGAGAGACTTCCTGTTTGCTCTTGAACGCCTGATATTTTCCGTCAATCGTTTGTATTCTGTCTTTGAGCTGCCTTTCCCGGTCAAAAGAATTCTGCAGCTGCTGTGTACGTCTGCGAACCAAGAAAGTGATTCGGATGCTGTGGTAAGTATAGAAAAGTACCGCCAACAGACCAATGAAGAAATAGTTTTTGTATTTCTCAAAAAATTCTTGAATCGTCTGAGAATTCAAATGGGCAAAAGGACCAATCTTCAAATCTCTGTATAGATTATCAATCAACGTGAAGTCACTGGCTATTTTCCACTCGTAGCCTTTAGGCATCGTTTTATTCGCCTTTTCAAGTTCCGTGTAGATCTTGTTGACCGTTGTCACGTCCAAATGCGGCGGAATCAGAATGCTAAAGCCCGGATACAAAGGTGTACTTGTCACGCACGCACTGTATGGATTTCTCTTTTCGTTGATTACACGCAAGTGTTCTGTCGGATCAGGCTCGCCTTTTGCTCTTTTATTTTCTGCAAAGCAAGCATAGAGCACGATAGCATCCACTCGGCCTTCTTCGAGCGCTTTTAAACGAGCCTTGACATCATCTCCGAGATATAAGGTCTTGCTGAAAAAATGATATGGGTCGTATCCCTGGTCATAAAGCTCTTTGAGAACCGTCAGCTCGCCTCGGTAAGCTCCCTGCTTATTCGTACCGAGAATCTTTCCTTTTAAATCTTTCAAAGAAAATATTCGGTCATCTTGCGCCAGGACGTAAATCACGGAACCCATCACATGATCAGGATCCGGGCTTAGCGGTGCAGTGGAAGTCAGCAAATCTCTAAGCCCTGAATGAATATTTCTGCGGTAGGCAGCCGCTCCGGCAATCACGAGATCAGCCTCTTTATGCGAAATCGCATGATCCAACCCTCTCCAGTCCGTCGAATAAGTCGAGACCTCTCTCGGGTAGACTGCCTTCTGAATTGCGGCGATGGTCTTCTCGTAAAACTCGGAACCTTTTTCATCGCCGGTAAAGTCAGCTCCGTAAATCTTGAAAGGCTCGGCCAGCACGATTTGACAGGCAAAAATCAAGAAAACCGTCAAAAATCCATTAATGATTTTCTTCATTTCTTCCTCTCATGCGAACGCCTAAAAAAAGGGCTCTGATCGAATGACCAGAGCCTGAAAATCAAGGAGAACTAAAATAAAAACCCAAACTTACTACTTTGCTTGAGCTGCGTTTGCTCCGGCAATTCTTCCGAATACCATCAAATCAGCTACAGCATTACCGCCTAAACGGTTTGCACCGTGAATACCGCCCGTGACTTCACCGGCAGCATAGAGTCCCGGAATGACTTCACCCTTAGCATTGACAGCGTGAGCTCCTGTGTCAATGTGGATACCGCCCATGGTGTGGTGGATGGTCGGAACTTTTCTGGCGACGTACCATGGTCCTTCAACCATTGGTCTGTCATCAGTATGAGTTGCTTTGAAGCCGAATTTATCTTGTTTAACTTCGTGGCGGGCGACTTGGTTGTAAGACTCGATCGCAGCTTTCAATCTTGCAGGATCAACGTTGATGATCTTGGCTAATTCATCAAGATTTGCTGCTTTCTTGACTCGGCCCTGAGCAAGCATATCTCTCATGGTGCGTCCGCTTAACAAGTCGATAGCATTTTCGTCAGGATATCTGAGCTTGTTCTGCACCAACCAGTATGTAGAACCAGGCTGTGCAAATACTGCTTTAGACAATACGTCTCGGGCTGCACCTTCGTTAACGAAGCGATCGCCGTTGGTGTTAATGAAGAGACGGTTTCTGCCGGAGGTCTTGATATCAAGCATCAAGCCGGTTCCCGGAGATCCGTTCGGGTGCACCTGAATATCCGACAAACCAATCAATTCAGCACCGGCTTTTTCTGCTAACTGAAGGCCTTGACCCTGAGCAGCAACACCAATGTTGGAGCAGCCGATTTCTTTACCGAGGTCAGCTTCTTTCCAAACACCTGTGTTGACTTTCTGACGGAATTCAACGTTGGAACCGAAACCGCCTGTTGTAACGATAACGCCCTTATCAGCCATAGCTGTAACGTCTTGACCTTTGTGTTTGGCCTTAACACCGACAACTCTGCCGTCTTTCATGATGAGTTCGGTAGCCGGAGTTTCCAAGAATACTTTGACTCTATCAGGACCGTACTTAGCCAATTGTTTTTCGAGGGTAACAACATAAGTGTTGCCGCCGGCAGGATTTGGATAGTGGCTTCTTTGATAAAGCGCACCGGTAGCTGCGCCGACTTTAGGATTGAACTTCAATCCCATGCCTTCAAGCCACAAGAGAGCGGAAGGAGCATTGTCAGCAAGAACTTTAACCAGTTTCGGGTCGCTGACGTTGTGACCGCCCTTCATAGTTTGTTCGAAATGCTTCTGAGGATTGTCTTCGATGCCCAAAGCTTTCTGATACTTTGTGCCGGAGGCGTTCAATGCACCGCCGCAGACATTAGTGGAACCGCCCAAGAAGCCGAGTTTTTCGATGATGATAACCTTAGCACCGTGTTCCAAAGCAGAAACCGCACTGGCCAAACCTGCTCCGCCGCCTCCGACGATAACGACGTCAGCACGTTCTGTGACGGGAGCCTTGTTAGCGTCTGTAATGCGCTTGTTGAAATCGCCCTTTTCAGCACCTGCTTGCTTCAAGCAGTCCTTGATGGCGCCAAGAAGCTGGAAGCTTGTTACGGAAGCGCCGGAAACGATATCAATGTTTGTAGACTGGTTCTTGATAACGCTGTCTTCAAGTTTCTTGATGGCAACTTTACCGACGCCCGGGCTTTCCAGATCTTTAGTTGCGATGGAAGCAATTTTGCCGCCTTTGATATCAACGGTCACGGTAATCGGTGCATTGTGACCGGTGACAGTCTTTGTGTATGTACCGTCTTTGACGGCTGCAGAGCATGTACCTGCAATTGCAAAGGCAGCTAAAACGGCCAATGTTACTTTTTTCATAACAAAACCTTTGATTTGAAATTAAGTGGTAATGAGGGGTTGTTCAATATTCCAGCCCTCTCCGGTGTCTAATTAAGGAACCTTAAGTTCTCTGAATTCGTGGCATTCGTCGCACAAAAGAACTGGTTTCTTGTGACCGCGGTGACAACTTGTGCAATCCGGATTTTCAATGTGTGAATCGTGCGGATTGATGTCATTCTTGTCGGTACGGGCTGCGACTTTTTCATAGCTTCCGTGGCAAACCAAGCACTGCTGAGTGGCTACCGCTTTCGGAGGCATTGTGGTATGGCATGCTTCGCACTTTCCGCCTCTTTCCATGTGGCGATCGGCGAGCATCTTATCAGCTGCAAAAGAAGTCGTAGCCGATAAAGCTAAAACTAAGATGGAAACAACGGTCTTTAACATGATAAATCTCGGGAGGAGTGCCGCTTGCGCGGCACTTGTTAGTTAGAGGAATTTATTGAGGAGCTTATTGCCAGTTTTTTTCGCCGGCAGCTGTGCGGCCTGCAATTCTTCCGAATACGCATGCTTCGGAGTTATTGGTAGCACCCTGGTAGATGTGGCCCCACATAGAACCTAATTCACCGGCGCTGTACAAACGTGGAATCGGGTTGCCGAACGGATCAAGAACCTGACCGAGTTTGTTTCTCTTCGGGCCGCCCTGGGTGTTCAGGATGGCTGGATAGAGTTCAGCTGCGTAGTATGGGCCTTCACCGATTGGACGAGAAATGATCGGAGCTTCACGGCCTTCGAAAGCGACTTTGCCTTTCTTTTCAAGAGGACGTCCGAAGTCTTTATCGGCACCGGCTGTAATCTGTTCATTCCATCTCTTGACGGTTTCAACAAGGTTTTCAGCAGGAACGTTGATCTTCTTAGCCAATTCTTCGATTGTCGGAGCGCTGACGATAACGCCTTTTTCGATTTCAGCACTGTTGTCCTTACTCCACTTGTAGTCTTCACGGTTCAAAGCGTAGCCGGAAGTTGCACCGCCGATGATCGGGCCGCGTTTGCGGGCTTCTTCATCGAAGATAACGAAGCAAGGAATTCTCGGATAACGATGCTTAACAGCGTCAAGAAGGTTAACACCGTAAATGCAGGTGTGGTTGTCCATCTTTTCGTTAACGAAGCGTTTGCCGTCTTGGTCAACATAGATGTGAGATGGAGCAAGCATGTTGATCTGCAGAGCTGTCTTCAAGCCCGGAACAACGAGTCCCAATGGGCAGGAAAGAGCATTCATGTGCCAGAGGTCTGCACCGGCTGCCTGAGCCATGCGGACGCCGTCACCGGTGTTGCCCGGGTGGCCTAAACGATGGAACTTCTGACCCATTGTGTGGTTAGAGAGCATCTTGTCATCGAATTCGTAGCCGCCTGTAGCAAGAACAACTGCCTTCTTAGCCTTAACAGCTTCTTTCTTACCGTCGATTTCAATCCAAGCACCGAGAACTTCGTCGTTTCTGGTGATCAATTCAAGACCGCGTGCGTTGTAAACAACAGGGATCTTTCTGACGGTTTCAACAGCGTAGCGGTAGTTATTGAAGAGCATATCGCCGCCGCGTGTCTTCTGTCCTTTCGGAGTGCGGAAACGCCATTTGTCGATAGCATCGGATTCAGGGATGCTCTGGAAACCGGCGTGACCGTAGATGTAAACCTTCTGATCCGGAGCCAAGGAAAGGAGGAAGTCTTTGGACTTCATGGCTTCGTCAACGAAAGCTGTCAAGAGTTCGTCATCTTTTTCGCTGTTGGCAAAATCGTATGTCTTTCTCAAGTATTCGATGGCACGTTCTCTGTTGTTAGGGATCATCATGCCGCCGGAGGAAACGGCTGTGTTGCCGCCGCCCTGCGGGCACTTTTCGAAGATAACGACATCAGCGCCTGCGTCTTTGGCTGTGATGGCAGCAGAAGCACCTGCACCGCCGTAACCTAAAATAACGACGTCAGCTTCGCGGTCCCATTTCTGAGGAAGAGGGTCACCCGGTTTTGCATGAACTAAAGGAGCAGCAGCGGCACCGGCGGCTGCAGCGGCGAAACCTTTAAGAAAACTTCTCTTGGAAATCAGCTTTGACATTTTGTTTTTCCTTGGTGGTTGGTTAATCGTTGTTCCTTTCGGATGTCTCATTTTTCCAAAGTCATTACCTAGGTAGTTTGACCTTGATCAAACTTTCTTCAGATTTTTTAATGTCTAAGTAAAAACCATGGTTTGACAGAAAAAGGAAAGCGGTTAAATTGGACTCATACGAATCCCAAGCTTAAAAATGAGAAGAAGACAACTGATCGGAACCGCCGCTCTGACGGCTCTAAGCCCGCTCTGCTGGGCTTCATCTCCTATGGATCATTTTCAGCTCATCATCGTGGGGGCCGGTGCAGCCGGGCTCACTTGCGCCTGTACTGCTGCAGAAAACGGCGTCAAAAATATCCTTGTTCTAGAGAAAAATCCGGTTATCGGAGGTTCTTCCCTTATCGCAAGAGGAACGTGGTTTGCCACCGGCACGGCTTCTCAAACTAGTCGAGGAGTTCAAGACTCCGATCATGATGCCGTGCTCTACCTGAAGTCCGAAGGCTTGGGCAAAAATGATGAAAGTCTGCTCGAAGCCATGCTTCCTGCCGGCAGAGAACAAATGGCTTGGTTTGAACAAAACGGCATCCGTCCCATCGCGTTTTTTGCAGAAAAGGGTGTGCGAAGAATTCATAAATTCGATATGCCTGAAGTCATCTTTTTTCTGCGTAAAAAAGCCTTGTCTCTCGGCGTCAAAATTTGGACCGGATGTCCTGTTAAAGACCTTATCCAAGATGAGGTCACAGGCAGAATAAAAGGAGTTGTCTTTACTAGAGCGGGAGCCGACAAGAAAGCCTTTGCCTCTCTGGGCGTTGTTTTGAGTTCCGGAGGATTTTCAAGAGACAAGTCTCTCTTGGGGTCGGTGCAAGAAGGCTTGCAAAATGTAGCAACCATCGCACCTCCCGGCTTGACCGGTGACGGACTAAAAATGGGGATTAGAGTCGGAGCGGCTACCGCTGATCTCGAACACATTAAGGCCTCTTATGCCTTCACTGACAATCCTTCCTCTTATCAAGACATGACTTTCGCGTATTACTACGGTCCGGTTATTGTCAATGATGACTGCGCTCGTTTTGTCAGCGAATCTGCCCCCTACAAAGAAATCGCACGAAAAGTCATTCAGCAGCATGAAGCAAAGAGTTATCTGGTTTTTGATGACGAGATTCGTAAAACGGTTTCCCGACTAGCTAACGCCTCGGGCCCTCTCAAAGAGTTTTGGGGTACGGGCAAAATCGGCAATTTACCCGTCTTTTCCGGAAAGACCGTAGAGGAGGTAGCTCAGAATGCTCACATCGATCCGGTAGGACTCAAAGACACGGTCGACATGTATAACGAGGCTATCACCAAACTCGGAAAAGATCCTGACTTTTACCGGAAGGACCTTACAGGGAAGGCAAGACTGGCCCCAATTGTCAAGCCGCCTTTCTATGTGATCCCGGTTAAACCAGCTCTTCTCGGGACCTACGGGGGACTAAAAATCAACGAAGATGCTCAAGTCCTTAACAAATCCGGAAAACCAATCCCCGGTCTTTGGGCTGCGGGAGAAGTCACGGGAGGTGTGCATGGTGCAGCCGCTGCGATGGGAGTCCCTTTAGCCTCAGCCTTTAGCTTCGGAAGAATAGCCGGCCTCTCGGCTGCTAAAGCTTTACGGGAGGAAAGGCAATGAAAAAACTTCTCCTCCTGGTCTTTTCGGTTGTATTCAGCGTTTATTCGATGACTGCGCTGTCGAATGTCAACTCAAGAGTCGTCCAGATCGGCATTTCCACCTCCGGAACCTTCAGTGACTATGAAGATTTTCTAATTAAAACCATTTCCGACTTGCAAGGTGCATTGACTTCCCGCTACTCGCTGCGGGTCATGTTTTTAAATGACGAAGAACTTGCCAAAGAAATTAAAGAAAACCGGCTGGACTTAGTCATTGCTCCGAGCAGCTTTGCCCGAACCTATATTCTTCAGGGTGCACGTGATATCGCCTCTCTTGACCATGAGAACTCAACCAATACCAACCGTGCGGAATCGAGTGTCTTCCTAGTCGACGGAGAAAGAACGAAAGCCACTACCCTGCAGGAAATGCAAGGGAAGACGGTTGTGACGAGTAAAGAATTCGGACTTTCCGGGCTTGCGTCCTTATTAAGCACGATTGCCGAGCAGCTCAAAGTCAAGCCCGATAATTTTTTTAAGGACATCCTCTATGTACCGGCCAATATCAGCGATGTACTCCGTACGCTAAAAGAAGGAAAAGCAGACTTAGCTGTCGTCCCCGCTTGTTCTTTGGAACGCTACAGTCAACAGACGGCAGACGATACAGGTTGGCTCCGCATACTTCTTCCCAGACAGGACGAGTCCTTGTCCTGTATGCATTCTGCAGCGCCTTTCCCCGGCATCACTGTCATTTCGATGCCCAGCCTGTCTCCCTATGAATCGAAGACCATTACAACCGCTTTGCTCAGTATGGATGAGACGGACGGTATGACCTGGGGAGTAGCAACTGACTTCAGTGCAATCGACAGAATTCTTCAGAATCTTAGAAACGGACCTTGGCAAAAAGACTTTTCTCAAACCATTACCGAGTTCGCCAAAGCTTATTGGAAATGGTTTGCCGTTGCTGCGGCCTTCATCCTATTGTTGATTCTTCACAGCATCCGAAGCGAGTTTATTGTCCGTAAAAGAACTGAAGAACTATCAAAAGCCTTAGAACAGCAAAAGCTTCTTCATAAAGAAGCCAATCTGGCTAACCGACGTTATGAGAAACTTCAAAAAATTTCGGTTATCGGCCAGATGTCGAGCCTTTTTGCTCATGAACTCAGACAGCCTCTGAATGCGATTAACTGCTATGCCAACGGCTTACGCCGCTTCCTTAAAAATCCGGAAAAAGCGAAGGCTTTTATTGATAAAGGTATCGAAGGAATAGAAGCTGAAGCCGAACGGGCCAGCGCTATTGTCGAGCAAGTTAGAAACTACGCTAAGAACAAATCCTCCCGACAAAATCAGCAGGATTTAAAAGAAATTCTTCGGCGGTCCATTGCAGACTTTCAAACCACCAGCGTCGGAGACATGCCTGTCCATTTCATGGATCACGGCGGCGAGCATGTGATTCGCGGTGAAGAGTTTGAGTTAGAACTTGTCTTCACCAATTTGCTTCGCAATGCGGCTCAAGCCCAGTCTCATCTTAAGAGTGCAGTCGCCTGGATGGAAGTCTCCAACGTTGGACCTTATGTTCAGATTGAAATTTGGGACAAAGGTCCGGCATTATCAGAAGAAAAAATTAAAGAAATCTCTCTTATTGGCGATTCGACAAAAGCGGAAGGGATGGGTCTCGGCCTATCCATTATTCGAACGCTTGTCCAAGCTCACAGCGGAGAGATTCGATTCTCAAAGAGTGAACAAGGGGGCTTAAAGGTGACGATCCTCCTCCCGCTTATTACTTCAAAGAATAATCAACAGGAAGAACAAAATGCCCAAAACAATAATTAGAGTAGTAGAAGACGATCCTTCCGTTAGAAATGGTCTGGAATATTTGCTCATGTCCGAAGGATATGAGAGTGAACTTTACGAAAGTGCCGAAGCCTTTTTAGCCGGTGACGCAGCCTCGGTACCGGGCTGCATCATTCTTGATATCCGCATGCCGGGCATGAGCGGACTTGAACTTCAGAATATTCTGATTGAACGCAAATATCCTCATCCGATTATCTTTCTATCCGGCCATGGAGACATTGATATTGCAGTGGGAGCCGTCAAGAAAGGAGCGTTGGACTTCCTTCAAAAACCGGTCAACGCCGACAAATTCTTAGAGATAGTGCAAGAAGCCCTCAAATTAGACCAGTTGAGAACGGGTAACCTCTACAATCCTCAAGATTTGCTCCTGCTCGCCGAGAAACTTACCGATCGGGAAAAACAGATTATCGGCTTAATTTTCCAGGATATCTCCAATAAGAGCATTGCCGAGCGGCTGAATCTTTCTCCAAGAACCGTAGAAAACCACAGAGCGGCGGCTTATCGCAAGCTAGGCGTGAACTCAGCTGAGCAATTAAAAGATAAATTTTTCTTAATCAAAGAGGAATTAGAAGCAGCCGTGAATTCGTAGCAAATCGACTCCTAACTTCAGGTAAAAATCAGGAGGCGAATCCAATTAGAAGCAACTACCCAATAGACAGAATTCTTTTTTGAAAAAGTACAAAAACTAAACCCGCTCGGGAACTAACACTGAGCGGGCATAGGATTGAAAACAGAATAGTTTTATAGTCTATCTTCAGCAAGCCATCTTGCGGCTTCGACAGCAAAGTAAGTCAAAATGCCGTCGGCACCTGCCCTCTTGAAGCACAAGAGGGATTCTAAAACAGTCTTCTTTTCATCAAGCCATCCGTTCTGGAAGGCGGCTTTCATCATGGCGTATTCGCCGCTGACCTGATAGGCGAATGTCGGAGCCATGAACTCTTGTTTAACACGCCAAAGAACGTCCAAATACGGCAAACCTGGTTTAACCATCACCATGTCAGCACCCTCGGCCAAGTCAAGACCAACTTCCCACAAGGCTTCGTTGGAATTAGCAGGATCCTGCTGATATACGGCTTTATTGCTCTTACCTAAGTTAGAGCTGGACCCAACGGCATCACGGAACGGACCGTAGTAGCAAGAAGCATACTTAGCGGAGTAAGCCATGATCTTGGTGTGGATCAGACCTCTGCTTTCGAGGGCATCACGGATGATGCCGATGCGGCCGTCCATCATATCGGACGGGGCAACGATGTCAGCACCGGCTTCAGCATGAGTAAGCATTTGCTTAACCAACATCTCAATTGTTTCATCATTGAGAATGTAGCCAGTTTCATCGATCAAGCCGTCTTGTCCATGGGTAGTGTATGGATCAAGAGCAACGTCTGTCATGATTCCAAGTTCAGGAAAATCTTTCTTGAGAGAACGAACAACGCGAGGAATCAATCCGTTCGGGTTTGCTGCTTCGCTACCGTCTGGAGTCTTGAGAGAGTCATCAATAGATGGGAAAAGAGCCATTACAGGAATTCCAAGTTTGACGCATTCTTCTGCTTTCTTAGTCAACAAATCCAAAGAAAGTCTTTCTACGCCGGGCATAGAAGGAACCTGCACTCTTCTGTTTTCGCCTTCGACAACGAATACCGGATAAATTAAATCATCGGGACTCAAACGATTTTCACGCATCAATCTGCGGGAGAAATCATCATGTCTCATTCTTCTCATTCTTACGGATGGGTATTTTCCTAAAGTTTGCATTTTCTTTAACGATAAGAGTCAATGATTAACTTTTTAATGATAGTCAATTTTTTTGAAGAATTTATCAGACAGCAGGGCGAACGCATGAAAAAAGCTTGACAAATAGCTAATAATTAATATTTATAGACATATCAAGACTTAGCACGTATAGTTTTGTATTATAATTTACTATAAGTATTAATTATAGGCGATTATGAAGGTCGATTATCAAAAGTTTCCCGAAATTCCTGAAGGCTGCCAACTTAATTACAACAAAACAAGAGATGTCTATCAAGTTTTCCGTGAGACCCGGGAGATAGATCCAAGCACAGGGAAAAAGAAAAACAAACGGGAGACTTTAGGTCAAATCAAAAACGGGGTTTTTAGTTTTAGCAAGCTTTATCTGGCTCGACAGCAAAATAAAATTTTGTCCCAAGAACTGAAAACCCGGAAAGCCATCCCTGTCTACGCACATCAATCAGTCAGCGAGATTTCGCAAGCCATCCAAGAAAGTGAAATGGAACAAAGGGATTGCCGCCGAATTACTTTTCCTCTTGAACCTATAGTTCAAGCTGCCATCATGTGCGCTTTGAGCGGCGTGTCTGATTGCGAAGCAATTTCTCAGTATTACAACGACAATTTTGAATATTTTTCTCGATGCCACGAAGACCTTCCGCAACAGCCTTTAACTGCCGACATCGTCTATAGAGCTTTTTTGAAAGTAGAGCCTGAGAAGTTTGAAGAATTCTATAGAAAAATGCTTTCCCATCTCCTAGACAAAGCCAGTCAGGGTATGCGCATTATTAGCGCCGATGGACAGGGCGTTCGGGCCACAAGTGGCGATCGTTGTGCCGATTCTCGACGAAACGACTGTTATATGTTGATGAATTTTTATGATGTTCAACGCAAACTTTGTCTCAAGCAGCGTTTAATAAGTAAAAAAAATAACAAGATTACAGTCGGCCCGGAAATGCTTTCAACAATGGATGTCGCAGGCGCTGTCATAACAGCCGATGCCATGAGCTGCCAGCTGTCATTTGTTGAAACCGTTTTAAAACGAAGTGCCAACTACTGCGTGTCCCTTAAGGGGAATCAAGAAAAGAGCTGGAATGAGGTCCGTCGTCTGTTTGTCGATACACATCCGGATCAAATTCTTAAATTAGAGCTACCTGTGGAGTTGGTTCATGGAAGAATCGAATCTCGAACTTATTCCATAATCCGAGGCAGTCTTTTGTCTAAGGTTCTTCGAGAAAAATGGGATGGTTTACAAGACGGTTGCGTAGTCAAAGTCTCCAGTGGAACCGTCATAAAAAATACCGGACAGGAAAGTTTTGAAGATCGCTACTACATCACCAGTTTGCCTTATAACAAGACAACGGTTGAAGATATTGCCAAAGTAATTCGATCTCATTGGGCCGTAGAAAATAACCTCCATTGGGTACTGGACGTAAATTTCCTGCAGGATCGGATACAAGGAAAGGATGAAGCCTATATCTCAAACCGTGTTGGATTGAATAAATTAGCATTGGCAATGATAGAGAATTACCGTTTCTGGCTATGGGATACCAACCGTGTCAAAGGCCAAATGATGCCCGTAAAGGCGACCCAACAACGTTGTAGAAAACCTGAATTGGCAATGGAATGCTTGGCTTGCTCTCAAGGGTTCCTATAAAAATTAATTATGCGGTCGCCGTGATCAGACAGGCCCGTAAAACACCGTTCTTTAGGACGGTGATATAAGGGCAGAATCTAAAATTTTTTCAGTCAGGCGTATTCTGCTGTTCAATGTACGGGTTGATA
>UQNA01000048.1 GCA_900542195.1 uncultured Sutterella sp. | reverse complement strand
CTGTCCAATTCCTCCTCGGGTTGAAACCCGAGGTATCCTTGGAGAAGTTAGATGAAAAGATACATAGTTGGAGGTTGGGTCAGAGACACTCTTTTAAAAGAAGAGGGTTTTGATATCGCGCCTCAGGACAAGGACTGGGTCGTAGTCGGTGCCAGTCCGGAAGAAATGGTTAAGCGTGGTTTTATTCCCGTAGGCGCGGACTTTCCGGTTTTTATTGATCCAAAGAACGGAGAAGAGTTGGCGCTCGCTCGCACGGAAAGAAAAAGCGGGAAGGGCTATCACGGTTTTGTCTTTCATGCCGACCCATCCGTCACGTTAGAAGAGGATCTTCTAAGACGAGACTTGACTATTAACGCTATGGCTTTTGATGAAGACGGCTCTCTAATTGATTGCTATGGCGGAAAAGAAGATTTAAAAAATCGAGTATTGAGACATGTTAGCGACGCTTTTGTCGAGGATCCTGTTCGATTGCTGAGGGTTGCCAGATTCTCTGCAAGACTGCCGGAATTTTCTATTGCCCCGGAAACGATGACTCTTCTGCAGACTATCGTCTCGTCGGGAGAGTCCGATAACTTAGTTCAAGAAAGGGTTACTCAAGAATTTTTGCGGGCGCTAGAAGAATCTAAACCATCCAGATTCTTTGAAGTCTTGAGAGAAACCGGATACTTGGAAAGAGCGTTTCCGGCCTGGAGGCTTTCTCCGTCCGTTTTAGCAAAAGTAGATGAGGTTAAAAGTAAGGATCCAAGGCTCAAAAGATTTGTCGCGAGCCTAGAAGAGGTTCCGGTTCAAGATCTGAATAAGATTTTGAAAGCTCTAAGACTGCCGAAGGAATATTCTGAACTGGCAGTCTTGGCCAAAAATTATGAAAAGAAGGTTCCGAAAGTTTCATCTTCGGCCTCTGAAAAATTGCTCTTCTTGAAAAAGACAGATTCGCTTAGAAGACCTGAAAGATTTAAACAATTGCTTGAGTGCTATGACACTGATCTTTCAAAGGATGAGCGAGACTATTGGGAACACCTTGCTGATGCAGTCAGACAATTAGACTTGAAGGAAATCGTTGCAAAAGTTAAAGATAAAAAGGATGTGCCGAAACTGGTCGACGAGGCAAGGTGCTTGTTAATTGAAAAATTCTCAAAGTAACTTTCCGATCAAAAGAATTACAGTTCCGATGAGAATAGTGCTCGCAATCGGAATGTTTATCTCTTTTCCGAAGATTTTGAAGTTAATATCTCCCGGAAGTCGTCCGATTCCGAGCTTTTGAAGCCAAGGAATTGCAGACGACAGAATACAGAGAGCTATAAAAATAGTAAGAATCCATCGCATGCATTAGATTGTGGCATAAATCAATGCAGTGATGTTACTCAGCGAAGGAAAACGATAAATGCGGATAGAAGATTTTCTTCTGTGTTCCGGCAAATACCGCAAGGTACATTTGACAGATTATGTCCTGGATGTTGCGATAGGTGCTTATGACTCTGAAAGAAAACGAAAACAATCTGTTAGATTTAATGTTGAAGCATGGGTTGAAAATCATCCGACCGACGATGACTTATCCAATGTATACAACTACGAAGAAATCATCGGTTCTATAAAAGAAGTCCTTTCAAAAGGTCACATTGATCTGCAGGAAACTCTTGCTGCATCGGTGGCTAAACATGTCCTCTCAAATCCCATGGTAAAGGCGGTAAAGGTTAAGACAGAAAAGTTGGATGTTCTGACAGACGGTGCATCCTTTGGAATAGAGATATTTGTTGAACAGCATGATCAAAATTAAAGCGGTAGATTTTCTCCAAGAAGAAGAGAAAGAACTTTCTTTGGTGGCCGAAGAGCCGTCAGACGAAACCTCGGCGGATGAAATAGAGCCTGCGAAAGATAAAAAAAATTTGGTGACACGTCAGCGACTTTCTTTTGAGAATCGAAAACTTGAAAAAAGAATCGTCAGACTTTGTGCGAAGGCTATTATCGACTTCAATCTCATTGAAGACGGCGACAAGGTCATGGTCTGCGTATCCGGGGGCAAAGACTCGTATGCTCTTTTAGATGCTTTGGTGAGACTGCAGGGAAGAAGCAACGTGAAGTTTGAACTTCTAGCTTTTTGTCTGAATCAGCATCTTCCCAATTTCCCGTTGGATAAGTTGGTTAATCATCTCGAGAAGATTGGCGTGCCATACCTTATCGAAGATCAGGATACTTTCAGTATTGTTAAATCCAAGTATCAAGATCCAAGAAACTTTTGTTCTTTATGTTCTCGTTTGAGAAGAGGCATTGTTTACCGTATTGCTAGGGAGCAGAAGGTTACAAAGATTGCCTTAGGGCACCACATGGACGATGTGGTTTCTACATTGCTTCTCAATATGTATTACGGCGGACGTCTAAAGTCGATGCCGCCGAAACTTTTGAGCGATGCCAAGGAGCATATTGTTATCCGGCCGATGATCTATATCCGGGAAAAAGACTTGAAGCGCTGGTGCAAGGTTCAAAATTACGACATCATTCCGAAGCTTTGCGGAGCCGATGACAAATGCCGTCGAGAAATGAAAGAATTGATTGAGAAAATGGACAAAGAGCACCCGGGCCGGGTGGAGAATATTTTTAAGAGTTTAGGCCGCGTAGCTCCGTCTCATCTGATGGATGAGGAAGTTTTTGATTTTGTTAATTTGAAAGCTCAGCCGCAAGAAGAAAAGGAACAGAATTAATTATTTTTCAAAGTTCGCTCTGCAGAACCTGAGGTCAGGGAACTCAAAAGGATCCATGTTTTAGTGCGGTATTTATCGGCTGAGTTATCGGGAACTGCTTAAAAAGCAACAGATTTTTTGTAGACTATTCGGATAATCAAAGATTATTTAGTGTAAGAGGTAAATATGAGAGCTCGCTCAATGAAGATCGGCGATTTGGCTGTACATAAGGTAGCAACAATACCTTCCGGCACATCGCTTCTTAATTGCGCAAAAGAAATGAGAGAACTTCATGTCGGAAGTCTCGTGGTTGTTGACGAGAACGAACGCCCGATCGGTATGCTGACAGACCGAGACATTACGATTGAAGTAGTGGCCCTGGAAAAAGACATTAAGACTCTCGTGGTTGATGAAGTTATGTCTGCACCGGTTTCTGTAGCTCACTCCTCCGAAGGTGTGGTCGATGCTCTGGCCAGAATGCGGGAACAGGGTATAAGAAGACTCCCGGTAGTTGATGAGGAAGGTAAGATTAGCGGTATTGTGACAGCCTCTAACATCGTAGAGGAACTTTCAGTGATGCTTGACAGTATTGTCCGCGCTGTTAAATCTTCTAAGACTCGTGAGATTGCACAAAGACCGTAATCAAAATTGAGGTACCAAAGATGAAGATTTCTTCTCCGGCTTTTGCTGACAAAGGATTTATTCCAATCGAATACACACAGGAAGGAGAAGATCTCTCCCCTCCGTTAGTAATTTCTGACATTCCTGAGGCTGCGAAATCTTTGGTACTCATCGTGGAGGATCCGGATGCTCCTGATCCGGAAAATCCTAAATTAATTTTTACGCATTGGATTGTCTATAACCTTCCTCCGCAGTCTATGGAATTAGCGGCAGGGCAGGACATCTCACAAATTCCCGGAGCCAAGGAAGGTTTGAACGACAGAGGAACAGTAGGCTATATCGGGCCTCGTCCTCCAATCGGCACACATCGGTATTTCTTTAAGCTTTACGCACTTAATACCGAATTGTCCTTTGAACGTCCTCCTCAGAGAAAAGAGCTTCTCCGAGAAATGGACGGTTTTATCGTCGGTTCCGCACAGATTGTTGGGCTTTACAAGTTGACCGCTTGATCCTGTAAGTCATTTTGTGTGAGCTTCTTGCTTTTTATCAGGTTCGATTTCCTGAGAAGGTTCTGCTTTGAAAAGCGGAAGAGTAATTTCGCAGGTAATTCCTGTCCCAAGTTCTGTTCGCTTGATCGAAAATTTTCCTCCGTGATTTTGAATGATGGATCTCACGATGGAAAGCCCAATTCCTAACCCGGCACTTTTGCGAGAGGACATGGATACTTGAATTCTTTGCAATTCATCATCTGAGACCTTGGAGCCGTTGTCTGCGATGGCTATTCTGCAACTTTCTTCGTCCTCGTTAACTGTTACGGTGATTTCCGGATTCTTAACATTCTGAGCTTCGAGAGCCTCCTTGGCATTCTTAAGCAGATTGTAGATTGCCAATTCAAATTCCAAAGGCGACAAACTGCAAACCGGCTCTGCATTGGATCGGGAAAAATTGATTGCCAAATTATCACAATGAAAGGCAAAGCGAAAATCTTGGATAGCTTCCGCTACTGTTCCGTTAACTTTCGATGGTGTTTTCTTTAACTTTCTTTCTTTTGCGTAATTTCGGACCGAGTTGACGATATCTTCAACTTTCTTGGTCTGAAAAATTATTTTTATTAGCATTTCCGTCAGCGTCTGGCTGTCTAGGGCCTGTTTGTTTTGTGCTCGCAAAAGTCCTTCGGCATAAGCTTGGACAGCACCTAAAGGTTGTGGAAGTTCATGAGCAATCATTGAACTCATATGATCGATAGTGCTGATTTTTTGCAACGCCATCAAACGGGCTTCGGCCTCTTTCATAGCCCGATCGGTTTTGATTTTTGCTCTTAACGTAGCTACAAGCTGTTCAGACCTTCTTTTTAATTTTAGGTAAAGGAAGAGCGTCAGAGAAAGCAGGCCCAAAAGGAAAACTGCAAAAAGAAGGACTGCAAAACTGTACTTTTGAAGCATTTCTTTGAGAGTCCAGGGCCGATAGTCCGAGAAGTGGCCTATCTTCAGCTCCTTGAAAAGACCGTCAATTGAGCTGAGATCCATTTGAACGGACCATGATGCGGTTCCTTTAGAAAATGGCATCTCAAGAAGCGCTGTGACTAACTTGCGTGTGAAGGCAGCATCGCTGTTTTTTGTAGAAGATAAGGTCCAATTCGGAAAGGTTCGAGTAGAGCTGGTGCAGGGTGACGTACTGGAGACTAACACCGGTTTTACTTTCTCTCGAATTTCTCCATTTTGTGCGGACAAGGTTTCCCAATAGCATCCGGGGAGCGCTACGACATCGGTTCTTCCGTCAATTAAAGCCTGCAGAAGATCCTCGGGATTTTTATTGAGAAAAGATACCGAGGAGAAGAATTTTTTAGGATCGTATCCGGCATAACTGATTTCTGCCAACGGCACAATGTGACTGAAAAAAGCATCAGGATTGTTGGAGGTAAAGCGTTTGTTTTTTAAATCGGCAAGCGTGCAAACCGTCATGTCCTGCCGAGTCAAAAAGACCGAACCTAATTCATTTCTATCTGTTCCCTTTTTAGTAGGAGCGTAGATTAATAGTTCGCGAACACCATCTTGTGAAAGAGAGCGTGCAAAGCCGGCTGATGAAATGAAGTACTCGATTTTCTTTTCTTCTATCAGTTTCTTTAAGTGCGTAAGAGACACCGGCTGCATGAATTGAATTTCATTCGTACCGAATTTTTGTTCCAGGTATTTTTTTGTTGCTTCAAAGAACTCTTGTTCGTTGCTGGACATAGCGCCGGTTCCGAGACCAACTACGTAAGTGGCTTGCGCCGGGGCCGATAACAAAGCCAAAGGCAGCAATAAAAGCAAGAGAATTTTCGGCATAAAGATCTCCATATCACTACTTCTATGATCTCACACCGGCCTATTAGGAATTACACCTTTTTTAGTACTTAGGTACCAGGACCCTAAGTGATGCATTCTTTATCTTGGACCCATGGAAGTTCTCAAAACAAAGGAGAAAAAGGTGCCAAGAATGTCAAATAAGTTTTTAACCTTTTGTTTGCTGTGCGCGGTCCCAGCTGTTTACGCTCAAAGCACGGTGAGTGTTTACGGCGTTGTGGATACGGGTTTCGGCGTTATGAAAGGCAAAGGTCAGCAGACTAGTGTTCAAGCCGTCTCGGGAGGAAATGCCGCCAGTCGTTGGGGCCTGACGGGAAAAGAAGAGCTCGGAAATGGAAATTATGTTAAGTTCATCTTGGAACAAGGCATCAAAGTAAATAACGGAGCACCTCAAACCGCCGGCGTGCTTTTCGATAGAGACTCCTTACTGATCGTCGGTGGAAAATGGGGCGAACTTGGTTTCGGCCGCTCGGGCTCTCTAATGGGAACCACAGGATACTTTGGACAGTTTCCAAAGATGGGCGCCAATCCAATGGCAAGCAACTTCTTAGATGCTGCTCTTATCGGTTCCTTGGTTAATTCCGGAATGCTTAATAATTCTGTCACTTACCAAGTAAAGCCTACCAATTCAGTTACTTTGACGGCGCAATACTCAAACGGCATCTCCTCTGATGAGGATACTTGGAGTAAAAACAACCACTACTATGGTCTATCAGCCCAATACAAGCAAGCTGACTTTAGCGTAGGGACTGTTTTTACCGTGATCGATTACAGAAAGGCCGGAGCCAATAATGGCGCGGATTCCGAGCCGACTTACAACTTGTTCTTGACAGCATATAAGATGTTCGGACAGTTCCGTCTAAACCTCGGATACCAGCATGTTTGGAATTCTCGAAACCTGAGTGGCGGTCCTAATGCCTTTTATGCCAAAGATTTAGGTTTTGGAAACGCAGCTAAGGTCAAAGAAAGCAGGAAAGGCTTTAGATCTGACTCCTTTGTTATCGGCGGCAGCTATCCTGTAGGCGGGGGAAAACTCTTTGGCGCCTTCAAGTGGAATATGGGAAAATGGCAGGGTGAAAGCATGAAGACAGATGCCGACAGAGACGGCGATCGTTGGGTCGCTTCGTTAAAGTACCTCTATCCATTGTCCAAGCGAACTTCGCTCTATGCAGTAGGCAGCTATGCCAGAGGAACAGGGATGTTCAAGAATGCTGAAAGCAAGGCGACTCGTTTAACAACAGCGTTCGGTGTGTGTCATAACTTTTAGTCTTTTGGGAGAGAAAAGTGATCGACCGCAAACTTCAGGAAAATTCAATCGTTCGTATTGTTGATGATGACGAAGGATTCGGAGACGCAATCCGTTTCATCCTCAAGACTGAAGGCTGGCTTGTCACTTTTTATTCTGATACCGCTTCGTTTTTGAAAAAGGACGATCCTGAAGTTCCCGGCTGCATCATTTTGGATTATCAGATGCCTTTGGTGAATGGTTTGGAGTTTCAGGAAATGCTGGCGCATGAAGGTTATTCTCAGCCCATCATCTTTCTTACCGCTCATGCGGATGTAGACATGGCTATTACCGCTTTTAGAAAAGGTGCCGTTGATATTCTGAAAAAGCCTGTGTCAGCGGAAGTTCTGCTTGAAGCCGTTGAAAGAGCCGTAAAGACTGATAATGAAGAACGGCATAAGGATTATCGATTGGTCAGGTATCAGGAGTTCTACGACGCTTTAACTCAACGAGAGAAGGAAGTTTTGAAGTTGGTTAATGCCGGATTGATGAACTACCAGATTGCTCAAAGGTTAGGATTGAGTGAGAGAACCGTAGAAACTCATCGCTTCAATGCCTACAACAAAGTCGGAGTCAGAGACCTAATACAGCTAAGAGAGTTTATGTCGCATATAGAGACGTAACGCTTTATTTCTCAATAGTTTTTAGACAGTTAATTTAATTCACAGGGGGCTGAAAAGGTCCTCTCAGGGGAAGTTTTTTCTCAAAATCTTCAAGGAGTTTATTATGTCCAACATTAGCAGAAGAAATCTTTTCAAGACAGCCGGTGCCGGTGTTCTTGCTTTTGGTTCCGGAGCTGTTCTTGCCCAGACCTCAAATCCTGCAAATCCGTACGTTCCTCAGCAATGGGACGAATCTTATGATGTTGTTGTAGTTGGCGGCGGCGGAGCTGGTATGGCTGCTGCATTGTTGGCTGCACAAAACGGAGCAAAAGTAGTAATTATTGAAAAATTGCTTTTTACGGGCGGTAATACAATGGCAGCTCAAGGCCAAATTAATGCCGCTGATCCGGTTCGTCAACCGAAACAAAATATTGAAGATTCTCCTGAAAAACACGCCGCTCAAACCTTAGCAGCCGGCGATTTCAGAGGCGATCCTGCACGCGTAAAAGTCCTTTGTGATAATGCCTATAGCGTAATCACATGGCTCGAAGGCTTAGGAATGGAATTCAAGCCGACAGTTCATCAAATGTTCGGTGGTCTCTATCCTCGCGCTCACTCTCCTGCAGTTCCGAAAGGTATCGGTTATACGGGAGTCTTGTCAAAAGCCTTGAAGAAAGAAAACGTTCCTTTCAAGACCGGTTTCTCCGTCGTTGAGATTTACCGTGAACAGCCATGGAGCGGCGATGTCTTGGGCGTAAAAGTCCAAAACAGCAAAGGACAAGTCTTAAATATCGAGGCCAAGAAAGGCGTAGTTTTGGCCAGCGGCGGATTCTCCGGCAATCAGTATTTGAGAGAACTGCATGATCCAAGAACTGCCGGACTCGGCACTGACAATCTTCCCGGCCATACCGGTGATGTAATGATGGCTGCAAATCGAATCGGCGGATATTTGATTGGTATGGACTTCATCCAGTCCACTCCGGGAGCACCGGCCGGTAAGAAGATGAAGATTATCTTGAACACAAATGTGGACGGCTCTATCTATGTAGACAAACGAGGCAATCGTATCGTTGATGAAGGTGCTCGACGTGATCATATCCGTGATGCAGTATTAGGCACACCGGAACGCTATGGTTACACTGTAGTTGACAATAATCAGTATGAGTCATACAACAGCGCCGTACATGATGCAGTTCAAAGAGGTATTGAAATCAACGAAGCATGGACAGCTCCGACTATTAAAGAACTGGCTGTGAAGATGGGCGTCGATCCTGAAGGTTTGCAGAAGACCGTAGACAGATATAACAACGTTATTATCAAAAACAAGGAAGATCCTGACTTCCATAAGGCTCCCCGCAATCTCACAAGAAAGATTGAAAAAGGACCTTTCTGGGCTTGCTACACAGGCATGACCGTTCACCATACGATGGGCGGATTGAACACCAACACCAAGGCTCAAGTTCTGGACTGCACTGGAACTCCGATTCCTCGCTTATATGCAGCCGGCGAAATTACCGGCGGTATCCATGGAACCAACCGAGTCGGCGGTAATGCTCTTCTTGACTGCTTCGTCTTCGGCAGGATTGCCGGTGAGAACGTGGCTAAGGAAAAGGCCAGAAGTTAATTCTTTTATCTAATTCAGCACAAGGACGGTCAGATCGATTGAAACTACCGTCCTTTTGTTATTGAAGTGAGCTGCACTGCTCAGGCTGTGTACAGCCGAATGAAACCGATCTCTCTTTGGTCAAAATCAGTAGGTTCGTAACAAGAGATCTATTTTTCTTCTTACCTCCGGAGACAGCTGCAGCCTAAAAGTGAAGGCCGTTGAAGAAGAGCTCAGCTTCTACTTGCTGATTTGCTTCTAAGTGATGTCCTTTTGGATTCTTAATAATGGCCTGTGCATCTCTGAATGACGCAGAACGACCGCTTCCTTTCTGCAGCGGAAGGGCAATAAGATGATCTCCCAAAGGAGCAAGCTGTACACAGATATCTCCGGCTTTTCCTTGGAAATTAAAGCCCATGATCGCTTCTACTTTCTTCACCGGAAAAGGTGCTGTCATGAAGGAAGACCAAATCTGAGGAAGGACAAACCGCTGAGCTAAACAAATAAAGCCGAGCGGATTACCAGGTAGGCCGATAAGAATCGATTTGTTCATCTTTCCGTATACAAACGGAAGGGAACTGGATAACCGGGTGCCGTCCTTGATCAGAGAACCGCCGGACATTTTGATTGATTTGCGAAGCAAATCGCTCTTGCCTTGGCCCGTGCCGCCGACGGTGATGATAAAGTCAAAATATTGACCTAACGAAATGAGCCTCGAGCTAAGTTCTACAGCAGAGTCTTTTGCAAAAAAGACGGCAGTGTCGGTTAGTCCCAAACCATTCAGCAGATTAGAGAGATAAGTGGCATTGCTCGAATGCCGTCCTCTTTTGACTATTGATTCCGAACCTGCTTCAACAATTTCATGTCCGGTGGCTAAAATCGCAACGGAAGGGCGTTTGTATACGGTTACTTCTTGAATCCCCGCTTCAAACAAAAGGGCCTGCTGCGCAGCAGCCAGCACCGTCCCGGCTTTGAGAATTAACTCGCCTCTTTGCCATTCGCTACCTTTCGGTAAGACATTTTCAAGTGGATATGTATCGAGACCGAATTCAGGATCGGACGGCTCTTTGTTAGAAACAACGGCGTCGGCTCTCTCCGGTAAATATCCTCCGGTGTTGATCCAGCAGTATGAATTGACTTCCAAGTATTTCGGCCCCTCGCCGTTAACGATTGCCGGAGATTTAAGCGGATAGTGCTTATCTTCGGTAGCAATAGCCCAGCCGTCTCTTGTTGCCACATCATAGGGTGGAATATTTTCTTGGCTGATAACGTCTTCCGCCAGTTCAAGACCAAAACTATTTGCCAAAGGAGAAGTGATTTTGACTTTTTCAAATGGCAATGGCGGACGGCTGAAAGGATAGAGTACAAAATTTCCGTTCATGACTTGGACGCAATAAACCTAAAACCGTTATTTTAGGCCGAGAGACAGGTAAATCCGTGAAGAAATCAGCAAATATGAGCTGTTATAGATCGAAGTTCTTGGCCGCTTGTTGTTTTTCTGGTCGCCTATGGATTTCAAAAATGACCAAAGTTTGATCTATATCAAACTACTCGAGCAGTTTCCTGACAGAAAATGACCTCAGTTAAAAAAAGAATCGATCACCAGGAGATAAGTATGACGACTAAAGCTGCTTTCTTTGGCCTTTCTTTCAGATTGAAGTTTCTGTACGCAGGCACGGAGAGTTTGCTGACGTAAGTTGAAAAATGAATACAGGACGCACAAAACGGACAAATATGGGCTTCACAGAAAATATGAGTTTTCTCTGTTATTCGTTTATAGCTCCTGACGCAGTTTAGGTTCCTTTCTATTTCCGTGCAGGAGAACGTTATCCCGGGAGCATCTCAAAGATATCTCGTAATGGATTCGAAATTTCTATATTGTGAATAAAGCTAATCCGAAAGGATGATATTTGCAAATTTACAACTCAAGAGTTTTCGAGTTACATGAAAAATAATTTAAAAATTAAACGAGTAATTAACTACTTGAAATTAATATAAATATTTTAATTAATATGCAAACATACTCGATAAATTATATAAATTCAATGAATTTTTTATCTGGAAAAATTGTTAAAAGGAGCTTAAAACCTCTTCACTATTTATTTCTATTTGTTAAAATCCCTAACATGCTGTTACGTTTCATACAAATGTAAAGGTTTTCAGCAGTACTCCCCAAGACGGCAACAGTTAATTGTTGCGGAGAAATAAAATGAGTTCCATAAGGACTAATCACAATTCGGAATCAAAGAGCTTCGCTCCCGAGCGTGATTGTTCTGTTGCTCTCTTCTTTATTACCCCTTCCTTACGCACAAGATGGACTATTAAGCCTGTCGGCAGCAACGGCTGGTCCCTCCAAAGCAAATAATCTTTGTCGCTCTTCAAGCCAGTAAGTTTCTAAAAGGCAGCGCAAGCTCGAGTTTTAGAAGCTGTCCCTATGACGGATTACTACGGTTTTTCGTCCCTCCACCAGGAGAAAAATAATTATGTTTGATCTAAAAGACTTGATGTCCAAGGTCAATTTACCCCAAGACATTACCCGACGCGGTTTCCTCGAGGTCGCATCCGTGACTGCTACATTGGCTGCGATGAACCAAGTACGAGCTCAAACCGGAACACGTCCTTACATCATTTTGCAGGCACCGGAAGGTTTAATCGTTGGCGATCCCTCTCTCTGTGTTGATTGCCAGCGTTGCGAAATGGCCTGTACCGAATATAACGACGGCAAAAACGACCCCGTTTTAGCAAGAATTAAGATCGGCCGCAATATTTGGTATGGACCCGGCAACTCCGGTTACCGTCCTCTGCAAGGTGTTTGGGGCAATTCCACTGTGGTTCAGGATACCTGCCGCCAGTGTGCTCACCCGGTTCCTTGCGCAAATGCTTGTCCTCAAGGCGCCATTCAAGTCAATCCTGAAACCGGTGCAAGATTCGTTGTCGAAGACCAGTGCATCGGCTGCGGTTTATGTCAGAAAGCCTGCCCTTGGGACATGATGACTTTTGACCGCGAAGCGGAAAAAGCCAGCAAGTGCTTCTTATGCGACGGTGATCCGAAGTGCGTGAAAGCGTGTCCTGCCGCTGCTCTTGTTTATCTGCCTTGGAAAGATCGTTCCGGCGAACCAGGCAAGCGTCCTGTTCACGGTTATCTGCCGGAAGAAAACGCCAAACAGTGTTCTGTTTGCCACGGTTAATTAACTGAAAGGAACTGAAATGGACAACACACAAAAAAGATATGGCTATACCGGTCAGGGCCTCCGCGTTAATTTAACAACCGGCCAGATTACTAAGGAGCCGACATTCCCTCGTTTCAAAGATGAAATCGGCGGAACAGCTATCGGTTACCGCGTATTTTGGGATGAAGTTCCTCCGAAGACACAGCCTTTAGACGAAGCTAACAAATTGGTTATTGCTCCCGGACCATTCTCCGGATCAGGTGCTCTTTGCTCCAGCCGTACTTCCATCACTACTATCTATCCGACTATCTACCCGATCCCTATGATCGCCAGCGCTCACATCGGCGGTGATTTGGCAGCTAAGTTGAAATTAGCCGGATATGACTTCATCATCATTGAAGGAAAATCTGATAAACCTGTATATCTCTATATCGACAACGATGAAGTTGAAATTAGAGACGCTAAAGGTATTTGGGGCCAAGGCACTCGCCGCGCACAACAGATGCTTGCCAATCAGACTAAGCCGACGGCTTCAGTAGCCGTTATCGGACCGGCCGGTGAAAACCTCGTTCCGATGTCTGTTCTTATCAGTGCACGTCAGCACTCCGGCGGCGGTATCGGCAGCATTTTCGGTTCTAAGAAGCTCAAAGGTGTAGTAGTTAACGGCGACCAGCCGATTCACATTCACGCCGATAAACAAGAGTGGCAGAAGATTAACGAAAGAAATATCGAATTGTTCGGTTCTTTGAACCAGCACGTCGTTCCGTCTGCTCCTAATCCGCTGTTTGAGTTCTATGCACCGGGAAGCCGTTGGAACGGTATGCCGGGTAATGTGTGGCAGAAAGCTAATCCGCCTATTATTCTTTCCGAAGATATGCGCAGTCCTAACCGCATTTCTTATCGTTGGTGCGCCAGCCAGTTCTTCCTTGGCAAACCGCAGGGTTTAAAGATTAAGGTTAGAAATAACGGCTGCTACGGCTGCCCGCTCCGCTGCTACGCTATCGTTGAAGATGATGAAGCTGCTGCCCGCTACCACATCAATAAGATGACCGAACAGACCTGCATGTCTCTGTATTTCGGCCGCGTGATCTTCCCGAAGATTGCCGCTAAACGCGATTTGCCGGCAGCCCGCCAAGCTTCCATGGTCGGTATTCAGGTGATGGATGACCTTGGTGTTTGGTGCAACTACGGTCAACTCCACCGCGACTTCAAGAAGATGTACGTAGAAGGACGTTGGAAGAAGTTACTTCCGGAGAAGGAATACAACTCCATTCCATGGCAGAAGATTGAAGACTGCGACGCCTCTTTCTTAATGGATCTCTTCACCCGTATCGCTTACAGACAAGGCGAAATGGGCAAGTGGCTCGGAGAAAGCACTGCTTATATGCTTGATCACTTCGGCATTCCTGAAGATGATTGGAGAAATGATAAGTCTACGAACTACTGGGCTTTGAGCCATCCGAAACATCATGCCAACGAAGACGACGGACAGGTCGGAACTGTTTTGAACTGTCTGTACAACCGCGACCCGATGAGCCACGGTACCGTTAACTTCACAAGAAGCGGCTTGCCAATCGGCGTCAAGAAGACAATTGCCGAACGCTTCTGGGGCAGCGGTGATGCCGTTGATGAGATCGGCGACTACACTCCGACAAACGAAGCTAAGATGCGCCGCCTCCGCTGGGTTATCTGCAGAAAAGAACTTCATGATATGTTGGGTCTTTGCTCTTGGATGGCTCCGTGGGTTGTCTCTCCGAACAAGTCTGACAACTATATCGGAGACGATGACATGGAAGGCAAGGTCTATCGTGCTTTAACAGGCAGAAAGGACACTGCTCAACAGTTAGACAACGCCGGTTTCAGAGCATTTACTCTTCACCGCGCTTACACAATGCGTCAGATGAATGAGCTGAATATGCGTAAGAAACACGACTTCTATCCGAATTGGATTTTCACAGATCCGAAGAATCGTCCTGCATTTACGAAAGGCACGATCAGAATGGATAAAGACGATATCGAAAAGAGCTTTGATATTTTCTTTGAAATGGTTGGCTGGGATCCGAAGACCGGAGCCCCGACTGAAAAGGCCTACAAAGAAATGCAGCTCGACTTCGTTGTCCCTGTCATGCAAAAAGAAGGTTTAATGCCTGGAAAGTAGAGCAATAGTATGAATTGTCCTGAAAACAAACTCTCAACAAATACCAGCCAGTTCAAATCTGACATCGTATTTCTTGTTGATTTAGTCACAGAACACAGTTCCAAGGTTCAACTTGTCACTGTTGAAGAGCTCCGGGCAGAGTTTCTCGAACGGGCTCCGAATCAGAAAATGCTGACTGAAGAGGAAGCAAAGACTGAAATTGACACTATTCCTTATAAGGAAAAAGAACTGCGCAATTCTGCTGACGACAGTCCGGAAGGAAAGGAACGCCGCAGACTGATTTCCAGAAGAAGAATGCTGCACTCTCTGTTTAACGGAGAGCTCAGCGTAAGAGATCTGGAAAAACAAGAGGGCGAACCCGCAGAACTTAGAGAAGTCACTCCGGAATATTTCGACGAGGTTTACGCTGAAGCTCTGAAAGGTCCGAACAACATTGAGGAATTCGAAAGCTGGGATGGAAAACGGTATGTACATTTCCTGCCGCTTCTTTCCAGTTCTTTCGCAAGACTCATGTCTGCTCAGAACAATCCTTATCAGCTGATATTGAATACGGTTCGTGAAAGCTCGCAGCTGTATCCGAGACCGGTTGGAATTTTTTCCTTTGAGTTTGCTCCGTTCAACCTCGACCCGAAAGTTATCCAAGATGTTTTGGATAAGGTCGCTAAGGATCCGAAGGCAAAAGATATTCGAGTTGCCGAAACCTCAGCCGGCTCTCTGTATCTCTATTCTTCCGATTACTTGGAAGATGCCTACGCAGACTTCTTGGCCGAGGAAATGGATCAGGGCGAAGCAGAAATGCTCTAGTAAAGAATGCCGGGGTTTTGAGATTTCAAGCTCCGCAACATAGGTGCGAAAATACCATGCTTACGAAATTAACCACTATAGCTCTTTCTTGTTTGGCAGCGTTTGGAGTTTCTGCCGTATTTGCCCAGGAAGGCGGCTACAAAGTTGAACAGATTAATATTCCTGAAAAACCGGAATTTATGCAGTCCTTAGGCATTGCCAAAGATGCTCAGCCTAAGCTGACTAAGAAAGAAAAGACACTGCTGACTCAACAGGCTTATCAAGAAAAAGCCGATCAGCACTTCATGACAGTGCACTCTCAGAAAGGCGTCAGCTGTGTTTCTTGTCACGATCCGAAGGGCAAACAAGGCGTTGCTTGGATGGCCGTTGTTTCTAAACCGGCAATCCGTCAGAGCTGCCAAGACTGCCATACCGTGCAAGCTGAAGTCTTTGCTCATACCGATACTCATGACAAGATTGACTGCATCGCTTGCCATATGCCGAATATGGCCTCTGCCGATGACTATTCAACCGATCAAAAGGCTGCTGGTCCAAAGGCTCTCAAACGCCTGCATACATACAAGATCAATGTTGATCCGGCCGCTTCCACAATGGTTCAGGAAGAAATCGACACACCAAAAGGCAAAGTCAAGGCCTACGTTCTTGCTAAGAATGAAGACGGCAACGCCTTTGTGGATTTGATGTGGAGCTGCGCAAGAAATTCTCCTGCCGACTACACAGTCTTCGAAGGGAAGGGATGCCACAACGAAGCCACTTCTAAACTTGATCAGGGTCTCGTTTACCAAGATCAGAAAGAAGTCTACGGCGAAGTCATGAAGTGGCAGACTCCGATCAAAGAAGGCTACGAAGAAGTTGCAGGCGCCATTCCGCGCATCAGAAAACTTCTTGAAGTTACCCGCTTAAGTCCGGCTGATCAGACCGAAGCACGTTTGCTGCTGGACAAGGCTGATGATATTGCAGCAATGATTCAGAAAGACGGATCTTGGGGCGTTCATGCACAGAATTATCTGCTTGACCGCGTTCAGACTGCCAAAGCTTACATTGCCAAGGCACAGCAAATCATCGACAAGGGCGGTTACACCAAAGTCGTAGCCAAGTAAGGTTAAGGACGGTTCGGAATATATTTCCGAACCAACTCTCCCTTATGAAGATTAAGCGGTTAAGACCGCCAAGGAGATACATTGTGAGTACTTTAAACAGAAGAACAATTTTGAGAGGCGCTGGCGCTGGTTCTCTGTTCGTTCTCACGCTTGCCGGTTGTTCTCCAAAATCAGAAACACCTCAGAAGTCCGAAGATAAATCTCAAAAAGCTGCTGAGGCTGATAAGACGAAAGGACAACCTGCAGCCGGCTCTGCACAAAAAACCGCAGCTTCCAATCCTCATTATGTTTTGGTGTTCAACCAGAACAAGTGCGTTGGATGCGGTGAATGTGTAGAAGCGTGTAGCGAAGTTAATAAACTACCTCCGGGTGTTCATCGTATGGTCCTTGAAAGACAAAATACGAGAGTTCCCGGAACAGCCTGTCCATACTGCGGAAAGATTGAGCCGTGTGATTGTGAACGAGTTTACGTCCGCGTTTCTTGCCAGCAGTGTCTGGATGCACCTTGCGTTCGTGTTTGTCCGACACAAGCTGCACATAGAGATGAAGTCACGAATATCGTCACGATGGATCCGGACAGATGTGTGGGCTGCAAATACTGTATTGCGGCTTGCCCCTACAACGTCCGCTTCATTAACCCAACGACTAAAGTCGCTGAAAACTGTGACTTCTGCCTTCAAACTAAATTGGCTAACGGTGAAGATCCGGCCTGTGTTTCTAAATGCCGTTACGGCGCTCTGGCTTTCGGTGACGTCAATGATCCGAATTCTTATGTCAGCAAGCTCCTTAACGTCAAGGACACTGTCCGTGTGAAACCTCACCTCGGAACAAATCCAAGCGTGAGATACATCCCCGTTACAAAGGAGAGCATCTAAATGGACGGTACTATCACTTTTACGACCGGTTTATCCGAGGGGATTGCTTGGCCTTGGCCGATTGCAGTTTATCTGTTCCTAGCAGGCATTTCCGGCGGAGCGGTGGCAGTTGCTTTGATGCTGAATTTCTTTAAGCATAAGAGCGACGTTACTCCGATCCTGAAGTCAGCGAGCATCATTGGTTTGGCTACCATTCTCTTAGGTATGCTTTGCTTGGTCCTTGACCTGACAAATCCTCTGTATTTCTGGAGAATTTTGGTCTATTACAACCCAACAAGCGTTATGAGTATCGGCGTCATGCTGCTGCTTTTCTACATACCTCTGGTTGCGGTGTTGTTTGTTATGTGCTTTGCAGATACATTCAGCACTTGGCCGCTGTTGGGCTGGATCAAGCCTGTGTGCGCAAAACTGGAAGCTTGGAAAACTTGGATTAACGCGATAGTTATGGTTTTAGCCCTTGCGATCTGCGCCTATACAGGTTTCTTGATTTCCGCACTTATTCGTTTTCCTCTTATCAATACGGCAGTGCTGCCTGCCTTGTTCGTTGCTTCCGGTATTTCTGCCGGGATGGCTGCGACGAAGATTTTGGCGGCTTGGTTCTTCGGAGCCAAAGAGACTGATCCTGACATGCACGCAATGCATCAGGCAGAGTGGCCGGTTATGGCAACGGAAGCTTTCTGTTTGTTCATGATTGCGATCGCTCTTCTGAGCGGCAACGAATCTGCCAAGTTAGCTTTCAGTGCCTTTACTGAAGGAGTCTGGGCTGTTGTGTTCTGGGTCGGAGCAGTGTGTGTCGGTTTTGGAGTTCCATTACTGGCTTCCATTGTGGCCGGATCTAAACCGGAATCCAAGATGTCATTCTATTTTGCCGGTCTTTGCGCCATCGGCGGAATGATGTGCCTGCGTTTGTTTATTCTTTACGCAGGACAGATGAATACATTGGTATAGAGGCGACAATCAGAACTTAACGGTTCCGAAGATAAAGAAAAACTCTCCGTTTGCTGGAAAAAACAGGCGGAGAGTTTTATTTTGAGGAAAACAATTAAGAAACGATCAGTTCGATAGCTTCACAAGAGATGTGTGATGCTTGGGCATAACTTAAATGGCTGACTACGTATGCTTTGTTCTTCTCTCCTTTCTGTTTTCTGGGAGGAGCGCCTCGATTTAGAAGAAATGGGTCAGACCGATTGCTTCTTCAAAAGTAGTTGTCTTAACTGCCGGAGCGCTTCCGGAACTTTGTCTTGCATAGTTGGCGTTGAATAGGAAGTAAAGATTAGTCCTTTTGCTGAGGGGATAAGCATACCCGAGAGAAGCTCCTGTCATATGACCGCGCCGTTCTTGATAAAGTGTCGCTGAACGGCTTTTGCTATATCCTATGGCGGCCATGGCTTGGCCGCCCGCGATGACATATTCAATGCCTCCTAAGACAGCATAACCGTTCAAGTACGCTTGTTGATTCCAAAGAAGGTTGTAGGTGGTTATCCATTTGCTGTTTGCATGCCAAAAAACTTGCGCTCCGGAGTAAATTTTTAATTTAGAGTACTTAACGGATCCGCCGAAAGTTACCGTGTAAGCTCCTTTAGGCTTTACACCGGCTGCATTTTTCGAATATGTCAGATGGTCTGTTCCGAGGTTGAAATCAACCTTTTTATTGTTGTATTGGAACCCAATTGCATAGTATTGGCCGGTGGAACTTTTACCTTCTTCGCCATGCTGGATTCCTGCTGTAGTGGGATCGAGGTCTTCCAGTCCGTCAACATCGAGTGAATACTGTAAAAGAAGTCGGGTATTTTGAAACGCAGGAGAACGGTAGGACACTGAGTTGTCTACACGCTGGAAATTGAACATGTAGTTGTAGGAAGTCACGGCAAATTGGCCGCAGGATGTGCCGAACGGCGAATACCACGCGGCTATTGCCATTGGACCGGCGCCGCTAGTGATGGCTCCGATGCGTCCGAAGTAAAGTTCACCGAAAGGTCCCTTGACATTCAAACTGGATTCGCGTCCGAATAGGCGTCCCATCGTTTGTTGTCCGTTATCATCTTTAAATCCGGCATCCAGGATAAATCCAACGGAGTAACCGTTTCCTAAGTCCTCAACACCTCTTACACCCCAACGGGCGCCGCGATAAACTCCGGAACGCAGCTCAGTTCTGTTTTGCACCGTCTTTTTACCGTTGAGGCTCTTTTTTTGATATGTATGGACCAAGCCGTCGTCGACCACCCCAAACAGTGTGATTTGACTTTTATCTTGAGCATTGGCCGAGGAAAGCAACATCGGTAGTAAAGCCGAGATAAGGATATAAATTTTGGAGGACATGGTTCATCCTTTGATAAAGCAGTGTTTAGAGGATCTGGAAAAACTTTGAATAAAAGAAAACCCGCCTCAGATTCAATGAGTGAACTTTGGGACGGGTTTTGATTGGACTAAAGGAAGTGCCTATTTTTCTTTGGCTGCATTTTCACCTGCGATACGGCCTGAGGTGTAGGCGAGGCCTAATCCTGTCCCGGATGTGTAGACTCTGCGGTAGAAAGGACGGTTGGCGGTTTCTCCTCCGGCATAGAGTCCTTTGATTACTGAGCCGTCAGCTCTTAAAACTTGGAACTTATCGTTGGTTTGAAGGCCTCCGATAGTGCCCATTGTCGACGGAATAACACGGACGGCGTAGTAAGGAGCCTTGTCTACCGAGACCAAGAATTCCGGCTCTTTGTTTAAGAGAGTGTCTTTTTTATCTTTGCAGGCTTGGTTGTACTGTTCCATGGTCGCCTTAAGAGATTGCTGAGGAACTCCCATTGCTTTTGCTAAATCTTCCCATGTATCTGCATGAACCACAATTGCCGGATCATTGAATTTAGAAAGAAGATCATTTTTGGCTGGATCTTTACTGTCAAGAATAGCCCAAGCAGCTTTCTGAGCAGCAATAGGATCAACAATGTACGGTAAATCTTCCTTTACGAAACGTTTGCCGTCCTGATTGACGAAAACATCATCTTTGAAGACGTTTTTAGTCTTTAATGTGTCATTTAACTCACGTTTTGTGGAAACGGGACTTATTCCCATGACCCAGCCGTCTTTGAAACCGGCAGCCCCAATCTTTTGAGCCATAAGAATGCCGTCGCCGGTCGCACCGGGTGTGGCGTTAGAAACATCGGTGTAAGGTGCATAAGAAGGAACAAACTTTTCTAAGAGGTCCTTGTTTCTGGCATAACCGCCGGTTCCAAGAACCACGGCTTTCGCACGAATTTCGATCGGTTGTTTGCCCTTAAGAGCTTTGAGACCGATAACATTTCCTTTATCGTCAGTAATAAGTTCTTGAGCCCTAGTACCGGTCATGATTGGCACGCCTTCCCGGTCTAAATAGTTCTTAAATGCCTTAATGACAAATCTTCCGCCGGCATGAGAGGAGCCGCGGCCTGAGGCAGGAATGGGGGCTTCTGCCGGGGCATGGGCGTAATTCGGACCACCGTACCCGAAAGGACGAGGAACTGCGAATTTATGACCAATGTCCTTTTCCATCCAATTGACGGTGATGTTGAATTCTTTTGTCAGTCTATTTATGCGATCAATATTAGGCATTGATTCATCCCCGCCGGGAAATGAACGGTCTTGATCGGTAAGCCAGATTTTGGCAAATCCTTCGTTGGAGACATCTTTTGTCTCGGCCCTTTTTTGAGGATTTGACTCTCCGGCGGCCAACGCTCCGCCGGATAAAGCAGAGCTCCCGCCGACAAAGGCTAATTTTTCAAGAAGGATAACTTTGGCACCGTGCTGATGGGCAGAAGCAGCAGCTGAAAGCCCCGTACCGCCGCCACCCACCACGACGACGTCTGTGTTTATTTTTTCAATATCAGCTGCAGAGGCTCCGAAGAGAGGAACTGTCGCCAAGAGAACGGAAACTGTTAATTTCTTTAAGTTTGTCATGATGAATTCTCTGTAAGTGTAGGGTTGCGGCCGGAGCGGTAGGTCTCGCTCCGGCCCCCAAGGAGTTCAGCGAAAATTAGAGATTGAGCAGATACTTGGCGTTTTCAAACAAGCTGAGTCGTAAAGATTCCGGGGTCAAACCGCGGTTGCTCCAGTTTTCAACGCATTGTTCGAATCCGCGGATTGGATAGCCTGTACCGAAGAGCATGCGGTACTTCATATAAGAGTTAGCTGCTTTTACGAATTCCTCGGCAAATGGCATGTTGCGGACATAGAAATAAGCATCCGGAACGATATAGAGATTCGGACATACGGCCGCCAACCCAAGTACTTCCTGAACATGAGGCCATGCGCCGTGACATAAAACGAAATTAACGTTCTTGTATTGCTGCATCAGAGGCATCATCTTGGAAGGATCCGTATAGGTCAAATCTGGTCCGGTGTAAGCACTCATCGCATAAGCAACCGGAACGTTCAGCTGAGCTGCTAAATCAACGATTGGATAAATCTTCTTGTCGTAAGCTTGAATAGCTGGATCGCACCAGCCCGGATCTAAGGAGACGCCTTTCATGCCCAATGTCTTAATGGCATATTCCATTTTTTCAAGAGCTTTCGGATCGTGCGGGCAAATACCGGCGAAAGCAACGAATTTGCCGGGGAATTTCTCGCACAGTTCATGCAAATCTTCGTTAGGTACGCCGCCGTACACTGGATTGAGAGTCTCGCGTCCCATCAAAACACCGCCGATAACGTTGGCTTCTTCCATTTCTTTAACCATCAGGTTGACGTCAGCTTTCGCAATGCTTTCGACGTGACGTCTTTCAAAGCCTGTTGGTCTCATCTGGCGAGGCCCGGTCGGGATGTTTCTCCAGGCCTTGATGATGCCGAGGTTCATATAGCCTTTGTAAGGAGGACGAATGCGGAAATCGAAAACCGGGATGTTGGAACGATAAGGAACCTGTCCCGGAGGAGGATTAATGGCGTTTTCGTCAACACTTTCAGGAAATTGGAACTTTGGTGTTGGTGTTTGGGCAAGAGCGGAAGCGGTTCCGAAAGCTGCGGCAACTGTTGATGCAAAGAATGTACGACGTTTCATTTGAGTCTCCTAAGAATATTGCTGAATGCGAGAGAGCGTTTTCTTTTTGCTGAATCCAAGAAGCGTTTCTCAAAACTTGAGAGAAAGTTTAAAAAGGAGCCTGAAACTGCACATCGTGAGCTTAGGCAGCGTAAATACGTCAGAGGGTTTTTACTAAAAGCGCTTCCGTTTCAAAGGATTTGGCTCTATAAGAGGCTCATACACTTGGCTTTTGTCCTTATCCATCCCGTATGAACCGTTGTTTGAAATTTCTTGGCAATGTTGTCGGCAGTCTGAGTAAAAAGAAAGCTGCGTTGCTTTGGCTTTCTAAAAAGATTCCTCTTTTGGGAGTTGCCGTCTGCTTTGTTTTTTCTGTTTGTATAGTGCAATTCGCTTATGCATCGGAAGCGGCGTCAAGAGGACTTGAAGGAGGAAAGAAACAAGAAGAACTGCCGGTTGAGATTTACTTAGAGAAGGCTGAAGCAGGCAACTCACAGTTTTATATTCCGGAATCTGTTAATCGCTTGGTTAGTGCATTAGGTACGCGTCCTTGGGAGGTTCTCAGCTTTAGCCGTTCTGAGCTCGAGAAAGCAATTAAACGCAATCCGCCGGATTTTGTCTTTACTAATAGTGATATGGCGTCGGTTCTTGAACGGTATCTGCATTATGACCATCTGCTTTCTTTCAAGAATAATGTCAGCAGCGATGCAGGAAAGTTGTCGGGTAGTTTGATTGTGGTTAATAAAGATAGTGATATCCGGAAGCTTGACATGTTGGCGGGTAAAAGAATCGGACGTCTCTCTTCCTCTAGTATGGCCGGATGGAAGACCGCGGTAGGTGAGGTTACCGCTCTCGGATATTCACCGCAAGACTTCTTCAAGAGAATTCAATCGTTCGATAACGATATAGAGATGATTCAGGCTCTGACTAAAGGAGAGCTTTCCGCAGCCATTCTGCAGGGATGCCATTACGAAAG
>UQNA01000047.1 GCA_900542195.1 uncultured Sutterella sp. | reverse complement strand
AAGCCGAAGCCGCCAGTCTTCGTGAGGGTAAAGATGCCTTGGAGGCTCGTGCTCGTCTTCACATGAACATGATTCGTGAAAACGAAGTCTTGTTCCGTCTTTCGGAATATCCCGAGGATAAGAAATAATCGCGGATTTACGCGATTTATCGTTTCAACTAATTAAAATTACCTGTGCGTTATTTTTACAGGAAGTGCTTCCATGTCTCGTCCAATTGAAGCTTTAATCGACAAACACGCTCTCCGCCATAACATTGCCATGCTCAGAGAAAAAGCAGGGAAACGATTTATGTGGTCTGTCGTCAAGGCAGATGCGTACGGTCATGGACTTCATGGTCTCTTAGATACTTTTGAGCTGACAGATGGTCTGGCATTGTTGGACGTTGACGAAGCCGTTGCAGTACGCGATCTCGGATGGAAAAAGCCCGTTCTTTTAATTGAAGGCTTCTTCACTTATGATGATTTAACAAAAGTAGATGAATATGGGATTGAAACTTTGATCCATTCGGATTGGCAGATTGAAGATCTCAAAAAATTCAGCTTTAAAAATAAAGTCAGAGTTCATATCAAATTAAATTCCGGAATGAACCGACTTGGATTCCTTCCTGCACGAGCCAAAGCTGTCAAAGAAGAGCTTGAAAGGATTCCTATGGTGGAAGTCGTGGATTTTGTCACACACTTCGCCAACTCAGAACTGACTTATCCGGCCGACGGCAAACTTCCTGTTTCCGGACAGCTTAATAGATTGGTCGCTTTGGAAGGCGTGTCCTGCGATAAATGCTTTTCTAATTCGGGAGCTATTTTGTGGCATCCGGAAGCGGCAGACGGCGCTGTCAGGGCCGGTATCGCTTTATACGGCGTAAGTCCGGACGGCAATAAAACCTCCGGAGAACTGGGCCTGGTACCTGTCATGACTTTGAGAGCAGGCATTTTAGGGACTCAGAACCTTCAACCGGGAGATGCAGTAGGTTACGGTTCTAAATTCGTAGCAGAGCATCCAATGAGAATTGCTGTGCTGGCATGCGGTTACGCTGACGGTTATCCCAGACAGAAAGTGGAAGATAGATTTGTGCTGATTCACGGAAAGAAAGCTCCTTTGGTTGGAAGTGTATCCATGGATATGATTACGGTTGATATCACGGATATTCCTGAGGCAAAACCGGGCGACTGGGCTGAATTATGGGGAAAAAATCTTCCGGTCAATGAGGTAGCAGCGTTGCATGGAACTATCGGATATGAACTTTTAGCTAACTTAAATATCCGGGTAAAGAGAGAATTTATCGATTAAAAATTCTTCTCTTTTCACTTAATGGAATCAGTGCAGGCTCTCAAGGAGCCTGTTTCTTCATTTGAGAATCCCTAGTTGCTTGTTGTGACTAGCTTGACGATAAGTGAGATCATTAAAAGTGTAATCACGAGGTACAAGGCCTTCCTAACGACTTTGGGTCCGATTTTTATAGCGTACTTCGCACCGATCCGGTTTCCTAGAATACTTGCAGCAGCGCAAGGGATGGCCAAAGAGTAGGCAACGGTGCCCGCTGATGCAAAAGTACACACCGCTCCGAGGTTGGCAAAGATATTGAAAATTTTCGCCGTTCCCGAAGCCTTAACTAAACCGGCTTTTAATAACACATGGATGCCGATGAGAAAAAAGCTTCCGGCTCCGGGTCCGAAAAACCCTTCATACATCCCCACCGTAATCCCAATCAGAACGGCTTTCCACCGCCATCCTTTAACATCCTCAACTTCTTTGTCAATTTTGAAGGCGCCGCTGAGTAAAGAAATGGCAAGACCGACAGGAATCAATCCAACCATGATGAGGGTCATTTTTTGATTATCAATAGATAAAGCTATCCAAGAACCAAATACGCCTCCGACAAAGGAGGAGACAGCGCCAATCAAAGCTACTTTCCCGATAATCTGTTTGTTCTGCCAAAAAGTAAAAAGGGCCACCGAAGAACCGCACATTGAAGCAAGTTTTGTTGAACCTAAACAGAAATGGGCCGGAACACCAAGCATTAAAAGTGTTGGGGTTGTAATAAGTCCGCCTCCTCCGGCGATCGAATCAATGCATCCAGCGATAAAGAAGGCAAGACAACAGATGAGGATTAAGGTAAGAGTGACTTCCATGGTTTAGAAATTTTTAGGATTTTTGCAGATTTTAAGAATAATTTTTTACGGTAACGATTTTTCTTTCTTTTCTCAGAAGAAATCCTCATAAAGAAAAGCCTCCCGTTAAGGAGGCGAGCATTAGAGATTTAAATTACTGCGGAGTAGAAGGGACATCTTCTTTGGATACTGCCATTGGGCTGTCCTCAAGGAAGAGTGCTTCAATATCGGCTGGAGAGTAAGTAATGGTTTTGTTGCAGAATTGGCAGGTAACTTCAACTTTGCCTTCGGCTTTCAAGATGTCTTCCAATTCTTTTTTACCTAAGGACTTCAGCATGGTATCAGTTTTTTCCTTTGAGCATCCGCATTGAAACTGAATATCTTCCGTACCAAGCAACTGAATTTTTTCTTGCCAAAAGAGTCTGCGCAGAATGACGTCCTGTCCTAAGGTGAGAAGTTCCTCCTCTTTCAAGGTTCCGGCAATCTGAGAGATTCTCGGCCATGCGTCCTTATCCATGTCTTTGTTGGCTGTGCCGCCGTCTTCAGGCATTTTCTGAACCATCAGGCCGCCGATGATTTTTCCTGAGGAGGCTAAGCAAATCTTAGTTGGAAGCTGTTCGCTTTGTTCCATATAGTTTTCTAAGATTGCGGCGATAGAGTCGCCAACCAAAGGAACTACACCCATGTAAGGCTGGTCGGAAGGTCTTCTGTTGGCTGGATCAAGAATAATGGCACACTGACCCTTTGCATCGGCATTAATCAAGTCTTGGAAAGATGCGTCGTCGGCAATTTTGGCACCTTCTCTTAATTTAGCCATGGCACGGACAGTTGTACGGTTTTTGACTTCAACTACGACCATCGAGACGGGGCCGGAGCCCTTGACTTGAACAATCAAGGAACCGTCAAACTTAATGGTGCTTGATAAGAGGAGGGCACCGGCGGTAAATTCGCCGAGCATCTTGTTGACTGAAGCAGGATAATTCTGGAACTGAGTCATTTCCTGCCATTGGTCTTCTAATTGAACGACAGCTCCTCTAACCGGAGCATCTTCAAACATGAACTTGGTAATTTGATCAGGAAGTTTTGTAATTTCTTCAGACATTCAGGTCTCCTTAAAGTTTCTCAAATTCTAAGAAATTATTTGGCTCCTTAAGTAAAGACTAGTTCAGTTTGGTCATCTGATTTATGATTTGTTTTAAAGTGAAGGTCTTGGTCTTATAGAACTTCCGTTCGAATCATTATGGATTTAAGAAGTATAGAAAAAAGTACGGTTGTCCCTGATTTGCATATGCATTCCGTCTTTTCAGACGGAAATTACACTCCTGAGCAGTTAGCTGACATGGCTTCGGAAAACGGCGCGAATTTAGTATCGCTGACCGACCACGATGAAATTGCCGGCAATGAAAGGATGCAGAAAGCCTGTGAACAAAAGAACATTGCTTTTGTGCCTGGAGTGGAAATATCCACTAATTATGCCAACAAAGAAATCCATATCGTTGGCTTAAATATCAGAACTTCTTGTCCTGAGCTAATTAACGCTCTGCAAGAAACTAAAGCGAAGCGTATTGAACGTGCGAAGGCAATTTCTGAAAAGCTGAAAGAAATGGGGTATCCGGGCGCTTTGGAAGGTGCGATGAAGTTTGTCACGAACCCTAATTTAGTCTCAAGAATTCATTTTGCAAAATGGTTAGTTGACATTAAGGCCGCTTCTACTATTGACAGTGCGTTTGAAAAATTCATCGGCTCGGGAAGACCTGGTTTTGTTCCTCTTAAAGCTCCGACTATTCCACAAGCTGTTGCTCTGATCAAGCTATCTGGAGGGATTCCTGTATTGGCTCATCCCGGCCGTTACGGGTTAAAAGATTGGAAACTTCAAGCGCTGTTGGACGAATTCAAGAACTCCGGTGGCAAGGTCATTGAAGTGACGACCGGTAGTCATTCTTCGAAAGATAATACAATGATTTGCCAAATTGCCAGAGAGCAAGGTTTTATTGCCTCTACAGGCAGCGATTTCCATAGATTAGATACAAGATGCCCAATCGGAAAGCAAGGAGATATACCTTCTGACTTAACTCCGGTTTGGTCGCTTTTTTAGAGAAAAGGATAAAAATAAATGGGATACATTTTGAATGTCATGCCTGATTCTCCTCAACCCCATAGAATAGAGCAGGCAGCTCAGTTGCTGACAAAAGGGGAGGTGGCCGTCGTACCGACTGACACTGGTTTTTCTCTTGTGTGCAGAATGGACGACAAAGAAGGATTGGACAAAATCCGTCTCATCCGCCAGTTGGGAGAAAAGAAGCATTTGACCTTGCTTTGCGATTCATTAAGCCAAATGAGCCAGCTCGCTCGGGTCAATAACACAGGTTACCGTATGGCTAAAAGTGTTACCCCGGGCCCGTATACATTTATTCTAGAAGCTACTCGAGAGGTACCCCGCAGACTTTCTCATCCCTCAAAGAAAACTATCGGTATTCGCGTTCCGCAAAACAAAGCTTTGAAAGCTCTACTCGAAAAAATTGGAGAACCCTTAGTCGGCACTACTATGATTATGCCGGGACAGGAAGAGCCTTTGTCCGAAGCATGGGAAATTCAAGACGCTATCGGAGATCAATTGGCTTTTATTCTGGATGACGGTACCGTTGCCAAAGGCGATACCACGGTAGTTGACCTTTCCGGAGACGAACCTGAAGTTCTTAGAGAAGGCCTCGGGGACTGCAAGGCCATCGGTTTTTGATACAAATTTGAACACTTAGAAAAATTTAAATTAAATAAACTTCTGCTTTATGGAAATCAATTCAATTATTCAAACAATTACGGTATATGCCATCCCTTTGGTCTTGGCAATTACTATTCATGAAGCAGCCCACGGTTATGTGGCACGTTACTTTGGCGACCAAACAGCATGGATGTTGGGTCGTGTGACTCTGAATCCCATGAAGCATATCGATCCGGTCGGAACGATTTTGGTCCCTGCGGTGTTGCTTCTTGGAAGTGCGGTCAGCGGCTTAGGAGGTATCGTTTTCGGTTGGGCAAAACCAGTCCCTGTCAATTTTAGAAACTTGCGCAATCCAAAACAGTCAATGATTTGGGTTGCAGCTGCCGGCCCAGGTGCAAATCTTCTGCAGGCCATTATTTGGGCTATCCTTTTGAAGATTATCTATTCCATAGGTTTGACTGAGAATTACTTCTATGAAGTTTGTCTTGCCGGTATCAATGTCAACATCATGCTGATGGCATTGAACTTAATTCCGATTCTGCCGTTAGACGGCGGAAGAATCTTGACAGGATTGCTGCCCTCCGGTTTGGCTTATAAATACTCTCGTATCGAACCATACGGGATGTACATTCTGTTTGCTTTGATTTTGACAGGGATGCTTTCTATCGTCATGAAGCCTTTTATGCATTTCGGTCTTTCTATCGTTAAAGCATTCTTATAGACAATGGAGGATCTATGAGTTGTGAGATTAAAAACGGACCTACTGCTCACTCTTTAAAAGGATTGAAGGGACAGCCTTCAAAATGGCTGGAAAGATTTTCCAGACTGTTTCCCAAAAATGCCAAAGTACTGGATTTGGCTTGCGGCTGCGGAAGAAATACCAAATATCTCTCCAAGATGGGTTATGAAGTTACGGCTGTTGATTGGGACGAAAGAGTAAAACCTTACGTAGCTGATTTGCCGGGCGTAACTTTCAAGCAGGTTGATCTGGAAAACGGTACATGGGCTTTCGAACCCGAAGCTTTTGATGTCATTCTGGTCAATTTTTACCTCTATCGCCCGATTTTGAGTTTCTTACCTATGTCTTTGGTCCCGGGCGGGTACCTTCTTTACGAAACCTTCATGATGCCTTATCAAGGTTTTGACGGAAACCGGGCCAAGAACTGCGATTTTATTTTGAATCCGTTAGAACTCGCAGATGTATATAGAAATACTATGGCTGTTTTGGCATATGAAGAAACACTCTCGGAGAAGGGAGACTGTTTCCAAAAGATTTTATGCAGGAAACCGATAGACGGGAAAAACCTGCCGGTTGCTTTGTACGACTACGAAAATCTTTAAAAAATCTGATTCTGTAGACTTGGTTCGCTAAAATCTATCTAATAACTAACCTCATTTGGCAATGGAGATGTAGTAATGATTACTGGCAGTATTGTGGCATTAGTCACACCAATGTTTGAAGACGGAACCATTGATTTTGATTCCTACAGAAATCTTATTGAAATGCATATTGCCGCTGGTACCGACGCCATCGTTGCAGTCGGAACCACCGGTGAAAGTCCGACGGTAGATTTTGACGAACACAATGAACTTATCAAAGTCGCTGTGGAAGCTGCTGCCGGAAGAATTCCTGTAATTGCAGGAACCGGCTCTAATTCTACAAGAGAGGCCATTATCCTTACCGAGTATGCACGCTCTGTTGGAGCCGTGGCAAGTCTTCAGGTCACTCCTTACTACAATAAACCTACCCAAGAAGGGCTTTACCAGCACTTCAAGAAAATTGCCGAGACGGTTGATCTTCCCATGATTTTGTACAACGTACCGGGGAGAACAGTTGCTGATTTGAAGAACGACACCGTTCTTCGTCTTGTCCAGATCCCCGGCATTGTCGGTTTGAAAGATGCGACAGGCGATTTGGCGCGTGCTGCCGATTTGATGAGCCGTCTTCCTAAAGACAGAGAATTCGCAATCTACAGCGGTAATGATGATTCCGCTTTGGCTTTGATGTTGATGGGCGGTGCAGGTGTCATTTCCGTGACAGCTAACGTTGCTCCGTCTTTGATGGCTCAAATGTGTGAAAAAGCCCTTGCTAACGATGTTATGGGCGCCCGAGCAATCAATGACCGATTGATGCCGCTTCACAAACAGCTTTTCTGCGAGCCTAACCCGGTCGCTCCGAAGTGGGCCCTCCAGAGAATGGGCTTGATTCCGGGAGGAATCAGACTTCCGCTCGTCCCATTGGCTCCATCTAAACGTGAGCAGGTGGAGCTTGCTCTGCAGATCGGCGGATGCATTTAATAATTATTAAATAACATGACAGTATGAGATAGAATCTCATACTGTCTGTTAGTAATGTAAACTAAGCCCTTCCCAGGGTTTTTGGAGTTTTATAAATGGGTCAGTTTCCCGTGCGCACAACATTGGTAATGGTTTTGGCTGCTTCTTTAAGCGGCTGTTCTTATTTAGGATCAACCTTTACTAATGAAAAAATTCAATACGAAACTACAAGTACCAGAGCACCTTTGGAAGTGCCTCCTGACTTATCTCAGCTGCCTTCCGATGATCGATTTGTCGTGCCGGGAAAGACTCAGGTTGTGACTGCTACTCAGATTTCTGAAATCGAAGAAGCACGCCGTGCATCCAGCGGCGCTCAGACTGAAGTTGGAGTTGCTCCGGTTTTACCGTCTACCGTCGTTGCCAAGATTGTGAAAGACGGTTCTGACCGTTACATTCAGGTTAATATGGCTCCTGATGCTTTGTGGAACGCCGTACTTGACTTCTGGCCCTCTGTCGGACTTCAAGTTGAAAGAGAAGATCCCCGTGCAGGCATCATGGAGACTAACTGGGCAGAAAACAAAGCCAATTTGCCGCAGGATATTATTCGAGCAACTTTAGGAAAGATTCTTGACTCTGTTTACTCCACCGGTGAAAGAGACAGATACCGCACCCGTTTGGAAAGAAATGCTCAAGGTGGGACGGATATTTATATTACGAACCGCCGCATGATTGAGGTCTACCAAAACGGTAGAGACGGTCAGACAGCTTGGCAGCCGGGGGCTCCGGACAAAGAGCTGGAAGCAGAAATGCTGACTAGACTTTCCTTGCGTTTGGAAAACGAATTCAATCCGAAGCAGAAGACAAGAGACGAAGTTGATACTTCCGCTCTTAAACCTGTCGCAGCCCCGGAATATATGAGTCAGGAGATCAAAGGTTCTGACGGAAAAACAGAAGCTTTGGTTATTAATGAGCCGTTTGACAGAGCATGGAGAAGAGTTGGCGTCGGTTTAGATCGCGTCGGTTTTAACATCGAAGATCGCGACAGATCTGCAGGTACCTATTTCATCCGTTATTTGGATCCTGAATACGAAGCCAAGAAGCATAGCGATGAAGGTTTGTTTACTCGCTGGTTTGGAAAAGAAAAAGCAGTCGAAGCACCGATTTATAAGGTTGTCTTAGAAAACAACGGAGACGGCAAGACTCGCGTTACGGCTGCTCCGGAAAGCGAAAGAACGGACCCGTTAAGCACTTCTTCAAGAATTCTCAATCTTCTTCAAGAGCAAGTTAGATAACTATTTTTGAAGCTTAAAGACAGGACTTCGATTTTCCATCAGTCCTGTTTTTTTACGCCCATTGATGGTATTTCTAACCTCAGGACTGAAAAACGATGAGTAATATAACGAAATCGATAATGAGAGAAACAGCATGGCGAAAAATACTAATGACGAGACAGTAGTAACGGTTGATAGTGTTGTGAAAGTAAAGATGAAAGTCACAACTGCCGGTAAAGACTTTGAAGAGGAAACAGACGATGACGGAAGTTTTATTCTTATCGGCCACAACGACACGCTTCCTGCCATAGAAAAAGCTTTAATGGGGAAAAAGGTCGGCGACAAAATCCATCTTAAGCTTGAACCGGAAGATGCTTTCGGAGAGTCTGATCCGACCTTGATTATGGCTGTTCCAAATTCCTTATTGGGAGACCATATCGAAGAAGGTATGAAGGTTGCGGGAACAGTGTTGGATCCGACTGACGAGAATATTTATACGGTTCTTGGACCGGCTAGCTCCGGAGAAACCATCCTTGACGGTAACCACCCGCTTGCCGGAGAAGCTCTTACCATAGATATCGAAATTCTTGAGATTAACAAGCCGACTAAAGAAGAAATCGAAAACATGGAGTCTCAGGCAGCTTCTTCCGATTTATTTGAAATCTCTGAAGTAACCAGAGATCAGATCCCTCATTAAAAATTCAGTTTTTAATTCAGGTGACTGCCCGCAAATTTGCAGAATTCTCTTCATTTAATTTGCGGGCAATGCTTGTTCTTCCTTTTGTGCCCGTCTAGTGCTCTATTCCTTCTCTCAGTTCTAGCTTGACAAAATTTCAATCATTCGCATATCAGCAACTTCTTTTCTCTGGCAACTATTTTTGTCAGAAAGTAGGCTTTTCTATCTCAAATTGAGTTCGTATATACCTTTACGGGTTATCCCTGCATAAAATTAGAGTCGTTTATTGCATTTTCTTACAACAGTTACTTTTAGATGAGGGAGGACCATGCTGGACTATCTAACTGGAATCAATGCTGTAACGATTTTGTTCGTATCTTTATGCGTATTTGCAATTGGCTATAGATTTTATGGACTTTATATTGCGCAAAAAGTTTTAGTCGTTGACAGCCAACGTGCAACGCCTGCCGAGAAGTTTGCTGACGGTCAGGACTATGTAAAAACCAATAAATTTGTTCTTTTTGGACACCACTTCGCTGCAATTGCAGCCGCAGGTCCTCTTTTAGGCCCTGTATTGGCAGCACAGTTCGGTTATTTACCGGGCTTGTTATGGATTCTTATCGGCTGTGTTCTGGCCGGCGGCGTCCATGACATGGTCGTTCTTTTCTGCTCCGTTCGTCATAAAGGAAAGTCTTTGGCCTACATCGCTTCCAAGGAAGTCGATAAGACCACAGGCTTCGTTGCCAGCTGGGCTGTATTAGCGATTTTGATTTTGACCTTGGCCGGTTTATCCATTGCTTGTGTTAACGCAATGTATAACTCTCTTTGGTCAACTTATACGGTAGCAGCCACTATTCCAATTGCGATCTTGATGGGCGGCTACATGCAGTACAGCAAGCATCCGCTTCGAGTCACTATCGGAACAGTTATCGGCGTCATTCTTCTTTTCTTGTGTATTCTCACCGGTCCATGGGTTGCCGAGCATCCCGAATACTTCGGCTGGTTGGATATGGACAAGAAGACTATGTCCATCGTTATTCCGGTTTACGGTTTCTTTGCTTCCGTGCTTCCGGTTTGGCTTCTTCTCCTTCCTAGAGATTATCTTTCTACATTCTTGAAGGTTGGAACTATCGTGGCCTTGGCTGTCGGTATTGTTTTCGTAGCTCCTCATTTCCAAATGCCGCCGCTGACAAAGTTTATCGGCGGAGGCGGTCCGATCGTTCCCGGTCCGGTTATTCCGTTCATCTTTATTACTATTGCGTGCGGAGCTTTATCCGGTTTCCACGCCACTATCGGTACCGGTACGACACCCAAGATGCTCGACAACGAGAAGAACGTGCTGTTTGTCGGCTACGGCGCCATGTTGACGGAAGGTTTTGTCGCTATCATGGCTTTAATCGCCGCTTGTGTTCTAGTTCCTGCCGATTACTTTGCGATTAACTCCAGTGCTGAGCATTTCCAGGCCTTGGGAATGGCAGTGCACGATCTTCCGCGCTTAGAAGCTGAAGTTCAGGAAAGCTTAGCGGCACGTCCGGGCGGTTCCGTCAGCTTGGCTGTCGGTATGGCTTACATCTTCAGTAAGATTCCATGGATGGAACAGTTAATGGCTTACTGGTATCACTTTGCCATTATGTTCGAAGCCGTGTTTATTCTTTCTGCCGTTGACGCCGGTACTCGTGTCGGCCGCTTCTTCTTACAGGAAATGATGGGTAAGGTTTATCCGAAGTTTGCAGACAAGAATTGGCTTCCGGGATTGATCTCTACATCTATCGTCTTTACAGGCGCATGGGGATACTTGGTTTACTCAGGCGATATTACCAATATCTGGCCTCTGTTCGGTATTTCTAACCAGCTGTTAGCCTCCGTGACGCTGCTGATAGGTACAACTATGCTCATTCGCATGAACAAAGCGAAATACGCATGGATGACCGGAGTTCCCGGAGTCCTGATGACTATTATTACGATGTGGGCCGGTGTTTGGCTGATTATGTACCAGTACTTGCCTGCCGGTAAGAATCTGCTCGCATTCCTTTCCGCCTTTGTGATGGTTCTGATGGGAGTCGTCATTTGGGGTACGGTCAGAAGATGGTTCATTCTTCTGAAAAATCATAATGTCGTAAAAGATGAATACGGCGTAGAAGTTAAAGAAATAGTTCAAGAATAAGAGCGCTTTATTTTCATTGTTAGAGCCTTCCGGAAAAGTTCGAACCGCCGGAAGGTTTTTTCATATCTGAGCGTTTTCCATATTTGATTCTTGCCTCAAGCAGCAATACAATTTTGCCATGTTCCGATCGGAGGATTAGGCTCTGTAGAGACCGGCCGATCGTCTTATTTAGATTCTCTAAATGACCTACCAAAATTCAGTTTCTTTCAGACGTGACCTACACGAATTAGCTGAACTTTCCAATCAAGAAAAGAAAACATCCGAATATATCGCCGGGAAGCTCCGTGAAATGGGCTTCGACGTTAAAGACCATGTCGGCGGCTACGGCGTAACTGTTGATATTGACTCAGGACTGCCGGGTCCTACGACTATGATTCGTGCGGATATGGATGCTTTGCCGTATCCGGATGAATACGACCCGGAAAAAACGGTTGCTATCCATGCCTGCGGGCATGATGCTCATTGCGGAGTTCTTCTCGGAGCGGCTCAGGAACTCAGAAATACTTTGAAGAAAGGTAAGCTTCGCTTGGCATTCCAGCCAGGAGAAGAAAGCCTGACAGGCGCTCAGAACATGATAAAAGACCATGTTCTTGACGGTGTTGATATTGTCGTCGGCTCTCACATCCGGCCGGTTCAAGACATTCCTTTCAACACTTTCTGCGCTTCCGTTAATCATGTTGCATGCGCGACAGCCGAAATTACCATTAACGGTAAAATGGCTCATGCTGCACGTCCACATCTCGGCATTAATCCGATTGAAGCAGCCAGCCAGTTGATTACGGCAATCGGACTCATTAAGGTAGATCCGAATAAATCTTGGTCCATCAAACCGACTCAGATTCATTCGGAAAAAGGGGCAACAAATTCCATCCCGAACTATGTGAAGGTTATTTTTGACATCCGTGCTCAAGATAATGAAGCTCTTCAGCAAATTCTTGACAAGATGAATGGATCCTGCCGTGCTCTTAAAGAAATTTTCGGTGCAGAGGCTTCGAGCGAAATCATTGACTATTGTCCGGGCCCCGAATATGACCCTGAATTAGTTGACCTTATGAAAAAAACTATCGTTGAGCAGTTCGGAGAAAAAGCATTAGCCAATGACTGCGGAGGCGGTGGTGAAGACTTCCACTTCTATAAAATTGCAAATCCTGAAGTCAGAACCGTCTATTTTGGGATAGGAAGCGGTGCAACTCCGGGACTCCACGCAAGAGATATGCATTTCGACGACTCTGTTTTGCCGTCTGCTTCACAACTCTTGGTGGAATTCATCCGTAAGATTAACGGATAACCTCGTAAAACTAACAAAGGATGGTGCTTCAAAATTTAGCATCATCCTGCTCTTTTTCTAATCATCTTTAGCCTGCTGCTGCAGTTTGTAGAGTTCCTCCCATGCCTGCTTAGGTGATAGTTCGTCCAAATCAAGGGCTAGTAAAGAGTTCTTCAACTTGTCGCTGAATTCTTCCTCCGGGGGAAGGTCTGCTTTTTCCTCTGCGTTTTCTCCTCGTCCCGAATCAAAAAACAAATCTAGCTGAGGTTCATCCGTTTGAGCTGCTTTCTCTTCGAGCATTCTTTGAAGTTTCTGCGCAGTTCTAATCACGGATTTTGGAATTCCTGCCAGCTTAGCTACGGCAATTCCGTAGCTCTTGCTGGCCGGTCCTTCAAGAATCTCATGAAGGAACACTAATCTGGAAGACGAGTCAGCAGCAGATACATGAACATTAACGACACCGGGAATATTCTTTTCGAGCTGGGTCAGTTCGAAGTAATGCGTTGCAAAAAGCGTCATGCTTTGGCGGTTGATGACCAAATCTTCGGCGATGGCTCCGGCCAGAGAAAGCCCGTCAAACGTCGAAGTGCCGCGTCCGACTTCATCCATTAGAACCAGACTTTCGGAAGTCGCTTGTCGAAGAATAGCTGCCGCTTCCGTCATTTCCACCATAAAGGTAGACAAGCCTTTGGCCAAATCATCGGAAGCGCCGATTCTAGTCAGAATTTTATCTATAGGGCCGAGGACGGCTTCTTCGGCAGGAACGTAGCTGCCGCAATAGGCTAATAAGGCTATTAATGCTACGGAACGCATATATGTTGATTTACCGCCCATGTTCGGACCGGTAATAATCATCAGCTTACGCTGAGGATTCATGAAACAGTCGTTCGGCACATAATTGTCAATAGTGTTCTCAACAACCGGATGACGTCCGCCTTTAATGCTCAGTTCCGGATATTTTGTAAAGGACGGTTTGACCCAACGGCATAAATCGGCATGAAGGGCTAAAGACAGTAGAACATCAAAAATACTGACGGCTTGAGCCGATAGAAGAAGAGACTGAGTAAATTGCTTAATGGATTCAACCAGCTCGGTGTAAAGAGACTGTTGGAGAGATTTGCTTTTCTCGTCGGCAACAATATGCTTTTCCTGATATTCTCTTAATTCTTGGGTAGTAAAGCGTTCAGTTCCTTTTAGTGTCTGCACCCGCAGGTAATCTTCAGGAACTTTAGAAAGCTGAGCTTTGGTTATTTCGATAAAGTAGCCGAGCTTGCCGTTATATTCAATTCTTAAATTCGGAATATCCGTTCGGACTTTTTCTGCCGCTTCGTATTCCATGATGTAGCTGCCGCTGTTGTCTCTTAAGGCGCGATATTCATCCAATTCAGCGTTAAAACCCGGGGCAATGACATCGCCGTCTCTTAAGAAAGTCGGCGGATATTCCACAATAGCTTTTTGAAGCAGAGCATGCAGTTCGGAGTTTAAGGGCATGTCTTCTCCAAGGGTGCGGGATAAAGTCGTATCGATTCCCTTCGCAATATCAGAAAGTTTTTCTAGGGAGGGAAGGGCATCTCTTAGAGAAGCTAGGTCTTTCGGCCGAACTGTTCCTAAAGCTATCCGAGTGGCAATTCTTTCAAAGTCAGGAATAGTTTTTAGGATATTTTGGTAGTCGTCAAAGAGATAAGTCTTTTCTAAAAGAGCCTCGATGGTGTCAGCCCTTTCCTGAGCGGCTTTTTGATCTCTTAACGGAGAGTTCAGCCATGATGAAAGTCTGCGGCTCCCCATCGGTGTTTTGCAATGATCTAATACCCCAAACAACGTATTTCTGGAATCTCCTCGAAGAGATTGAGTGATTTCCAAGTTCTTTCTGGAGGCCGCGTCAATGCCAACGGTATCTTCGTTTTTTTCGATTACGATGTGATTAATATGACTTAACTCAGTGCCCTGTGTCTGTGCCGCGTACTCGAGAATTGTTCCGGCAGCTGTAATCTGAAGGTCTTGACCTTCAAGTCCGAAAGGAAGAAGCGTGGAAGTTTTAAATTGATCTAAAAGCGTTTTTTCGGCACGGATTCTGTCAAAGTTCCAATCGGGCAGAAAGTTAACACTGCCGCTGGCAATTATCCGGTTCGTTTCTTCTCTGAATCGTTCCGGCACTAACAGTTCGGACGGACCTATTCTCGCTATTTCATTTATTAGCTCATTGCCGTTAACTTCCATTACCTTGAAAACACCCGAGGAAAGGATAAGCCAAGACAAGGCTACACGATCGCCTTTTTTTGATGGATTCAAAGCCATCAAAATGCTCTCGTTTCTTTCTTTCAGGAGGTTTTCGTCGGTCAGTGTTCCCGGTGTGATGATACGAGTTAATTTCCTATCAAGAGGTCCTTTTTTGGGATCTCCGATTTGCTCGCAAATGCCCACGCTGACGCCTTGATTGACAAGTCTGACTAGGTATTGGTCAAGAGTAACAAAGGGTACTCCGGCCATCGGAATGCGTTCTCCGGATGGAGAGTTGGAGCGGGAAGTAAGTGTAAGACCTAAAAGACGATGAATTCGTTCTGCATCATCGTAAAAGGTTTCATAAAAGTCACCGATTCTGTAAAGAATCAGAAGCTGCGGATTATCTCTTTTGATAAGGAGAAACTGACGCATAGTAGGCGTGGTTTTTGCATTGAAAGCAGGATCGTTCTCATCAAAATTTAAATAATCTTTGGCCATTTATGACTACCGGATGAACAAGGACAAAAATAATGTTAACGGAAAAAAGAAAGGCCGATCCGAAGACCGGCTTTTGCATTGGAAGCAAAACAAAATTACTTCTTCAAATTTCTTTCAACGACGTTGAGAAGGGCTGGAAAGATTCCCGGAGCAGCGGCAACGATTTCATTTTTATCAAGATAATCGCTTTCACCTGAGAAGTCAGTTACTAAGGCTCCCGCTTCTTTGGCGATCAAAGCACCGGCGGCGATATCCCAAGGTTTGATGCCTTTTTCAAAGAACCCGTCATAACGGCCGCAGGCCACAAAGCACAAATCTAAGGCTGCGGAACCGGGTCTTCTGAGACCGCATGTGGATTCCATCATGTCTTTGAGAATATTCATGTAGGACTCATAGTCATCACCTTCTCTGAAGGGAAAACCGGTACCATTCAAAGAATTTCTCAGGATTGTGGCATTAGAGGCACGGATTCGGGCGCCGTCAAGGAAAGCTCCTTTGCCTTTAGTTGCTGTAAATAACTGATTTCTGCATGGATCGTAGACCACGGCGTGTAGCAAATGTTTGCCTTTTTTGCAAGCAATAGATACGGCAAATTGATCAATACCGTGAATGAAGTTCGTAGTTCCGTCCAACGGATCAATAATCCATTCGTATTCGCTTTCCTTGTTGCCTTGAGTACCGTTTTCTTCACCGAGGAAACGATGGTCCGGATAGGCTTTAGAAAGTGTTTCGATGATGACCTGCTCACAGGCTTGGTCCACTTCCGTTACAAAGTCACCGGATGATTTGGCGGAAATAGAAAGATTCTTGCGATTGCCAAAGGCTCTCGCCTGAATTTTTCCTGCTTCGATTGCGGCTCTGACGGCTACATTGAGCATACCGTCATTAAAACTATGGGAGACTGTAGAAGGTCTCGGCGTTTTATTTTTTTTCGGGGCTGGTTCCGCAGAGCTTTTCTTGGAAGTTCTTTTTGGAGCAGATGATTTTTTGCTCTGTTCAGGAGACTTAGTTGCCATGTTTGAATAAACCTTTGAATATCTTCCGAGCTCCGCAAAAGAGCTCTAAATAAATTAATATTGTCAGATTCTAAACTATTGGAGGTAGCATATGGCTTTTGTGCCCCAAGGAGGGCGGGTTAGGTTTGTGTTGGTTGAGCCTAGTCATGCAGGCAATATCGGCTCAGCGGCTAGAGCGATCAATACCATGGGATTCACGGAATTGTATGTGGTTAATCCCAGAGACCGGGACTACAAACAAAATCCAGAGGCCTTGTCGTTTTGTACCCGTTCAGCTGACGTCCTTTCTTCGTCGATATGCGTACCGGATTTGCAAAGTGCTTTACAGGATATTCAACTGGCCTATGCACTATCGGGCTACGACAGAGAATTCGGACCTCCCTTTATCTCCCTCACAGAGGCTTGTAAAGAGGCAAGGGAGGTCTTAGAGGATTCCAATATCCGAATCGCTTTTGTCTTTGGAACCGAAAGAAGCGGACTGACTAATGAACAATTAAATCAGTGTCAAAGATGCGTGGGAATTCCTGCCAATCCGCAGTGTGACTCTTTGAACCTTGCGCAAGCCGTCCAAGTTACTGCTTATCAGCTCCAAACCGATCTGCGCGGACCGTTTTTGAGCAAAGAAAGCCGCCGCTTCAGTTATGGTGAACTTGCATCCGTCGACTCTATCGAGAGAATGTTTGGACATCTGCAGCAGGCAATGGTCGCCTGCGGGGCCCTAGATCCTCAAAAGCCTAAATTCATGATGGAACGATTCAGACACCTATTTTCCCGGACAGGATTGACCCAGACGGAAGTGGATTTGCTTCGCGGAGTTTTCTCCTCCATCATTCGTTCAAAAGATGAACGAAAAGGTAGTAAAAAACTGTAAATGTGAAGTTAGAATCAAGAAGGTTTTAACGGGAAGATCTTCATGATTAACAGTATTAAAGAAGACATCAACAGTATTTATGAAAGAGATCCTGCGGCTCGATCTCGCTGGGAGGTTCTTTTATGTTATTCCGGTCTGCACGCGGTCATCATTCACCGCTTTGCAAATAAACTGTGGAAAGCCGATTGGAAGGTCACGGCCAGATGGCTTTCTCAAGTAGGCAGATTTTTAACCGGAATAGAAATTCATCCGGCCGCTGAGATTGGAAAACGTGTTTTGATAGACCACGGTATGGGTGTGGTTATCGGAGAAACCGCAGAAGTCGGTGATGACTGTACGATTTATCACGGTGTCACTCTTGGGGGAACCTCTCTTTCCGAAGGAACAAAAAGACATCCGACCATAGGCAGGAACTGCATCATCGGCGCCGGAGCTAAAGTTTTAGGTGCTTTTACCGTTGGTGATAATTGCCGAATCGGCAGTAATGCTGTTGTCATTAAACCGCTGCCTCCTGATTCGACTGCCGTCGGTAATCCGGCACGAATCGTCAAGAGAAAAGACAAGAAAGTGGATGCGGAAGAACAAAGACAGGAAAAAGCTATTCACGATCCTAAACTCCACGTGCGTATGGCTGCTTACGGTTTTGTGGCAAACGAAGAGGACCCTTACGCAGAAAAACTTAAGGCGATGGAGCAAAGATTAGAGAATCAAGAAAAATTAATTGAAGAATTAAAAGAAAAAGTTAAGAGTTAATATTAACTTGTGATACAGATGAATAAGGCTGCCTGGATGGACAGCCTTTTTCTAACTATTTATTTTGCGGAGTTTGGTAAAGTTCCTCGACTTTATCCTGGAAACGCTCCAAAATCTTTTTACGGCGAAGCTTCATGGTGACAGTCAGTAGTCCGTTGTCTACTGTCCAGTGCTCACGCATCAGAGAAACGTTTCTCGGTACGCCGTACTGAGGGAAATTAGAAGCTGACTTTTTTAATCTGCGGATGGCAGCTAAGCGGACGTCTCTCCTTGTTAACGAGTCCGGATCTGCCGGGTCTACATTCAAAGATGCTGCAAATTTTGTCCATTCATTCTCATTGACAACAGCAAGCGCTGTAATGAATGGGCGTCCTTCACCCACACAGAGAACTTGTTCGAATAAAGGATCAGACTGAATTGCGAGTTCCAAGTCTGTGGGAGGGATCTTTTCACCGGTAGATGTCACAATGATTTCTTTTAATCTGCCGTTGATGCGGATTCTTCCGTGAGTTTCGGAAATGCTCGCTAAGTCGCCCGTTTTAAACCATCCATCCTCTGTGAAGACTTCTTTAGTAGCTTCGGGGAGCTTCCAATAGCCTTTCATAACAGAGGGTGCCTTAATTTGCAGCTCTCCCGCATCGTCAATTCGTACCTGTACGTTAGGAAGAGGATTGCCGACGGTGACAGGATTATTATTTCCAACGACAGCAACGCTCACAACCGGTGAAGTCTCAGTTAAACCGTATCCTTGTCTTAAGGGGAGCTCTAAGGCGCAGAAAAATCTTCCCAAAGAGTTGTTTAAGGCAGCTCCTCCTGCAATGGCTAAACGAACTCTTCCTCCGAAAACCTGTTTTAGCGCGGCAGCGAATTTCTTACCGACTGAAGGCCAGAAGAAATTGTCCAGCCAGCTCATGGAAGAAGAGGGTACCGCCAGGTTGTTTTCCCGGCAGAATCTTCTCCAGCCGACGTCAATAGCGTGCTCAGCCAAAGCTTTCGTCATTGCGCCTTGTTCAGCTACTTTAGCCAAGAACTTTGAGTGAAACTGCTCGTATACACGAGGAACAGAAATAAAAATAGTCGGTTTAACCTGTTGTAAATCTTCTGCAAGCTTAAGCACACCTCGAGAAAAAGTTACTTTAGCGCCGGTACAGATAGCCAAGTAGTAAGTAACAGTTCTTTCGAAAGTATGCGAGAAGGGCAGGAAAGACAAATAGACGTCATTGTGATTGATGTCGATTACTTGACCGCAGCCTTGAACGTTAGAGACGATATTGCGGTGCGTCAGCATAACACCCTTCGGATTACCTGTGGTTCCCGAGGTGTATACCACGCAAGCTAAATCCTCCGGGGAAATCTTGGGTTCGGTCAAAGTTTCTTTTTCTCCGGCTTTCAGCCAATCTTTCAATGCCACGATAGGGAGCGGAGAGTTTTCAGCATGTTCCAAAGCGTCTTCTTTAACCACTACAACCAGTTTTAAGTTCGGGAAACTGTCGCAAGCGCTGACCATGGCGTTCCAGCGTAATGTTTTCGGAACAAAAAGAATGGAAGCTTCGGAATTGTTAATGATATATGCACTGCTTGCCGGGGTATCTACGGCATGAAGAGGAACCGGAACACAGCCGTTACCCAAGATAGCCTGGTCAGCAAGGGCCGAATCTATTGAGTTAGGAAGAAGGACGGCCGCTCTGTCTCCGGGTTTAATATTGGAAGCTTGGAGGGCTTTTCTCCATTTCAGAAGTTCTTCGGCAAATTCCGACCAAGTGACCGAACGCCATGAATTAGTCTGAGTATCCCATTCTCCATAAGCTTCACGCGTGGGAAATTTTTTTAGTGTTTCTTTTAGAAAATCCGGAACTATCGTGATCGGTTCTTCTTGGGATGAGGAGGTCATGTTAGTTGTCCTTATTTTTTCCAAAATCGGTGTACATAGATTCAATTTCTTTTTCAAATTTTTTGTTCAGAATTCTACGTTTAATTTTTAAAGTCGGAGTTAAGGCACCATTCTCGATAGTCCAAGGATCCAGTGTGGCCGTGACGGCTCGGGGTATTCCATATTGCGGAGCACCCTTAGCTGCCGCCTTCATCCTTCTAAGCAAGGCTTGCTGTACTGCTTTTTTACCTAAAGAGTCCGGAGAATTCGGCTCGAGCTCTAAAGTAACTGCTAAACGCTTCCACTCGTCTTTATTAAGAACAACAAGAGCTGAGATAAAAGGACGGTTGTCTCCAATGAGCATAACCTGTGCAAAGAGCGGATCGGTTTCAATCAACTGTTCGATATCGACCGGCGGAACTTTTTCGCCGTTGGATGTGACGATGATTTCCTTTATTCGTCCTTTGATTCTTAAATAGCGGTTCGGAAGGATGTCAGCCTGGTCTCCGGTAGAAAGCCAGCCGTCTTCTGTAATTGCTTTAGCGGTGTCCTCTTTACGGTTCCAATAGCCCCGCATAATCTGCGGACCGCGCACTAGAAGTTCGTCTTTATCTCCGAGTTTGGCTTGAATTCCGGGGAGGATCTGTCCGACGGTCAAAGGATCGTTCTTACCAATCTTATTAACCGAAATAATCGGGGAGGTTTCAGTCATGCCGTAGCCTTGATAAATAGGAACGCCAAGACCGATAAAGGTTTTGATTACTTCTGGGTTGATTGCGGCTCCTCCGGAAACGGCGACTCTGACTCTGCCTCCGAATTGGCTCTTTATGTTTTGTCGAACAAACTTCTCGTAAAGAGGTTCGAGAATCTTATCCATGAATCTAGGTTCTTCTCCCTCAAGCCCATTTTCTTTGCAGAACTTCCTCCAACCAGATTCGATGGCTCCTGTGAAGAATTTTCTGGCTAATAGTGATTTGGTCTTTAATCGTTCCTGAATCTTTGCATTTACTTTTTCATAAACCCTCGGAACTGACATCAGAATTGAAGGTTTGACCGTTTTCAAATCATCAACAAGACGGGTGATGCCGCGGCTGAAGGTAACTTGGTTTCCCATCCCTAAACCAATGTAGTAAGTCGTGGTTCTTTCAAATGTATGACTTAGAGGTAGGAAAGAGAGCCAGCTGTCTGTGGGTTCAGGCGAAATGTTGTACAGCAGGCTGGAGATGTCGCTCATAATGTTTTCATGAGTCAGCATGACGCCTTTTGGTTTTCCAGTTGTACCGGAGGTATAGACGAGGCAAGCAAGATCTTCTTGTTTAGGCAGAGGAGGCAGGTTCGTAATTTCCTTTCCGCTAGAGAGCCAATTTTGAAGACTTATGCCTTTAACTTTGCCGTTGTCTTCGTCCTCATCGTTGATGAAAACCACCGTTTGCAAATCGGGAAGACCGTCAGGACCTGCAGCTTTCTCAATGGCATGCCATCGTGCGTGGTTTAAAGTTACCAGGACTTTTGTGCCGGAATCTTGAAGAATGTAGGCGCAGTTGTCAGGTGTATCAATAATATGGAGAGGAACCGGAACGAGGCCGACTAAAAGGGCCCCTTGATCAAAGCAAACTGCTTCGATTGAATTAGGCAAAAGCATCGCAACTCGATCACCTTTTTTTAAGCCCGCTGCAGTGAAGGCTTTAGCCCACATAACGGAACGATCGTAGAGTTCTTTAAAGGTAAGAGTAACCCAACGCTGCTGAGCGGCATCATATTCGGTGACCGCAGGAATATTGGGTCTTTTATCCAAATGATGGCTTACTAATTCCGGAAGGACAAAAAGTGAGTGTATTTCATTTGCTCTGGTTTTACCGTTTTCAATCATATAAAGCAGAATTCTTACAAAAATAGATAACAAAGAAGAGAAAACCCCTTCTTTGCAAAATCTTACTAATTTAACTTTGCAAGTTTAGCCTAAATCAATGTAAAGGCTCAGGTTAATTGTGTAGACAAAGTTAGGATGCCGAACTCAAATTTGAGAAAAAACTACACCAAATTCTTACGGACCAAAAGTGTTGCGACAACCGAGGCAGGAATATCAATAGATTTTGGTTCAGTTTTGACCGGGTTACCGACAGGTTGAGGCAAGCTCGAACCTAACTGCATATTTTGATTTTCCACGAACTTTAAGACGGAAGCCAGGCATTCCACATCTTTTTCCTTCGCTTTGACTTCCATCATGTTAATCATAGTCATGCTTTCGTCGTGAAAGTTGGGGTAATCCACAAATTGAAAGTCGACAAGATCCTCTACGGATAACTGACCGCTGTCTGCCGTTACATAGCGGAATAAATAGGCAAAGACTTCGTTTGAGCAGTCCTTCAGTTCAAACTTGACGGTAAAGTCAAGAATGTCATCTGTGAGCCCCTCAGAAGAGGAGTCCTCTTCAGAAAGATCGTCAAAACTTAAGCTTCCGGTTTTCACTGAAGAGACAGTGAGTTCTGATTGCTTGACTCTTTCCCATAAAGCCTGACAATCATATTTCTTTAAACGATAGGACTGAGCTTTAATTCTGAACGTAGCCTCACCGTCTTCATCATGTCCGAAATCAGCGGTAAAACAGTTGATTAAATCATCGGCATGAGAGAGGGCTTCATTAAAAGAAAAGACTGCACCGGCATCAGACAAGTAAGAAAGATATTTCTCTAATCTTCTGCTGTCATATCCTTTTCTATCCAGTTTTACTTGTTCAAAAGCATACTGTCCGGCCAACTGGCTCGCCGAGAATTTGTGGCCAGCACTATCCTCAAAAAAGCGATGTTGGTTGATGAATTCAGTCACAAATTCCAAAGACTCTTTGCCGTATATCGCTAGGCAAATAGGAATATTTGTTTTTGTGTGACTGGTGAAACGCATTTCAGAATAAATATTGTTCGTTTAAGGGATGACAATTTTACAGAGTTCAGAGATGTTGTGCCGACAAAGCGAGAATAGACCGAAGAGACAGCGTTTACATTGCTGACAGATACCTATGAAGTAGTAATTAAGGGACAGATTAATAGAAAACAATTAAAATAAAAAATGTGGTTATTTGGAAATAACTATAAAAAATTATTAATAGTTATTTTTATGAAGTAGCAATTAAGAGTAACTACTTATTTTTTAAGGATAAATTTAGTAATCTTGAAAATGTAAAAATTATAAAAATTAGTGTTGACAAAAGAATATGATGGTGCTATTTTAAGTACATAGATGTTAGCACTCCACAATAATGAGTGCTAACAGATAAAAAGGCAACTGAGATCAGAGGCATATGCCGGATTCTTACAGAAAATTACAGAGTATGGAGATGGAGAAGAGAATGGACGAGGAATTCGAATTAGACGAACGAAAAACGAAAATTCTTGATGCAATCATCCGCAACTATTTAGAGACAGGCGAACCGGTTGGATCACGAACAATATCCAAGTATACCGATTTGAATCTGAGCTCTGCGACGATCCGTAATGAGATGGCTGATCTGGAAGAACTTGGATACATTTTACAGCCGCATACTTCAGCC
>UQNA01000046.1 GCA_900542195.1 uncultured Sutterella sp. | reverse complement strand
CTTCGCCCTCAATGCGGCGGCTGACGCCGCCTCCGCGAGGATTGTTTGGCATTAAGACAAGGTAACGGCCTGCCAAAGAAATAAAGGTTGTCAGAGCAGCGCCCTTGTTTCCTCTTTCTTCTTTTTCAACTTGAACGATGAGTTCCATGCCTTCGGAAACAGCTTCCTTGATGGTAGCAGTTCTGTAGTCGACACCCTCGTTGAAATAGGCTTTAGAGATTTCTTTAAAAGGCAAAAAACCGTGTCTTTCTTCTCCGTAGTCTACGAAGCAGGCTTCCAGAGAGGGTTCAACGCGGGTAATAATACCTTTGTAAATATTGGACTTTCTTTGTTCGCGGGCAGACGACTCCAGATCCATGTCGATCAGTTGTTGACTGTCAACGATACAGACACGCAGCTCTTCAGGATGCGTGGCATTAAATAACATGCGCTTCATTGGGCACTCCTCGATCACTGACGCGGATCACAGGCGTGCTGAAAGAATATGTTTCTAGGTGAAAGATTGATGAGGACGTTTAGTTAAAAGGTAAGCTAGTAATTTGTGGGCATCCGCTGAGCCTTCCGTTTCAGATTTTATGCACAGGGAGATAGGGCCCCAAAGGATTCTTCGATCCCGGGCCGGAAATTCCCCTCTGTTGGAAACGCTCAATTACTTTCCTCTACCAGTTAAAAAACAATAACAGCAACTACAACTTCTAGTTCTTCTCTGCCTGCAGCATCAACCGGACGCTGCACAGCAAAACAAAAAATATTCTTTTCAGCAAGACGTTCTAATAAAAGAAACGCCACCGAAGATCCATTGAGAAATTGTTCTCGAATCTCTCGGATTTATGTTCAACATTTTGCGTGATGAGCTGTTTGGGATCTCAATTTCCTAGCAGGCGGAAATTAAAGTTGTCCGAAAAGGCTACAATCAACGCTTACGAGCGACGAGAATTATTAGTGACAACAACGTGTCTTATATCGAGCTTTGAGGCCTAAGCACAAGAGCTTTATAGTCTTAGCGGCACCTTCAAACGGCTAATAATTTGTCTCGGATGAGGATTTTAAAACAAATGAGCACAGAGCGCCATCTGCAAAAAAAAGCAACGGACAAAGAAGTTACGAATAGAAAACGGCTTGAGCCAAAAGGCCGAACAAGGAAAGGCAAAGATATCCTGGAGCAAATCCGTTCTGCCCAGAAGGAGCAGAAGCAAAGCATCCGAAAACAACAAAAGCCTGCCGAGCCGTCTAAACCTGAACCTCAAAATTTGAAAGCTCATTTAGTGACCGTTTCACCGGCCAATGACGGTCAGCGTTTGGACAACTTTCTGATTACTTTGTTAAAAGGCGTGCCGAAGTCTCATATTTACCGTATGGTCAGAAACGGAGAGGTTCGAATCAATAAGGGCCGTGTAAAAGTAGAAGCTAGACTAAAAACCGGTGATTTGGTTCGTATTCCTCCGATCCGCGTGGAAGAAAAGCTCAATACCTATGTTCCTCCGATTAAATCGGAAGACATGCCCAACATTCTTTTTGAAGATAAAGATATTTTGATTGTGGAAAAACCGGCTGGAATGGCTTGTCATGGGGGAAGCGGGATTTCCTACGGTTTAATCGAAAGAATGAGAACGACTTTCGGTCCTGAACAATTTTTAGAATTGGCTCACAGGCTTGACAGAGATACTTCAGGAGCCATTATTCTTGCGAAATCAAGAAAAGCTCTTGTCCGTCTTCATGAAATGATGCGTGAAGGCGAGGTTCAAAAAGTTTACCTTACCTTAGTCAAAGGAGACTGGGTAAACGACAGACAGCACGTCAAACTTCCTTTGCATAAATTTTTAACCGCCTCGGGAGAAAGAAGAGTCAGAGTCGATAAAGAAGAAGGGCTGCCTAGCCACAGCATTTTTACTTTGATTGAAAGATTCGGACAGGTTTCTTATTTGGAAGTTGAACTGAAGACGGGACGAACTCACCAAATTCGTGTCCATGCTCAAGCTTCAGGTTTTCCGTTGGTGGGCGATGACAAATACGGGGATTTTGACTTTAACGCCAAAGTCGAGCAAGGACTTTTGGGAGTTCCGTTTAAGAGAATGTTTCTTCACGCGCATCGACTGACATTTAATCATCCAATCTCCGGAGACAAACTCATCATTGAAAGTCCGCTGCCGGCTGAATGCAAACAACTTATTGAAGTATTAGAGAAAAATGCAAAATAAGAAAAAACTCCTTATTTTTGATTTTGACGGAACTCTTTTTGATTCCATTAGATATTTGTCCGAGGCGGAAGTAAACGCCGTCAATGAAATGGGATGGAAACCGATTACCTTAGATTTCGCACGTAAAACTATCGGTCTTAGTCTTTCTGTTACTTATGAGCAGGTATCCGGCGACAAGTCTCTTTCCAAACTGCAGGAATTCACAGACAGATTCAATAAGTATTTCTTTGCCCGAGCAAAAGAAGCAGGTTATTTCGATGGAATTGAAGAAATGCTTGCTTCTCTTAAAGAGAAAGGCTTTATTTTGACCATTGCGACGGGAAAGGGCAGGGCAAGCCTTGACCGTTTGGATAAGATGCTTGGGTTTGACAAGTACTTTGATTTCAATATCTGTCCGTCAGAATCTGAACCAAAGCCATCCCCTCAGATGGTCAACAAATTGCTGAAAAAATATGGCTTAAAGCCGGAAGATGCAGTTGTGATTGGCGATTCTGAGCATGATTTAAAGATGGCTCAGAATGCCGGAGTAGATACCGTTGCCGTTTCCTACGGTGCAATGAGCAGGAAAGAGTTGGAACAGTACCATCCGACTAAGATTGTGGACACCGTACAAGAACTTCAGCGAACGCTTGAAGCATTGAAATAGAGGAGATGCGCCTGTATTGTCAATCAATACAGGCTACCGGTTTTTTCTTGCCGGCTTCTGAGGGCCGAGAATTCCGAAAATTGAAGGCAATTTCGGCAGTTCCGGGTTTTCTTTTTTCCACTGCTCTACCGTCTTGGTTTTAATAAATTCTTCCGGGCCGGTAATGTCCATTGCTACGAGAACTCGTGTCTGAGGACTGCAGAAGGCCAAGAGATCTTTGAGCATTTGATTATTTCTATACGGAGTCTCAATAAATAACTGAGTCTCTCCGGAGCCAAAGGTGCTTCTTTTATCCAAGTCTTTAATGGTTTTGGATCTTTCCGGTTCTTTTATAGGAAGATAACCGCAGAATCTGAAATTTTGACCATCCATCCCCGAAGCCATTAAGGCCAAAATCATTGAGCAGGGTCCGACCAGAGGACGGACCCGAAAATTCATTTCTTGGGCTTTTTGCGCAACTTGCGCTCCCGGATCAGCAATCCCGGGGCAGCCGGCTTCGCTGACAATTCCAACATCATGGCCTGCGGCCAGGGGTTCAAGCCACTTCTTAACCTGAGCCGGATCCGGCCGGTGACCTATCTCTACGATACTCAGTTCCGCAATAGGTTTAGGATGTCCGATTTTCTTTAAGAAAGCACGGGCAGACTTGGCGTTCTCAGCCAAGAAATAATTCAAACATTTTGCTGTTTCGATCGTCAATGCCGGCAGAGACTCCTCTGCAGGGCTGTCCGAAATCGGAACGGGAAGCATAAAGAGACTGCCGGCCATGAGATTTCCTTATTTAAGTCCGGGGAGAACTTCGATGCCGCATTTTTCCAGCATGGAAGTTAATTCAATTAGACCTAAACCAATAATGGCTGTTGGGTCGTCTGACTCGAACGAGGAGATTAAGCAGATCCCGAGTTTTTCTAATTTTGCGGAACCTGCGCAATTGAACGGTTGTTCGAGGTCAACGTAGGCTTCAATCGTTTCTCTCTTGAGCTCTTTCATCTGGATGGTTGTATCGACAACAGCAGAGTGGCCTAAACCATTTGCATCGATAACAGTCATTGCAGTGTGGAAAATTAAGGTTTTACCGGACATTTCCTCGAGCTGCTTGATGCAGTTTTCTCTGTTGCCTGGTTTGCCGACACATTTTCCTTCCAGATCCAAGACTTGGTCGGAACCGATGACAACACATCCCGGATGTTTCTGAGCGACCGCACGGGCTTTTAAGCGGGATAGACGCAAAGATAAATCTCTTGGAGTCTCCTCTTTGAGCGGAGTTTCATCCACCTGTGGGGAGTCAGTGGTAAATTTCACATGTAATCTTTCCAGCAATTCCTTGCGGTAAGGAGAGCTGGAGCCAAGAATTAAAGAGGGTTTTGAAGTCATAGTTAGGCCATTTGTTGTAAACAGGCCTTATTTTAAAACCGGAAAAATCGAAAAAAGGAACGCAAATGACAGAGTTACTCAAGTCGACCGACTATGTAGACGTATACAGAATGTCCAGGGATAAAAGAAAGATCGAAGGCAAAGTCAGAGTCGGCGATATGAAAAGATTGGCGGAAACTGCATCCAATCATGACGATATTTTCGATTATGTTATTACCGGCATGACAGGAAAGTTAGGCTGGCCTGGTGCAATTATGGAACTTCACGGAAAAGTCGCCGTGCCATGCAACCGCTGCAACGATCCTGTAGAGGTTCCTATTGATAGGGAAGTAGTCTTTAGATTTGCTAAATCCGAAGAAGAAGCCGACACCATTCCTATCGAAGAAGATGACGACACTGAAGTTGTCGTCGGCAGCGAAAAACTTAATGTGATGGACTGGATTGAAGAAGAAATTATTCTTTCTATCCCGTTGGTTCCGTCTCATGATTATGCTTGCCTAGATAAAGAGAAGTTGAACAAAGATGATGAACCGGTAGAAAAGGAAAATCCTTTTGCAAAATTAAAAGGGCTGAAATTCAATAAGTAATCTTCAGAACATTTTCATTTAGTTCGCAGGCTCTAGTCGTGGGCCTGTTTTTTTATATTTGAAGTCAGGCAATCCGAAACTTGGGGTTGACGGAGTGTTGACAAAAATGTCAAGAAACTCACGATGATTTTAATTATGCTTTTTCATCCCTCATTAGGAGGAAGAACGAACCAGTAAGAAGAGTGATACGAATTTGAAGCAGAAGCAATTTCCGTATTAGATAACATAAATGTTAAATGAAGCAGAAAAGTATTTTGACTATGTAATGCTTTTACATTTTTTGAATTGAGAATAGTTGCTTTAAAGCAACTTTGTGAAATCTGATTTGTCAGTTAAGCCAAAAGAAATTTCCCTAGAATTAGCACCCCCTGAACAAGTAATGATTTTTGTTTGACCAATTAATTTTGCATCCTGCCCAAAACAAGACGATGTAATTTTTTGAATTTTATAAATAATTCTCTTGAATTGTCTTACGCAAGATTGTTAAAGGAAATTTAAGGTAAAGCCCACAAGAAAATCCTTTTAATTTGTAATGCTAGTTCGCTGAACGACTTTCAATTGTCATACAAATATTTGGGATTCTACGAATTTTGGGAGAAAACCCGAATTACATCTTGCAACATCTACACCATAATGGGTATGAAAAACAAGAGACTTATACCGTCTGAAATCTGAGGAATAGTTATGTCATTAGAAAAATCATTACTTGCTTTGGATGAAGGACTTCCCTTTGGTGAATTGAGGTACAGGGGGGGGGGAGTATTCTAAATTATTCGCAGCTGTTCTAAGTGCAGCTTTTGTTCTTTCTTCTTCTTCCTTACAGGCCGCATCCAAAGATATTAGCGAAGGCGGCACGAAATCCGAAATAATCAGTCCCGCGAGCGATCCTCTTTTTTGGGTTGGTGGCAATCGTGCTAATTGCCCTCAATTAGAGCTGTATTCAACCAGTCCGCTGGATCTCATCGTTTCTGAGTATAGTTCCAGCTTGGGATCAGTGTTTCATGTAGGAAATTCTTATAACCATTCGCCCTGGGATACCAGCGAAGTCGCCACCTCCCTTTCTCAAAATATTTATGGATTAAAGGACGGGGTAAAGGGAGCTTTAGAAGTTGCCGATATCTACACTCCCCACGGTTTTGAAGCAAGAATTAATGGTACGAGTAAAACTAACTCTTACACCCAAAATGCTTGGGTGAACATTGAAAACCTATATGCCTCAGACTCCGGAGTTCACCTTACATATGAAATGTCATCCGGGGCGTCTGGAGATGTCTCTCAGCAGATATTTGGACACATTGAAAACTTAATAACTAATAAGTATTACTTCAAACCTGAAACTGATATTTCCGGCATCGGTATGATGATGGTGGTGGCTTCTACTCCGGGTAAAAAGGCCGACGGTACTAAAGCCTCTGTTAATCAGTTTGTTGAGTCATTAGGAAGAATTGGCATATATTCCGAACGTTCCTCTGAACCTCATACGCAGTTGGCATTAAGAGGTACGGCTTTTCATCCCATTTTGATGAGCTACCGAGGTGAGGAGGTGGATACTCCCATCATTTCCCAACATATTGGCAACATCAGAGAGATCAATGCAATAGAAGTAGGCGTATTGCATGCAGAGGGAAGAGCTGCAGGAGTACAGCTTTTAAGTGATGTAGGTCAAATTAATATTGTTGGTACCGGTTATTTGACGAATGGAATGGCCGTTCCGAAGTTCTTAAATCATGCCTTTGGTGTCTATAACTGGGGTACAAGCGGATACACAATCAAGGGTAAAGAAACTCTGCCAGTGCACCAACAACTTATTTTGTCTCAAGGCATTTCCTTGCAAGTTGCACTTGGTGATGAAACCGAGATTGGCAATTTTCAAAGTGAAGGTGGTCCTGACCATTTCCTTAACAAATCCGGCAGAGACGTGATCTGGGGAAATTTCAAGAACTATGCTAAATACGATTCTAATAAACCCCAAGAGGGCGATAGAAAAAAGTCTCTAGGTGCAGCTATCTATAACCGAGGAGGACTGCAGGAAATATGGTCGGAGTCGAATGAAGGCGTAGTTATTTCAGCAGAAGAAAATAAAACTCTAGTTGAAAGCAAATATAAGGGATTGATAAAAGATGCCGAAGTATTTTCCGTTTTAGTTTCTCCAGAGTTTAGGCGAGAAAGTGCTGTTTGGTCTTCTGGACGCGGTACGGATTTTGAATGGGCTGTTAATTCTTATTCTGTTGGGGATGATCCAGCCCGTGCAGCGTGGCAGGATCTAACGACAAGAACCGAACTGTCCGGGAACTTTAGATTTGTCGCCGGCGACATAGTCGTTCAGCCTCACCAACAATTTGAAAACATGGTGAAACTAACATCTCACCAGGACTCTATTGACTACGTTAAAGATACATTCAATCAAGAACTTCGGGCAGATGTCGTTCTTCAGTTCACGGCTGCACGTGAAAAAGCCCCCGTTTACATGGACAACAAGCAGGATAAGGGCCTGAGTGGAGTTTGGTACTACGAGAAAGGCAATCTTAAAAAAGGAGCAAACGGAGAGATCTTCAACAGCACTTGGCTTAACGATGATGTAAATATTAAAGTTCATCCCGCTGTAGGCTATTACGATGCAGCCGGCAAGATATCCTCCTATGAAAAATCAAAACACTATTTCTTGCTTGGAGATCTGACAAAGGCTGACGATCCCGGCTACAACATTCACCTTGGTGAAAGAAGTGAAATTAATGTTAAAGGTACATATAGCGGAAACGGCACACTTTGGTTCGGCGTTGATATCAACAAAGAAAATTTAACCGTAGAAGCGATAGACAACCAAGGAAACAGCGTTCATGGATTAAACGGAGCCATTTCTGTAAACCGAAATCCTATTGTTCTGGATGATGTGGTTAGAGGATCTAGCCTGAATTTAGTTGTTAACCTTAGCAACAACCAAGCAGGCGTTTCTACTCAACAGCTCAAGAATTATTTCAAATATGATGCATCCGGACGCGCTGGTCAGCTTTTGCAGCAGGCTGCTAATAATGTGTTTATCGGAGACTTCATTGAAAAGGCTACTGGTCCCGGAACTTTAAATACGCATGCCGGATTGGAGATTACAGCTGAGGACTTAGCTGACTTCCAAGCAAAACTTCAGGCGTCCGGTAATGCCCAAAACATAGAAATTACCGCCGATAAGACCTTTGCGCAAGGCATGAAGAATGAAGACATCTCGGTTAAATATGTGTGGCAGCTTAATCAGCTTAAACAATGGGTGCAGGTTCCGATTACTGAGAAAAAGGTAACGGATGTCAGCGGTAAGATGGTTGCAGGCAAAGTTTCAGTATATTTGGATGAAACACTATTAGAGCCTGCAGAGACCTTCTCGACGATTTACTACATTGAAAATTCTGAATGGGTTGCTAATCCAAACGATATTTCGGATTCACTAGCAACTGAAGATCGCGAACGTAATGAAGAGGTAGCCTCTCCAGATACCCCAGGGACAAATACCGCTGGAGCATATGCACTTAGAGCAGCTGCGCCCCAGAGTGAGGAGCAGGAAAACTCTGAAGAAGATCGTAAAGCTCACCAGTCTAACTTGGGAGAAGGAACAATTTTTGCACGTCCGGAAGAGCCGGATCCTACGCCCGTAATTCATGACCGCCCGGATGACTCAAGTTCAACTGTTAAAACTCTTAATTCTGCATCCATCATTAATTATTTCCTGTGGCGGCAAGAGAATGAGACACTTTATCAACGTATGGGTGAAGTCAGTGACAATGCCAACCTAGAAGGTCTCTGGTTCAGAGGACTAGCAGGGAAGAATACATACGACAAAAATAAGTATTACTACAGAAACAAATACTACGGAATCCAGTTAGGTATTGATCACCTCCTGAAGAAAGAAAAGGGCGGAACGTGGTTGCTTGGGCTTGGCTTTACCTACACAAAGGGGGACAGCAAGTTAGGTAACGGCGGAAAAGATGACAACTGGATCGGAACTATAAGTGCGTATGCAACAAGACAATGGAATAACGGGGCCTACGTCGATTTCATTGTCAAAGGGAGCCGATTAAATAATGATTTCACTGCTATTAGTGACTTGCTCTCAGACGGTTCACGATACATCTCGAAGGGAAAATTCCACACATACGGAATACAGGCCAGTGCAGAAGTAGGTAAGAAATATTTGTTCGGCAAAGGATGGTATCTCGATCCTGAACTTCAGGTGACCTATGGACACCTTCGCGCTGCCAAGTACCTAACTGATACAGGGGTGACGGCCAGGATCAAAAGCTCTAACAGTTTGATAGGAAGAGCTGGAATCGGTTTTGGCAAAGAAGGAAAGAGCGGAAGTGCCTTTGTAAAAGTTGATGCATTAAGGGAATTCACAAACCAATTTAAGGCGCATTACACCTCAAATGACGGTGGCGAAGCTTTCAGTCGAATCGATATGAAGGATACCTGGGGAGAGATCACTGTCGGTGGCACCTATAACTTCAAAAAGAATGTTTATGGCTTTACTCAGGCAAAACGTTCCTTCGCCGCTGATATTAAACAGGACTACCGGATCGATGCCGGTCTCCGAATCATCTTCTAACAACGATTAAAAAAATCCCAAAAGCTTTCTTACGTCCTATTGATGAAGAATGAGTGAGACTTATTATGAAAAACAACAATAGACCAAAGATTAAAGAAATAGTACTGGCAACTTTAGTAGCAGTTTGCGGTTTCCATGTTTCAGCAGCAGAAACTGTGATTAGTGATGGAAATGGTGCGACTTGGAACGATGCAACTTCTACTCTTGTGATTTCGAACATGATTCAATCGAGTGTTGCGACCAAGACGACTGTGGATTTGTCTGGGCATGCAAAACCCAATTTAGAAGTAACAGCAAACGTCTTGTTAAATTCAGGAAGTTATGACGAAGAGTTAAAGATTGAAGGCGATATTAATGAGCTCAAAGTAAAGAAAGGATTAATTCTTTCCAGTTTGGCAATGGCTAAAACTCCAAAGACACCACCCAATAAAGCGACAGTAACGTTTGATTTTGGTTCCATAGAAACTATATTATCTGATGATGATGGCTCTACCGAAAAGGGCTTTAAAATCTACAGTTCTGGAATTTTCTTAGCAGATGGTGGGTACTATTCTGCCGGTGTTGGCGCCACTACTTCATTCAATCAAATAATTGGTAATCAGAACTCTCGTATAGGTAAGCTTATTCCTTCAAAATCTGGAGTGGGGCTTGCAATTTCTTTGACAGAAACTCCTTATACCTATGTCACCTTTAATATTGGGTCAGATATCTCTCAGAACCAAATCGTGAACGCTCAGATTGGAGATATTGGATCTGAAGATAAAAGATTTAGGGTTGGGGTATTTAAGCTTGCCAAATCTATTAGTAGCGCGACAAATAAGAAGACTTCGCAATCGTATCAAAAAGTAAATAAGATTGAACGTATCTTTGCTACTGAAGGAGGTATTGTCTATTACTCCGGTATGGGCGACGAGACAAACTTTTATCAGGATATCTCTGAGGTTGGTTCAATTGATGTAGATAGCTTCACCGCCGGGGATCTTTATCCTGTGATTGCAGGTATTTCGACACAATCAGGAAGTTCCGGCCTCAGTCCTGTAGATGCCTATAAGGCGGGAAGTTGGGCCCAAAGGATAGGTGTATTTGACCAGATAAAGGTTGAGGGCAATGTCAAGCATGATGATGATCTCCCGTGGTTCGACTCCAAGATAAGATTAAACAATTCCTTGCCCAGAATGACTCCTCCTAGATTAGCTGTAGAGAATTACATTGCCAGAGTAGGAATTGCTAACTTCGGTGGAACACAGTTAATCGAATCTAAGGGAGGAAAATTAACAATCAGTGTTGGTAATAGAAACAAAGAAGATAATTTCAATTTTGCTGTTCTTATTTATCCTGAGCTGTTAAGAGACCTCCAGCAGCCTAACCGCACAAATAACAGTACGTTTCAATATTCTTTGCCAATTGTTTCTACGTTGAGGGGGAATTTTGTTGTAGAGAATGGACACATAGCCGTCCTAGGTCTAATGCCGCAGGAGAATTGGCTGGATAGGCCGCATAATGGCTTAACTTCACCGGAAGTTTATGAGAACCCAAATTACAAAGGAATAAAGTCTGAGCTCCAGTTTCAAACTTCAAGTTTTGGAAGTACGCTTCGCTTAGCGGAGACTTCAAAGTTTTTTGTTACAAATCGACGGTGGAGCGATGCAACGCAATCCTTTGACATAGGTTGCGAAGGTGGGAGTTCTACATTGAGCATCGGACAAGAGGTTTCGCCGGATAAAAACTACAGAGTAGTGCTTCCAAGTGCACAAAATTCACTCTATGTCGACGGAGATTTCAAGGGCAACTCAACTTTTGTAATTGGTTCATCTTGGAATGCAAAGAATAGTGCAATAGAAGTCAATCAGACCCCCTTAGTATTTAAAAATATCGTTAAACAGGATGACGGCTCAGCAACTCATCTAAACATCGACGTTGATATTTCGTCAGTACTGCCTGCTGATAAGGTAGATCAATTCGACAAAAATAACGCTCTTTGCGTTATGAATGAAGCTGTCCAAAATCTGGTCATTGGCGCCGGAAAAGATAATCTTGAACTTGGAGGATTTGACACAAGCTTAGGTACATCGATAGAAAACGATTTTGCAATTACTAAGAACCTAGCGTTAAAAAATCCTGATGCTTCAGGAATTGCTGCTAATCAAAGAAAAGCAATCGGCTACGTATCCGTATCAACATATGAGGGGTTGATTACTCCGAAAACGACTTACTACACTAAATATTATTTGGACGATACAAAGGGCACAGCAAAGGATATAACTGTTGTGCTATCCAGGGTAGAAGGAGAGACAAAAACTATTGCACAAAGCATGTATCCATCAGGCATAGCGACTCAATCCGATGAAGTTCCGGAAGAAATCAGTAATGCTTACAGCGGTGCAGGTGTTGGTAGTGTCGTAAGTGACAAGGAACTTTCACAAAACTACTCTGCTGCTGATATTCCTCCGGGACCCGAGAACCCGAGCGACCCCTCGAAGCCTTCGGACCCTTCTAACCCGACAGGACCCGGTGAAAACAAGCCGCAGAAAACCACCTCGACTATGGATTCAATCGACTCACTGGGCATGGCCAATTACTTCATCTGGCGTCAAGAAAACGAAACGCTTTATCAGCGTTTAGGCGAAGTAAGAGATGACCCAAATGCCAGAGGACTTTGGGTTAAAGTACGCGGAGGAAGAAATAAATATTCCGAGGCAGGAAACTACTTTAAGAACCAGTACTACGGAGTTCAGCTGGGCGTAGATCGACCCTTGGATGAAGAGTGGACTTTGGGTGCGGCAGCTTCCTATACCTACGGAGACGGCAAACTCACCAACGGCGGTAAGGATGACAACTGGATTGCCAGCGGATCCATTTACGCTTTGGGCGCATTTGATGACGGTAGTTATCTGGATGTAGTACTTCGTGCTTCTCGAATTCATAATGACTTCACTGTTGTCAGTGATCAGGCAAGGTACGTCACTAAGGGCAAACGCTCCGGCAATGCTTATTCTGCTTCAGTGGAGTATGGACAAAAGATTCCTTTGAATCCTAATTGGTATGTGGATCCTCAAATTCAGGTGACATACGGACATATCCAAGGGTTGAGCTTTACTACTAAAAACGGAGTTAAGGTCAATACGGTTCGGGTTAATTCCTTGATTGGCCGTGTAGGAGTCGGTATTGGATATGAAAATGCAAAAGGAGGAGCTTTCGTCCGAGCTGATGTTTTGCGCGACTTTACGGCCCAATACAAGACTAACTACGCTCTGGAAAAAGCCAAAAACAACAGCGATATCGATCTCAGAAGTACATGGGGTGAAATCAGTGTGGGAGGAAATTATCAATTCGATAAAAACCTTCACGGATATGCACAAGCAAAACGAAGTGTTGGCGGGAAATTGAAGCAAGATTACCGCCTCGACTTTGGTCTTCGTTACGTTTTCTGAAAATTAATTTAATCCAGGCTCCCGGATGGGAGCCGAAGAGGAAACCATGCTTAAAGTTAAAAGTTCATTGATTTTGCTTGGCTTGTCTTTGACGACTACGATGGCTGCCGCAGCATACGTTCAAAAAGAGCCGCCGGCTTTAAAACCAATCCCTGAGGATAGAGTTCTTTATAGAGAAACGTTGGGAACGCCGATCCAATTAGAGACTTATCAAGTTACTGGAAAATGCGGGATGAGCTTGTGGATTGATAAGAAATTAGCTTTCATTATTAAGAAGGATGAAAAAACGAGTTTCTTGCTTCCAAAAGGTCGGCATGAAATAAGACTGACCTATGAACCTCTTCCGAAGGAACCTCGAAATGAAGAGGAAAAGGAAAGCTACAAATACTGTTACAAGGAAGAACCTCAAAAACTCGGTTACTTTAAAGAGCTCGAAATAAAAGAAGACACTCCTTACCTGCTCCATGTTAGGACCAATCGCGGAAATCTATTCCGTTTCCGTCTTTACGAAAATGCTCCCCAGCCGGAGAAAAAATACCCGTTCTACTAGTTGACATGTTTTACCCTCTTGGGGTGGCTGCTTAGGAGAAATGTTAGAGAACCCTTGTTCTTTCCTCCCTCTCCTAGCTTTGCACCCAAAGTATCTGTGGACCTGTAAATGGATTTTTGCAGATCCTGGTCCGCAGATACTTCTATTTTTTATTTAGAGGGTGAGCTTTATTGTTTCTGAGAAGGTTAAATTTGTCGCTTGAGATTCTTCTCACTTATAAGTTTATAAAACTTAGTTATAGCTAACTAAATGTGTCTCTGCACTTACTGCTGTATTAAAAGTACTTTCTTCTCTTTACAGAAAATTTTTAGACTCATTGACCACTCTGAATATAAAGGTTGTTAAAGAGCTATTTTTGATGTAGAATCCGCAACTTTCGTATGGGCGAAAAAGGTTTTCTTTACTCGCTTAAAAATTATTTTTAATTCGTGGGGTTTAACCATGGCTGTTCAGCAAAATAAAAAGTCAACAAACAAGCGCGGAAATCATCGTGCACATGATTTCCTTACAAATCCTCCACTGGCTGTCGAACCGACAACTGGTGAAGTTCATCGTCGTCATCACATCTCTGCCACAGGTTTCTACCGTGGTAAGAAAGTAGTTGCAACTAAGGCTGGCGACGAAGAATAAGTTTCTTAATTAGCACTCGCTCGGCCCCACGTCGGAGAGTTTGAGACTCATTGAGTTAAGCTAATTAACCGAAAAAATGGCAGTAGTGGAACATCTTCTACTACTGCCATTAGTTTATTTCGGTTTCCCTGAGCATTATGGTCTTTGACTAAAAATGTCTAGAAGTGGGAATGAGTTAAACAAGTGACTCCAATTGCTTTACCAAATGAAAGCAATGTTCGCCGTGGGCTCCCGTTGCAGAACTAAGACTCTTTCATCAATACTTTTGAAGTGGGACTAATGCAACGAAACGAGTTTGTCATATAAAGATTTAAGAATATTAAGGCATCCCGGCCAATTCATTCGCGCGTTTCTTTGTCCACTCCTTCAAGCAAGATACATGATTGAGCAATCCGGCTTGTCCGCTGTCTTCTTCTAACTTGCATGCCTTATCTCGAGCTTTAATCCAGGCTCTTTGCCTGGTTCTCAATTCCTTTTTGGCCGAGGCGTCAAGGTTTTTCATCACTCGCTTGTATTCTGTATTCAAACGCTTATCCTCTGTTTGAAGTTCTTCCTGTGTGTACTCCGTCATGCCCGGCATATTGCCGATTTCAAATGCCTGACGGCAGTAGTCGGCATCACTGTTTTGTGCTTGAGCAGAGTTGCTGAGGCTAAAAGCAAGAGAGAAAAAAGCTGAGGCTAGAAGAAGTGTATTTGTTTTGTTCATTATTCCTTCCGAGATAAAAAATAAAATATTTTGGAAAGAATAAAACAATGAAAAGAAAGATCTTGGAAGTAAAAGAAAAATCTCGTCACATATCAATAATTCAGTCTGTTATCGGTTTTGTTACTTTATTTAGCAATTTAAATTTCGCGACTTTTAAGCCGTTTTGCGAAGTTATAACCAAGTTAACAACAGCTGCACTAATTTAACGCTAACTTCTCTCAATTGTTTGAGTGCAATGGCAAATTGGGCTTTTTGAGCTTCTTTTCAGGCCAAAGATTGTTGTAACCTTACGGCCAACGATTTAATAGGATTTCCAAATTGGAACAAACAGTTTTTTCAAGAATTCTTTCTACAGGCAGCGCTCTGCCTAAGCAATGCGTGTCTAATAAAGAACTCGCTGAAAGATTAAGTGCCGAAGGTGTCGAAACAAGCGACGAGTGGATTAAAACTCGTACCGGAATTGAACAGCGCTATCTCGTCTCTGAGGGAGAAACGACGGTAACTCTTGCGGTCGAAGCCGCAAAGTCGGCCTTGTCTAAAACTAATCTTTCTCCTGAAGATATCGATTTAATCATCGTTGCGACGACAACCCCGGATAATATCTTTCCGAGTTGTGCTTGCCAGGTTCAAGCTGCTCTCGGATGTTCTAATGCTGCCGCTTTTGATTTGCAGGCCGTCTGCTCCGGCTTCGCTTATTCTCTCTGTACTGCAGACTCCATGATTAAAAGCGGAAACTTCAAAAAAGTCTTGGTTATCGGTTCCGAATCTTTATCGCGTATCTTGGATTGGCAGGATCGTACTACGTGCGTGCTGTTCGGTGACGGAGCTGGGGCGGTTATTTTGGAAGCCTCCTCTGAACCGGGAATCCTTTCTTACACTATGAAGGCCGACGGGGCTCTCGGAGAAAAAGTTCTTCGCGCAGACGGGAGAATTGAAAACGGAAAACTCGTCGGAAATCCGTACATTTTCATGAACGGTAAAGCTGTCTTTAAGGCAGCCGTAGAAAAAATGACCGAAAGCGGTAGGGAAGTGCTGGAAAAAGCCGGGTTGAACCCCGGCGATGTCTCTCTGTTCGTCCCTCATCAGGCTAACTTGAGAATTATGAGCATGGTCACCGATAAGCTGGGAATCAACCCTGAGAATATGATGGTGAGCGTCAACTCTCATGGAAACACTTCCGCAGCTAGTATCCCGTTAGCATTAGATAAAGCTGCTTCCTCAGGCAGAATCAAAAGAGGCGACATACTGTTGCTTCAAGGCGTTGGCGGTGGATTTACTTGGGCCAGCGTTCTGTTGAAATACTAAGGAGAAAAACTTGAGTACAAAATTTGCATTTGTCTTCCCGGGACAGGGAAGTCAGGCAGTAGGAATGTTGGATTCCTTAAAGGACGAACCTGTCGTCCAAGAAACTATGCAGGAAGCTAACGAAGCCCTCGGATTTGATTTAAACAAATTAATCGCAGAGGGACCTGCTGAAGATTTGAATTTAACCGTCAATACTCAGCCCGCTCTTTTAGCCGCAAGTATTGCAATGTACCGTTATTACTTGTCCCAGGGCGGCAAAAAGCCTGAAGTAATGGCCGGACACAGCCTCGGTGAATATACAGCTCTTGTCGCGGCCGGTGCTTTGGACTTCAAAGAAGCTCTGAAATTGGTCCGCTACCGTGCAGAACAAATGCAGAAAGCAGTTCCGGTTGGACAAGGCTCTATGGCCGCCGTTCTGGGATTGGCCGATGAGATAGTCAAAGATATCTGTGCGAAAGCCTCCGACCTCGGCGTTGTCGAAGCAGTTAACTTCAATACCCCGGGTCAGGTTGTTATCGCAGGCGAAGTCGAAGCTCTTAAAAAAGCCATGCAGCTTGCAACCGAAGCCGGTGCAAGACGCGCGCTTCAATTAAAAGTTTCAGGTCCTTTCCATTCCAGCTTGATGAAACCGGCAGCCGATGCACTCAAAGTTCGTTTGGAAGAAGTGGAAGTGAATGCTCCAAGCATTCCGGTTCTGCACAATATTGACGTTAAAACAAGAACTGACGCAAAAGACATTAAAGAAGCTTTGGCTGCGCAGGCCGCTAGCGCCGTTCTCTGGGCTGAAACCGTCAGAGAAATGGCAAAAATGGGCGTCGCTATGATTTATGAGTGTGGCCCGGGCGCAGCTTTGAGCGGTATGGTGAAGAGAATTACTCCTGACGTCAAGGCAATGGCTTTAAACAGCCAAAAGGCCTTGGCTGAAGCAGCAGAACAAACAAAGGAACAAAACTAAAATGACAAAATCTATTTTTACACCCAATGCATTAGAAGGGGAAACCGTTGTAGTAACCGGTGCATCCAGAGGTATCGGAGCTGCAATTTTTGAAGCTTGCCTGAAAGCAGGAGCTACCGTTATTGGTACTGCGACATCTGAATCCGGAGCAGAAAAAATTACAGCTAAAGCTAAAGAACTTGGATTGAAGGGCTGCGGTAAAGTTTTAAATATTGCCGACAGAGCCCAAACTGACGCTTTTGCTGCAGAAGTTGAAAAAGAATTCGGTGCGGTCAGTGTTCTTATCAATAATGCCGGTATTACCAGAGATACTCTTGCCCTTAGAATGAAAGACGAACAGTGGGATGCCGTTATAGAAACGAATCTCACCGGCACTTTCCGTCTGACCCGCTGCTTTTTGAAGGGCATGATGAAGGCCCGTAAAGGTAAGATTATTAACCTGTCTTCTATCGTTGGCATGATGGGCAACGCCGGACAAGCTAACTATGCCGCTGCAAAAGCCGGCTTGATAGCGATGAGTAAGTCTATCGCTCGTGAGCTCGGTGCCCGCGGCATTACCGTCAATTGCATTGCACCCGGATTTATTGCCACCGATATGACCGACGCCCTTTCTGACGATCAGAAAAAGGCTTTGTCCGCACAAATTCCTTTGGGCAGACTCGGAGCGGTCGAAGATATCGCTAACGCAGCCGTTTTTCTCGCTTCTGATGCCGCTTCCTATATCAGCGGCCAAGTGATTGAAGTTAACGGCGGCATGCGCATGTAAAAAATTTAAAGATTCCGGCGCCTGTGGTCTGGTCGTGCTCGATTTCGTAAAAAGACAGTTGTAATTGCGGAAAGGCCGATCAGTTTGTAAACAAGAATGGCCTTTTTGAGTAGTACAAAGGTAAATAGGCTCTGGTAAAATAGCAAAATTAGGCCTTATGAAGGCAAACCATATTTTTTTATAAACCAATAGAGGTAAAAAATGGACAATATCGAACAACAAGTCAAAAAAGTCGTTGCAGAACAGTTGAGCATTAACGAAGCAGACATCAAAGATGACAGCGCTTTCATCGCTGACCTCGGTGCTGACTCTCTCGACACAGTTGAACTCGTTATGGCTTTGGAAGACAACTTCGGTATCGAAATCCCTGACGAACAACAAGAAAAAATCCAGACAGTTCAAGACGCTATTGACTTCATCAAGGCCAACAAGAAGGCCTAATTATTCGAAGCACCTCAAGGAGAGTTGAATGCGAAGAGTTGTCGTAACCGGCATCGGCATGGTCAGCCCGCTGGGAAATGATGCAAAAACCAGCTGGGAAAATGCTCTTGCCGGAAAATCCGGCGTTTCAAAGATCACTCAATTTGATGCCTCCGCTTTCGGCTCTCAGATTGCCGGTGAAGTTGAAGGCTTTGAAGTAGAAAAATACCTTCCCGCAAAGGAAGCAAGACGTTTTGACAGATTCATTCATTTCGGCGTTGCTGCCGGTTTGATGGCTCTTGAAGACAGCGGACTTGTTATCGACGATGAGTTGGCTTTGCGGGCTGGATGTGCCATTGGCAGCGGAATCGGTGGTTTGCCGGAAATCTGCCGCAACTATCAGATGTACATTGATAGAGGTGCCAGAAGAATTTCCCCGTTCCTGATTACCGGCAGTATCGCCAATATGGTCTCCGGACAGCTTTCCATCATGAAGAACTTGAAGGGCCCTAGCGTAGCTTACTCTACAGCTTGTACCACCGGTCTTCATAGTATCGGAGAAGCGGCCTGGATGATTAAGCGTGGAGATGCCGATGTAATGATCGCCGGCGGCGCAGAATCTACCGTTTGCGTATTAGGCGTCGGCGGTTTCGATTCTATGCATGCCTTATCCAGAAGAAATGACAGCCCTGAAACGGCTTCCAGACCTTTTGATAAGGATAGAGACGGTTTTGTCCTCGGTGAAGGTGCCGGTGTCGTGGTTCTTGAAGATTACGAATCTGCTAAGAAACGCGGTGCGACTATCTACGGTGAAATTTTAGGCTACGGCCTCACCGCTGATGCTCACCATATCACCACGCCAAGCTCCGACGGTCCTCGCCGCTGCATGCTCAATGCCATTAAACAAGCCGGTATTAGTCCCGATGAAGTTGATTACTTGAACGCTCACGGTACTTCTACCGTGGTGGGAGATATCAACGAAACAAAGGCGATTAAGGAAGCTTTCGGCGACCACGCTAAGAACATGGTTGTCAATTCGACAAAATCCATGACCGGTCACCTCCTCGGAGGCGCCGGTGGAATTGAAACCGTATTTTCTTTGCTCGCACTGAAAAATCAGGTTTCTCCTCCGACAATTAATATTTTTGAGCAGGATCCTGAGTGCGATTTGGATTATTGCGCTAATACGGCTCGAGATATGAAGATCCGTTATGCCATGAAAAATTCTTTCGGATTTGGTGGAACGAATGGTTCTTTGGTGCTCGGCTCCGTATAACTTAATTACAAAAATGTAGTTTGTTGGGGTACGTTTTTCAACGTACCCTTTCGCATTTTTTCGAACAACTTGTCCATATGGATTCAATCCGTTTTGGATCCATCCGGACAAGTGGCTCAACCGAATAGAGAGATATGCAAAATATTAGAAATTTTTCCATCATTGCTCATATCGACCATGGGAAATCTACACTGGCTGACCGCTTAATTCAGCGATGCGGCGGACTCTCAGACAGAGAGATGGAATCTCAGGTCCTCGACTCGATGGACCTGGAAAAAGAACGTGGAATTACGATTAAAGCCCAAACGGCTTCTTTAAATTACAAAGCCAAAGACGGCAAAACCTATCAGCTCAACCTGATTGATACCCCGGGACACGTTGACTTCAGCTATGAGGTCAGCAGATCCTTGTCTGCCTGCGAAGGTGCCTTATTGGTAGTGGATGCTACCCAAGGCGTGGAAGCTCAGACCGTGGCTAACTGCTATACCGCCATTGAACTCGGGGTTGAAGTTCTCCCGATTCTCAACAAGATGGATTTGCAAAGTGCAAATCCTGACGAGGCAAAAGAAGAAATCGAAGAAGTGATCGGGCTCGATGCAACCGATGCCGTTGAAGCTTCGGCTAAAACCGGCATGGGAATCGATGAAATCTTAGAAAGAATTGTCGAGAGAGTGCCGGCTCCGAAGGGCGATCCTGAAGCACCTTTGCAAGCGTTGATTATCGACTCCTGGTATGACAGCTACGTGGGTGTGGTGATGCTCGTCAGAGTCGTTAACGGCACAATCAAGCCTAAAGATAAAATCAACTTGATGGCCACGAATGCTAATCACTTGGTCGAGCAGGTCGGTGTATTTACTCCGAAATCTCAGACAAGAAATGAATTGACGGCAGGACAGGTAGGCTTTGTTATTGCGGGCATCAAAGAGCTCAAAGACGCTCGCGTGGGAGATACCGTTACTTTGGCTCAAAAACCGGCCTCAGCACCTCTTCCGGGCTTTAAAGAAGTCAAGAGCCAGGTGTTTGCCGGTCTCTATCCTGTTGAATCCAATCAATACGAAGCTTTGCGCGATGCATTGACAAAACTTCAGCTCAATGATGCCGCTCTGCATTTTGAACCTGAAGTGTCTCAGGCTTTAGGTTTCGGCTTCCGCGCAGGTTTCTTAGGCTTGCTGCACATGGATATTGTGCAGGAGAGATTGGAGCGTGAGTACAATATGGATCTCATCACGACGGCGCCTAGCGTAGTCTACGAAGTGCTGATGAGAAACGGCGACGTTATCCACGTTGAAAACCCGTCCAAGCTTCCTCCCGTCGAAAAAATTGCTGAAATCCGCGAGCCAATCGATGCCGTCACGATTTTCGTGCCGGATGAATACGTTGGTCCGGTTATGACCCTCTGCAACCAAAAGAGAGGCGTTCAGCTCGATTTGGCTTACCACGGCAGACAAGTCCATCTTCATTACGACTTGCCTTTGGCAGAAATCGTTCTTGATTTCTTCGATAAGCTCAAGTCCTTGACCCGCGGTTACGCTTCTATGGACTACGAGTTCAAAGAGTATCGAGCAGCCGATGTTGTGAAGATTGATATTTTGATTAATGGAGACAAAGTAGATGCATTGTCCTCCATCGTTCACCGAGCCAACTCGGTGGCCCGAGGCCGTGAAATTGTCTCTAAGATGCGCAGCATTATTCCGCGTCAAATGTATGACGTGGCAATTCAAGCTGTTATCGGCGTTAACGTCATTGCCCGTGAGAACGTTAAGGCTTTAAGAAAGAATGTGTTGGCTAAGTGCTACGGCGGCGATATTACCCGTAAGCGTAAATTGCTCGAAAAGCAGAAAGCCGGTAAGAAACGTATGAAGCAGGTCGGTACGGTGGAAATTCCGCAGGAAGCCTTCCTTGCCATCCTTCAACAAGACGACAAATAGTAAGAGTTAGAAATGAATTTTGCGTTGATTTTATTTATTTTGACAGTGGTCACCGGCTGCTTCTGGCTGCTGGATGTATTCGTGCTGGCTCCGACCAGAAAAAAGGAAGCTCAGGACGAATTGAGAGCTTTTGATGCTGATAACGCTGAAGCTTTAAGAAGAGGCGAAAAAACGGTTGAAGCCGCTAGAAATGCCATTTTGATTCGTGCCAAGGAACGTCCCCGCTGGTTGGAATATACAGCCGGATTTTTCCCGATTATTTTCTTTATTTTTGTTCTCCGTTCTTTCCTCTTCGAACCGTTCAGAATCCCGAGCGGCTCCATGATGCCGACCTTGGAAACAGGAGACATGATTCTTGTCAACAAGTACACCTACGGCCTGCGCGTTCCTGTCTTGAATACTAAGATTTTGGACGTCGGTGAACCTCAGAGAGGCGATGTCGTTGTGTTCAAGTATCCGCCTAACCCGGATATTGACTACATCAAGCGTGTAGTTGGTTTGCCCGGCGATAAGATTTCTTATATCAACAAGAAATTAGAAGTTAACGGCGTTCCTGTTCCATTGAAAGATGACGGTACATATTTTGACGAGCACAAAATGCAGGAACTTCTTCAGAGCGAAGAAAAGCTCGGAGAAACAACTCATAAGATTCTGACAGACAAATATACACCGTCAGGTGCCTACGCTCTTCCGACCCATACTGATCCGAAGGCTTGCCAGTACGTTCCGGGCGGATTGGTCTGTACCGTACCTAAAGACAAGTACTTTGTCTTAGGCGATAACCGCGACAATTCCGAGGACAGCCGTTATTGGGGTTTTGTACCTGAAAAGAATCTCGTAGGTAAAGCTTTTATGGTTTGGCTCAACGTCTCTAAACCTAGCAGAATCGGTTTCTTTGACTAAGGAGGAAGAAAATGCTTCCATTAGAAGAGTTGGAAAAAAGAATCGGGTACACCTTCAAGAGTAAAAAATACTTGAAACGGGCTGTTACCCATCGTTCTTTTTCCTCCGAACACAATGAAAGACTGGAGTTTTTAGGCGACTCCGTCTTGGGATGTGTCATTGGCTATGCGCTTTTTCAGAAAGAGGATCACTTTAATGAAGGTTCTCTCTCAAGGGTTAGAGCCAATTTAGTCAAAATGCAGACATTAGCTGAAATCGGCGAGAAAATCGGTGTCTGGGAATTCCTCAGCGTAGGCGAGGGTGAAATGCACCAAGGCGGAAACAGACGCCCGTCAACTATGTCTGATGCAGTTGAGGCCATATTTGGGGCGATATTCATCGATGGGGGCTTCGAACAGGCGCAAACTGTCATTATTCGATTGTATGAGCCGATGTTAAGCCAATTAACTGCAGCGACTCTCGGTAAGGATGCGAAGACAATGCTTCAGGAGGTCTTGCAAAGCAAGCATCTTGGACTTCCGTCTTACGAAGTCGTTGATGTAAGAGGCGCAGCCCATGAACAGGAATTTGTTGTCGAGGCTGTGATTTCTAAGCTTGGCGTGGTTACTACCGGCGTTGGAAGATCACGCCGCCAAGCAGAACAGGAGGCCGCTCAGAAAGCTCTAACGACCGAAGCCATTAAAAATTTATAAAGGCTTTAAGTTATGACAGAAAAAATTGAAGACTTTCGCAGTGGATATGTTGCAGTAATCGGACGCCCGAATGTCGGTAAGAGCACTTTAATTAATGCTCTTGTCGGTGAGAAGGTCAGCATTACAAGCAAGAAACCTCAGACCACCAGAGACAGAATTATGGGTGTTCTGACCACGGAAGATGCACAGTACATTTTCGTGGATACACCGGGATTTCAGACGAAGCATTCCTCCGAACTTCTCAACAGAATGAATAAGTCTGTCAAGAGCAGCTTGTCCGATGTCGATGTTGTTGTCATGGTTATAGAATCCACCGGCTGGAAACCGGAAGATGAAGAAGTTTTGAAGCTGCTTCCGCACGATGCCAAGAATGTAATTCTTGCTATCAATAAGACCGATGAAGTCAAGGAAAGCGAAGTGATTTTGCCG
>UQNA01000045.1 GCA_900542195.1 uncultured Sutterella sp. | reverse complement strand
TTAAAACTGGAAAAACAATAAATCTAAGATAAGGAAATGGGCTTGTTCACCGCCGAGGTCTTGCCCTTTCCGAAAAAGGAACTGAGAATTTTTCTGAGTCGTATCCAGTCAAGGAGATAATTTTTCGAAAATTTCGGTGCTTTTAATGCAGTTTTATCTGTTTCGAAGAATTCCTCAGCTAACGACAAATAAAATTTAAAAATTTCAAACGGTTAGCCGAGGGTTTCAATTGCACAAACTTACATCCTTCAACTGAAACAAAATTATTTTGTCTTTCCAATCAAACAACGGAGTTTCAATTGTACAAACTTACAACCTTCAACTGAAACCGGAGTCGCCGCTTCGAGGCTTTGAAAAATTTTTCGTTTTAATTGTATAAACTTACATCCTTCAACTGAAACACGCTCACCATGTTCATTCCGAAAGCGGAAAGAAGTTCCAATTGTACAAGCTTTCATCCTTCAAATGAAAAGTCGGATCAGAGCTCGCAATCACTAAGGCTGCCAATGTGATTAGAAATGTCTAGTCTATAGGATTTTTGTAGCCAAGACCACCTGCTAAGCTTACGGATAAAACAGTGCTTAATCCTTTCTGGTCTAGACGGTACCTATCAACTGCCTGGATTAATCCTTGCTCATGCTTTTTCGCATTATCTTCTGAGTTAATCTTAGCCTTGTCGATGGTTCGTGCCTGACTTCTAACGGAATCAACAAAAGCTTTATTGCGTTCAGGTTCGGTATTTTGTTTTCGACTTTCTTCTTGAATTTGATTCCTGAATTGTTGATTTTGCTTTAGGACTTCTTGTTCGTTCTTTTGGAAGTTTTGTTGGATCAATGCCTTTCCGTTGGCTTTATTAAGCTTCCGCGGTGAGTCAATCTGACCCGCGCCAAAGGTTTCTTTGCCCGTTGCAGCTATTTTGGCTTGGGCCGCACGATCAAAACCAACTTGCTCTCGGATTTCTGTTTGGTGAAAGATCTCTTCCAATGAAGACTCTGCGCTTTTGCCGTTATGTAGAAGTCGGTTCATCACTAAGACATCATTATTGACTGAAGTTGAATCAGAACCCGTTTCTGCCGCAGCTCTTGCTTTCGATGTTCCTTCCGCAGTATTGAATTGTTTGCTTCTTTGAAGAACCGCGTGATGAGCTTTATCTAAAGAGGATAAGAAGTTCTCAGCAGCATTCTTAATGCGCGAATCAGAAGTAGAAGCAGCGATTTGTTGAGCAGCAGATCTGACCTGAGAATATGCCTGACTTCTTTGTTCAGCCGTTGCACTAGATTTAGTTCCGGTGGCCGTATCAATAAGATTTTGAGCCGTAGTAGTTTTCAGCCCGGCTTCTAGTCCCGCTATTTCGCCTACAGCAGAACCCGCGGACTGGATTGTGTTCAATATGGAGCTTTGCTTTGCAGCAGAGGGGACGCTGGCATCCGCATTTAGAACCGATGCGTTTGGATTCAAGGGCAATTGTTGTCCACCCGGATTATTTGCAGACGCCTCCGCTTCTCCGGAGGCCGCACCGACTTTAACTCCGGCTCCCGTGCTAAAGCTGAGATTTTGATTTGTTGTCAGACCGGAAGAAGCTGTAGAAGACTGAGCGTAGGAATTAGAGCTGTTATAAGAGCTTTGGTCTGACAGGTTCTGAGAGCTCGAGTGTGACTGATCAAGCTGATGAGAAAGAGCCTTCGCAAAACTAACAGAGCCGGAATCCGAAGAAGTAGCTGATTTGGACAGAGATAAGTTCGTCATATCCGAAGTTGTCAACGAAGTTGAAGACAGTGAAGATGCCGTAACTGATCTTGACTGCTGAATTGTAGAGGAAGAAGAAATTCCAAGATCAATTCCGGAACGCACCATCCCAGTGACGTGATTGTCGCCGTCTCGCGTTACCGTGCCATACGCTGTCGAAATTTTGCTCGTATAAGGCTCTGCAAATGATGAAGAAGTATCGTTTTTATTGGCGTTAACGGAATTAGAAGAAACATTTCCTGTCGACAAGTTTCCAGAGGAAAAGTTTCCGGAAGAGAGCTGCCCTGAAATGCCTTGAGAGGCCGATTGAGCCGGTCCCATTAAACCTCCTACCAGAGCAGCGGCCGCATAGTCGCTTCCTTTAGCAATAGCAAGAGCCAACATAGGAATGGCAAGCATTAAATATCCTGCCATCGCCTGCGAGCTTGCTCCTGTTTGCCGAATTAAATCGACCGCCATTAAAGAGTTTCCGCCATACTCGGCAATAATTCTGTTCATAGGATTCGAATCAACTGAAATAAGAAGATAGTTTGCAACGGCATATAACGGTGCCCAGAGCTGAACCCAAATCAGCAGCACAAAAAAGGAACGAAAGATGAGGCCAGCGTTACATCCGGCGGCAATGATGAGAATGAAAACCAATGGAAAGGCAGCAATGATGACAAATTCAATGCAGTTTCTAATTTTAGGCAAAGAGACCTTTGCGATTTCGCTCATGGTGCGATAACTGATTTCGCTTGCTAAATTACCTTGAGCTTTCGCAAGATTTACCGCCAGACTCAGAGGAGAACCTGAAAGTTGAGCAATGGAAGAAAAACCCTCCGGAATAGCTTGAAGCATAATGGAATGCTTCAGGGATGAATCGAGAGAACGAGAGAGGCCGAGCAAAAGACTTTCTGCATGAGGCAGACTTGTCATAATGGCTTGGGTAGGATCCGCTCTGTCCGGCGTTAAAAGTGCGCCTAACTTCTTCTTGATTTCATCGAGTTCAGAAGCATTTAAAAAGGTTTCTAATTCAACAGCTGCTTCGTCGCAGCGTTTGACTTCACCGTTTTCGTTTAGGGTGCTTCTGGCCGGATTTAGCCAACCGCTAGCCGTGACGGTTGTCCAAAGATCCGAGCTTTGAGCGAGCTCGTTAACTTTTTCAGGATTATCGGTTAGTTCAGGGGTTAAACAGTCGGCCACAAAGCGGTTGACTTTACGCCTTCCTAAAGGCGTCACCGTACCGATTCCTTGCAAAACAGAAACGGCTCTCTGTGGATAGACCATGCCGAATTTAGAAAACTTTTCTGCGTCAGGAAGGGCAAAAGCACTTTCGAAGCCTGTGGTTAGAAAATGCCCGATTCTTGAAGTGACAGAGGCAAAAAAGCCGATGCCGAAAGGCACATTTTGGACGACATGTACAGTTCCGGCCCTTTCATCGTGAATGGAAAGGTCGGTTTTGGGGATTAATAAGAGAGAGTAAAAGAGGACGACCGCAAATAAGAAAGTTTTTGCAGCCATGCCTTGCCATCTAAAAAGTGCTGTGGTGAGCGTCACGAGAAAGCCGGCAAGAACCGCACTTTTAATTAGGCCTTGATAAGAAGGGCCGGAAGTAATTGCAACAACAGCTTCGAAAAGATCTCTTAATTGAGCGCCGTTCCAATAGGCAAAGTAGTCTAAAACCATCAGTTCTTATCTCCGAAGGATAAATTCGCAGCTAAGTCAGCAGCCAATGCTCCTTTGACGCTCTTTTCCAAATGTTCGATTTGCGTCACGAAGCTGTGGGCCCGGCTCATCTGCTGAAAAACGGCATCGCTTCTTCGGGACAGATCTGCGCGGACCTCAGAAATACGGGCTTCGATTTGTTTGAGGTGTTCTTCGGCGATTCGGCCGGTTTGTGAGGCTGAAGAGGAAGCGGCCGCCGCTTTAATATCTAAGGCCAAAGCGTCCATAGCTCGAATAATTGCTTCATAAGCCGCCGCTTCCACATAGACGGCAAGCAAATCTTGAGAAAACCCAAGAAAACGCTTTGATGCCGTGGTGTTGATCAATCGAATCAGCGGGATGGTAGTGGAAGTGGCCAATAACATCAGATCATCTTCGGAGACCAAGTCAGGATTTCTTTCGAGGATGGAGAGACGGTAGTTGGAAGCCGCCTGCATAAACATAAAAGGAAGATTGATATCGTCTAAAGCGGTTTTGGTGACGGTGAGGCAAAGTTCTTCGTCTCCTTTCTGGCAACGGAGACGAAAAGCTTCGGTCTCTAAGCTCGGCGCATCGGTTCTGCCGAACATAAAACCGACCAGGTCTTGTCCTGCAATCGGAATAGCCCGAGTGACCGTATTCTCGCCGGCTCCTTCATTAATGTAGATGACGGTGCCTACCAAGGTCATCATGAGCTCTCTAAGTTCTTGGTTGTATTTTGTAGAAAATGATCCGCCTGAGAGTAAAGCCCAAGTGAGATTAAGTTCAGGAGCATCAATGACGGAACCACCGGAATCCTTTTGCGCCGGGGCATTACTGACAACCGCGGAGCCGTCGGTTCTGGTTTTAGCGTTAGCTTCGGACTCATCGGAGACAATACCTGTAGAACGGAGATAGCTTCTGGCTTCGAAAGCTGATTTTTCTAAGAACTGCTGTGCGCCTGTCATTTTGAGAAGGTTTTGGCTTGCGGTGCAGAAGTCAGAAAACATATTGGTGTACTGGCGAATCAAGTCTCGGAAACTGGTGACTTGTTCATTTAAATCAGGTGCTAAGGACTGAAGTGCTAATTGGAAAGCCAAGCCGGGAAGAGCGGTGCCGATGTTTCTTAAGAAAGCCACGAATTCTTCACGGCTCGGGATGCCAAAGGCCCCTAAGAAAATATCGATACCTCCGCATCCGGCTGACAAAGAAGGAGGAGTGAAATAAAACGCATTGAAATCTTTTCTGGGAGCTCGGTAGACAAAACCGCCTCCGGTGATGGTATTCATCGAGTTGGACTGATAGATGCCGGCAGATGTAATGTTGCCTTGATAAGAGCCGGCCGAGGCGTAGAAGTCTTTCATAAAGCCGGCTTGGGCCGGTAAAGCAAGGCAGGAGCACACGGCTAAAGAAGCTAAGGTGTTTGTAAATTTCATCATTGTTATTCTTGATTCAGCGGGTTAGAGGAGGAAGGAACGGCTGTGTCTTTGAGAGACTCGCCTCCGAATAAAGAAGCCCCCGGTTCTTTAGTTCCGAGCAATGCAATGCGGGAGAGGATGTCTTCGAGCGCGACAACGCCCGAAGAGACAAGAAAGCTTTTAGTCTGTTCCCGGTTGACCATAAAGAGTGCCGGAACTTGTTGGATGCCTTGTCCTTTAGTCAATAAGGCTCCGATGCCGTTATCGGGCAAGGATTCCGGAAAATGCTCATTAACCGAGCCATCCAATGAGACGGCAATCACTTCAAAACCGTAGTCCGTGGAAAGCTTTTTAATCAACGGGCTTTGAAGATGACAGAAACGGCAATTGTCTTTAAAGAAATAGACTAAACCCCATTCTTTTGAAAGAGATCCGAGATCCAAGGCCTTTTGTTTGTTGCGTTCATTTTTTAAGTCCACCTGAGCAAAGTTTGCGGCAGGATTTCTGGCTGAGAAGTCGTATTCCGGATTTTGCCAAGTAACTCTTCTCCATTGGTCGGCGAAGAGAGCAGATTTTTCTTGAACGAAGTGATTGGCCTCTAAATAGAGCTTCATGTTTTCTTCGGTTGGGTTCATGACGGCGGTATTGAGGCGTCTTTCTCTTTCTTCTCTTAAGCCTTCAATTGTCGGAATGCTTTTAAGGTCTAAGGGAGACGGTTTTACTTCGGTAGGTTTATCGGAAGGGTAGTAAAGGAATCCGCGTTCATCGGATTTCCAGACATCTTCTGTCCAGAAGTTGTTCTCTTGGGCTACAGACAATGAAGTCATGAAGCTCAAGAGGACGGTGAGTATTGGTTTAAGAGACATATTTCAGAAATTCAGTGATTATTTTTTCTTAGGAGGCAAAGAAGGCGTGCCGGTAAAGTCGGGATTGACCACACCGGAGGTTCCTTGGCTCGGTGCAACGTATCCGCCGAGGTTTTCGTTAACCAGGCGGTTGAAGTGGGCTTGACCGCGGTCTGCCGCTGCTTCTTTGTTGAGTTCGGCCTTGGCTTTGATTTCCGCTTCAAACTCAGATAAATCCATGGCTTCAAAATCCAATGCTTCGAGCTCTTCTAAAGTAAAGCCTGAACAATCCGGATTTTTAGCAGAACCCCAGGATTTGCCGGTTTGTTTACGGCCTTCTTCCTGAATAATTCTGGCTAGGCGAGAATTGAAACAGCAATAAGATTCCGAACGTTCGATGCAGCCGAACTTTTCTCCTTTGGAGCAATAAGTGCCGACATAATGACAAAGGTTTTGGCCTTTTTTCAGCATTAAAGCCTGTTCGGAAGGTTCACACTGAAGAAAGTCCATGGCAATCTGGAAAGCTACGGTAACCGCAAAGGAAGTCGGGTCAAACGTGAAGTACATAGTGCCTCCCTGCAGGGTCATTCCGAATCCATAGAAAGACAACGACGGGTTGTAGACTCCTGATGACGCATTACCGTACAAAGCCGTCAGCAAGCCGGAAGTAGAATCGGATGCAGAGAGAACATCGTAAACATAAGGACTGCCGACATATTTAATGGCTTCGACGGTGGCGTCTCCGGCAAAGGTCAAAGCCTTACCGAAAGCATCCGAGTTAGCGGAGCCTGATTTAACTTTTGTGTCGCAGCAAGAAAATCCAAGAACCTTCTTAGAGCATTTATCGCTTTCGCCTTTAAAGAACTGATTGCCGTCGAAGTCGCCGTAAACGGCTCCTTCGCGGGCAACTTCCAGAATGCTTAACACCCAAGCAAAATCTTTATCGGCCGGGACAGGTTCCCCGCAAATGCCGTCAAGGCATTCTGCAGGCCGGCAAATGACTTCAGTAACGGTAGATGATTCTTTTTCTTCGCACTTGTAGATATGAGAATAAGTCAAACACTTACCGGCTTCATCCTCGAAAAGACAGACGGAATCTACTTTGAAGCATTTCTTATTTTGTTCTAAGGACGTGCAGTTGGAAGAAGGGCCGGTAGCGGCACCGCAGACGTAAGTGGTTTCGTATTTCCAGCAGTCTTTGGTGATCAATTCTCCGTTGATTTCTTTCGTTCCTCCGGGTTCCGTACATACGGTATTTAAAATGCTGCAGTCGGGATTGTCTTCTAACGGCTGACAAGTCTCAGACCAAGTTAATCCCGATATCACGGTGTTGGATGTGATTTCTTGCGCCGGACCCGGGTCAATAGTCTCGTTGGTTTGGCAGAGGATTTCTTTTTCCGTTGCATAACAGCGAAGACCGACTTTATCGATGCATTTGGAGGATTGTTCTTTACAGGAGGCAATTTTTTCTAAGGCTTCGCAAGAGTTTTCATTGACGGTTTCTATGCAGCGGTACTCTTGTGTTTGTTCCCAGCAGTCCGCCTCGATTTCCACGCCGTCGATGATTTTGATGCCTCCGGCTTCCGTGCAAGAAGAACTCTGGAGAGTACAGCTCATGCCGGCGGTGGCGTTTTGGCAACTAAGGGTATCAAACCCCGGCGGAGCGGGGGTGCCGTCCGGCGTAATATCAGGCCCTTCGATAAGGCCGGTGTTGACGCAGCGATAATTTTTCTGCCATTGGGCGCATCCTGTCTCGTCTTCTCTGATACAAATCGGATCGCCGACTACCGTGCACCCGGAGGCTGCTTCCAAAGTTTGGCACGAATTAGAAACGCCGGAAGATGCGCAAGCGTAATCTCTTTCGTAGCGCCAACAGTCTTTGTAGACGGCAACCCCGTTAATGATGCGAGTTTCTCCGGGTTCAACGCAGCGCTGAGCCGCGACATAGCATTCTTTGTTATCGATGAAGGATTGGCATTGATTGTTCTGCTCGGAGGAGGATACGGTATGGCTGTAGTCCAAAAGTTCCACATTTTCTTCCGAAGGGATTTCTTTGGAGCAAGAAAATTTTTGTTCCCATCTAAGACAAGTTCCGGAAAGATCTGCGGAGACGCAGACTTTATTTACCAGCTTACAGGCAGGCGTTTGTTCTAAAGCAGCACAATAGTTGACTTGAGCAGCTTCATTACAAGAACGTCTGAACTGATAATTCCAGCATTCTCTGTAGACTTCAACGCCGTCCACGTATTTAGAGCCGGGACCGTCAACACAGACGTATTCTCCGTCCGTGCAAGAGGCGTGAACGTCAGCAAAGATTAAAGAGGAAAGGAGCAAGCCGAGGAAGGTTCTTCTCATTGGTACTCCACAGTTGAGCCGTCTTCCAAGACGCAGGACATGGTCCATTGATCAATTTCGGCTCCATGAGAATAAGTCTGATAACCGAAAACTTTAGAGAGACTGCCGGAGCGGACGAACTGATTTTTCTTTTTATAGTAGACATCCATTTTGACTTCGGTAGTGCAGGAGTTGCCGACACAGCGCGTTTTACCGGTCCAACGGCCTTTGCAGTTAGAGAACTCTCTTTCTTCATCAAAGTCCAATGCTTTAACTTCAAAGCCGAAGTTAGCTGAGTTCTTCACATTAGTTTCGATACGTATGGTGGGGATTTCGTCTTTAGAACAAGCATATTTAAGACTGACGATATCGCCGCCGTTGCATTCATCTGTCCCTAAGCCTGAATGGTCTTCGGCTTGGGCCTGCTGCATTTTGCCGATTTCGCACCCTGGGGTAGCAACAACGGAAAGGACTTTATTGCAGCGGTAAGTTTTTGCTTGGACGAGCTGCTTAGAGCATTGGTAAACATATTCAGACTCAACATCGACATTGATGCCGACCTGGCAAGATTGTCTCGGGGCTTCCAAGCAGGTGTAGTTTTGGACGGAAGAAACGTAGGGGTTGGTGCAGGTAATGTTTTTAACATTACCCGTTCGATTAATACACTTGAATAAAGAAGTGATTTCCAATTGCTCTGCCCAACCGGAGAAGCATTGTTCGGTGACTGCTCCGGTTGTTTCTTCGCAAGCGGTGTATTCGTATTGGGGAGGCGTGCTTGTGGTGATCGTCTCGCAAGTTATTTCATTTGAGTTGCTTATGTCCGGATGCGGTTTTTGCGCTCCTGCAATAACATGGTCGCGGTCTCCTAAGATTTGATCAAAGTCAGATTCCGGCCAGGAAGGACGAGAGTTGGCGTCATAGATAACTTGGACTGCACGGCAATCCATAGAAGACTTATCAAGACAGCCGTCAGCTTTGATTTGGCCCGGGCCGAGCAAATCTCCCTGTCCTTTATTAAACAAGTTTTTAAGTTCCGAGACGTCTGAGCCGTAACCGGGAACGGTTTGGGTGGAAGAGCCGGCGGTTAGGAGGTTTTTGATGGAGACGCCGGCAGCTGCGTCTTTGGCTGCATTCATTGCATCTTCCTTGTTCATTTTACTGTTAGCGGATACAGACGGAGAAACGGTACGGGACGAGCCGGCAGTGGATTCTGCGGCTGATGAACATGCGGTTCCCTGGAGGGTCACGGACAATGCAGAAAGAAGCACGGCGGAAAGGGCAAAGGAGAAAATTTTCATGTTAGGGACGCTCTCCGAGTTTTTGGCGAAGACGTTGCGCTTCTTTGCCGATTTCATCTTGTCTTTCCGTGAGCGTATCTAGCATGTATCCCAAGGTCACATCTCCTAAGACCAGAGCTGCGTTTTGTGATGCGTCCAGATTTTGAGTTGCGCAAGAGCCGGAAGATTCGAGAGGTTTTTGTTGATGCTTTCGAATTATCAGCATGGGACCCTCGGTGACGCCGAATTCTTTAAAGATTTCCGGATTGAGTTCCACGGAAGCTCCCAGCTCCACTAAGAAGTTAAAAGCTTGGAGAGTTTGAGGGTTTAAAAGGGGCTTATTTGCCGGGGCTTTCGGATCAACGGGGACACCTCTGAAAACCAAAGGAACGCCGGCATCTTTTGCGTCAACGGCTAACCTTTGAAGAGAAGCTTCGGGCATGGACAGGGACACCAAAAGCAGGGTCTCCATGCGGTTTTGATTGAGCATTTCAGTTTGGATGGCCTGAGCATTGCCGAGGATATCGTCAATGGTTAACGGCAAGGACTGCTCGGCGGTAGAGTCAGCGGCCGAGACATTTGCAGAGGCAGTGTGAGAAAGGCTAAAGGAAAGCGCAAGAGCCAGTATTAGGAGAGAACGTTTAATCATTGTTTAAATTCCGGTAATGCCGGATCCTTGGCAACAGTCGCGTTTACGGTAAATAAGATAGGCGGCATCTTCGCCACCGGAGGCCCAAGTTTTACCCGAAGACCAAAGAGCGGTTGATGCACCAATCGGAAAACAGCAGCGGCCGTCAACTTTGTCGGTGGTCCGGGCCGGATACACCATTTGGGTGCGGTAGACGGATTTATCCATGATGGGTTCAAGATAAGGACCGCATTGTCCTTTCTTGCCGTAAGCAGCCCATTGAAGACCCTGACGGTGAAGCTTCATCAGAAAACGAGAGACCAGCAAGGAAGATGCCTGCGGCAAATGAACATGAGAGGCAACCCATCCGGTTAATGGGAAAATATTTCCACTGCATCCTCCGCACCAATAAAGTTCAGAAACAGGCAAGCCGGTGGTGCTGGCTACGCAGTCGGCCGCACAAGCGGCTTGAGCAGGCAGGTTTGCAAATAAACTGACATCCGGATTTAAAAAGAAGGTGGTTACTGAGTCATCCCAAAGGGGATCGAGTTCGGTCATGTAAGCTAAATCCCAAGCGGATTGTTCTAAACAATCGGTATCGAGCAAGACTTCCAGAACAAAGAGCCAAGGCGTGAAATACCAATGCACTTGGTAAAAGGAGGTGCGTCCGGAAGCAGCGGTTTTAGAAGGAGTTCTGCCGTGGGCTGGGGCACGAATGCCGACATCTAAATCCAATCCGCCGAGTGACGGGAAGCAGTAAGGTTGACGAACGATTTCTGCCGTTCTTAACGGTTCCCAAAAGGACATATTCATGCCGACCTTGATGTTGGCGCCGGAGGTACAGGCACAAAAGGTGTTTGCCCCGGTATCCGGATCCGGATTCTTGCCGGAAGCCAGAGTAATGCCTCCTAACTTAATAGGAAAAATACAGCTCCAGCAGACATCAGTCACGGGATTAATGATTTTGCCGCGGCAAGCGGCCTCAGAAGAGGTGCTCAGCAGGCCGCAAAAAAGCGTAAGGACGAAGAGGAAGGTTTTCATAAGCAAAGTTAGTGGAGGTTAGACAGGACGGATTGGACATCTTGGGGAGGGAACTCCATTCCGCTCGGACCGTCTGAGCCGTTAAAGAGGATCGCCGGCGTGGCATGGATGCCGAAAAGACGTGTTAACGAGCCGCCTTGGTCAAAGAAGATTCTTCTATTCAGGGTGCGGCTTGTTTCAGTGATACTGCCGTTGACGAGAACGACTCTGGAATCAGGTCTTTGTGCGGCGATGGCTTTAGCTGCATCTAATTCTTCTTCGTCGGTTCCGTCAATAAAAATCAACTCCCGAGAAATTCTCGGCAGTTCGACGGAGGCAGCCTGACGAAGAAGACTTTCGGGTAAGGTTTCGGGGATAGATGCTTCTAACGGCCAGATTCTGATTTCTTGTGCCTTAGCAAGACCAACAACAGCCGGAGGATTACGCATGAGTTCAGCGATTTTTTGTTTTTCTTGGTCAAAACGTTTTTGATATTGACCGGAGGATTTAAGTTCGCTGATTCGTTCCATAAAAAGCTCTAACAAATCAGGTTCAGCAATCGGATAAGTCGGGCCAAGGGCCTGAGGTTTTTCTCTTGCAGCAAGATTTTCTTTTGCGGCAGCTGCCTTAAGGTCTTTACCCATTGAATAGCCTACGGATTCTGCAGGGGGTGCAGAAATGCCGAGGCCGCGGATTTCTAATCCGGCGTGGGTAAAGCCGGCTAAAGCTCCTACTGAAGCCAAAAGACAGCAAGCTAAAAGCAGATGAGAGGTTTTCATGGAAGGGAGTTGTTAAAAAATAGGATAGGCCTTACCGATAAAACGACAGCGGTTAATCGGCCCGAAATTCGAATAACGAGAATCAAAAGAATCCGGATGAGTTCCCAAGACAAAGTAATCGTCTTCGGCGAGGACTTGGTCTTGAATCTTCTGCAAAGGCTCTCCTTTGAGAGATATTTTCTTCGCTAGCGCAACCGGCTTGTCTTCACAAAAGATTTGCTGGCCGTAGGTGCGGATTCTTTCTCCGGGCAAACAAACTACTTTCTTAACAAAGGGCATTTCATTGCCGGCGGTTGCGCTTTTGGGAGGATAGAAAGCTACATAGTCGCCCCGCTCAACATCCTTTTGTCCCAGCTGAATCGCAAACAACGTCTGAGGCAAAGAGTTGGTGTAGTTGTAAGCCAATTTCCAGTGATGGGTAAGAATGACCACAATCAATAAAGCGAGCATCCAAATCCATCCGTAGCGAGAGTAATGGCGTGAAATGCCTAAAAAGAATTTCACGGCGTTATGAGCTAAATTCATTTGAAAGCCTTAGAAAAATCAGATTGAAGGGCTTTCATGCGCTCGGCTACAAGGATTTCTGCTTTAGCGATTTTCTCCGGTGTAAAGCCGAGCTTTTGCAGCAAGGGGTCGGTGTAATCCGGGAGTTTTGTTGGCGAAATCACCGCAGAAGAAACCAATAAAGTGCAATTGCATTCTTTTTGAAGGTTTTCTAATTCGGTTTTCATGCGCCGAGCAAAGATTTTGGCTTCAACGGCCAACTCTTCAGGCTTTAATCCTTTAGAAGCCAGAATGGTTTCGTTAACTTGCACTACCTTGTTGAGGTTCAGGACCGCAAAGGCAGGGGTCTCGAGAGTTTGCTTGTACAGCATGAAGAAGACAGCGGCTGTAAGCGCTGCGAGAACCACGACAGTGACGGCCAAGACCTTAAAAAGCAGAGAAAGTGACTTTACGGCAGACTGATGCCGAGTGCTTTCGGTCTTCATGTTGTTAGAGGAAGGATTTGTCATTTGTTTCGCTCCCTGAGGACCGCTTCAATCGCTTCATGCATGGACAAGCCCTGCTGAAGGTAATGATTAACGGCTTCGATATCGTTCGGATGAGTACTGGTCATGAGCTGAGAGTAGGGATCCAAAAGCAAGCGGTTTACGGAAGGCGGTTGATCTCCGATTCTGATGAAAACTTCCGAGTAAGCGCCTGCGACAGTGGTTAAAGACTCGAGCATTTGAATCTGATGGTCATCCATCGCAATATGACCTTTACGCTTAAGCTGTTCTAAGGCGTCCTGTTTTTGTCGAAGGATGAATAAACAGTCGGAGTTTTCTAAGGCAGAACGTGCGGTTTCGCTTTTCCAATAGTCAGAGGGAGACTGTGTAGCGGTAAAGAAAGAGCCGTTGTATTTTCTGGCACGCCTGTAGCCTTCCTCAATAAACTTGCCGGAGTGACCTTCGCCCATTAAGTCCCAGGCCTCATCAATAATGACGAGCTTGGCTTCTTTACGAGAGCCTTGCTTCATTTCTTGGTCAATAAGACACATCAGCAGCATGAGGATGACGGACTGAAGAGACTTCTTGTTTTTAAGCTGCTCCAGCTCTAAGACGACAAACTTGTTGTCAAAACGGATATTTGCTTGGCCGTTAAAGAAGGTTTCGTAAGCACCTCCTTTGCAAAAAGGACTTAACTGAATACCGAGGTCGGAAATTCTCGGGTCATTTAAATGTTCTTGCTCTGTTCGAGTAAGGGATTGGTAATGCGCTGCCCAATGTTCATCATCAATATGAGGTTTAGTTCCGCCGATTCTTCCGTTATGGATTAAGGACTCGGCTAGGTCAGTGACCGTCGGAATTCTTCCTTCTTTGACGGCCTTAACCCAAGTACTCTTAAAGTGGACGGCTAAGTGCGAAAGACGCAGGTCATCCAAGGGCATAGAAGGAGAAACCATCTGAGCGATGACCGGCAAAAAGAAACTTAAATCTTTGTCGATATCCTCAATTAAGGAGAAGGGATTAAGACAGTCAAAGCTGCCGTCAGCGCGAGGAAGATCGGAGAATTCAATGTATTGGCCCTGCAGAACGGAACAAAGCTTCTGGAAGCTTCGTCCGTGGTCAATAATCCAAACTCTTCCGCCGGTTCTTAAGACGCCGGTTGCAATTTCATTTAAGAGTACGCTTTTTCCGGAGCCGGAAGCCCCGATCACCGCGCCGTTGTAGTTTCCGTTCGGATTAGCAAAAGGATTCACGGATAGAATTTGTCCTCTTCTGCTGACAAGATTAATGACCGGTGTCGGCAGCTGTTTTCCGGCTAAGGGAGGAGAACCTTTCCAATCGGCAATCAGCGGCAGCATATTAGCGGCGTTGCCCGTAGTTTTAGTGGTTGAACGCTGAGCAGCTTTGATATCGGCTGCTAAAAGGGGGCCTCCGGTCATCGGCAAAGAGGCGAGCAAGCCCTGAAGCTGCATAAAGTCATCTACCACGAGATCTAAGCCGGCCGTTTGGTAAATAGAGCGTGCTGTTTCTACGGCAGTGTGCTGATTACCGCTTTCCGGAAACAGCAGGATTTGGTTGGACATATGAAGCAGTCCTTCGCCGTTTTCGAATGCTTCAACGGCTAGGCGCCAGTCTTCGGCTTCTTTACGCATAACCGGCATGAACTTGACGATTTCCGTGGAGGCAATTTGCTCGGCTCGTGCGCTTTTAAGCTGAGTCTGTGCCTTGGCTGATTCGTAGCTCTTGGTGGAAAGACAGGTTGTAATGAGATACGGGCAGGGATAAGGAGCTTTATCCCCTTGAGGAGAACCGGTCAGTTTATTGACGTTGTCCAAAGAAAAGGCTTCCGGATAATTGCGTACGCTCATGGAAACCGCAGCGACTCTTTTTTGGCGATATAAAGAGTGGAAATCAATAAAGTTCGGTTCAATATTGATTCTGGTGTCGGCGCGGACGCATTGGGTTCTCGGTTCACGATCAGGATCGTGAACGGAAGGATTCCAATCGTTTTCTAAAAACAAATGAGGATTCAACAGTTGAGAAAGCGTGTTGATGAGGACGGACTCGTTCCAGCACCAAGGGCTTAGATGCCATTGGCGGAGAAGAGCCATGTGTCCCTCCCGAATCTTTTTAACTTTATCCCGAACCGAAGGATTAAAAGGATCGGAGGTCGGAATGACTACACTCATCCATGAGCGGAAATTGCAGAGTCTGCCGGTTATCCCCGGTTTAGGATCTTGGTAAGAGCCTTTTAATAGGAAGTCAGCGCGGGCCTTAGAAAGACCTTTCATGAGCTCAAGCTGTTCAACGCGTAAAGGATCATCTTTAGATGAGGGTTCGACGGCTGAAGAAAGAATTAAATCCGTCAAAGGCTTAACGTACGGAGAAGCAAACAAGCAGAACTGAATGCCGGTTCCTTCCGGAATGCCTTGGCCGAAGAGATGTTTGAGACTTTTAGCCATGACTGGGGTACGTCCGGTTTGCGGAATGATTTCAATCACGTAGCCCAAGCCTTCAAAAGAATTGAAGTTAGGAGCGGCAATGGCGCATAAGTTATCTTCCTCGCTGAAATGAGCGTAAGGAAGAAGGTTGGAGAATCGGTCGATAAGCATAGGAGAGCCGGTTCTCGGCTCCATTTCTGAATCTTTCATGGATAAATTAGAGACAAAAGACATTCCGAACTTGGAAGAAAGTTTTGTTTTAAGGTTCTTCAAAAGAGAAGTTTTTACTTGCTTGGTCATGAAGTTCTTCCTTTAAGGACGTCTAAAGGGTTAGGTTTCTTAGCCGAAGGCTCCGGTGTTTTATCTTGAGAGAGCGGATAGACCGGTCGATAAGGGCTTCTCGGCTTAGCCATTTCATCAATTGTCGGGACTGACCAGCCGGCGTTCAGCACTTTGACGTACATATAACGTTGGTCATGAAGGTCTCCTTCCGTGTCGGTAAAAGGCGCCATCCAAACTCTAAAAATGGTTTCCGGGCTTCTCCAAGGCGAGGCAGGAGAAATTACGGCAAAGTTCGGATTACCGATAGAGCTGACGGCCGATGCAGCTTGCCGTTCAGCCTTGAGCACAGCTTCCTCAGCAGAAAGTACGGAAGCAGAGCTCTTAGCAGCTTGTTCTCGGTTCGGCTCAAAATACGGCTGGACAAACTCCGGCTCCTCTGCTTGGGTCACGAAAGCTGTCGGCGTCTGAAGGTTCTGCGCCTCTTCCGCTTCTTTTTGTGTTTGAGCATACACATCCGAAATATTTCTGCAGGAGGGCTTGCCGGTTAAATCGCCGCAAGAAAAGTCCGTCTGGGCATTGGAGAAGCCGGTCAACGAGCCGCAGCCTGTTAAAAGAACTACAGGAAGAAAGCAAGTTAAAAGTGCAATGGTTCTCATGATTTTGTCTTTTTATTGCCTTGGTTGATGAATTCTTCGAGCTTCTCAAGGGGAAGGGCTCCGGCCGTTCTGTCGCCGGCAGCGTTGATCAGAGTCGGAGTGCCTCCGATACCAAGTTCTGCGGCAAGTTTTAGCGTAGATTCGACAGGAGAAGAGCAAATCGGATTGTTAGCTACCGACTTAATCGGCTCTCCGTTTAAAGCTTTTGCCAGCTCTTTAACACTGTCGGCAGCACACCAGACGGCATCGCTTTTAGCTTTAGCTTCCGGATGAATAGAAACTAAAGGAAAAAGAAACGTATAGACGGTCACATCGGTAACTTGCTCTAAAGTTTTAGCGAGCTTTCTGGAATAAGGACAATCCACATCGGTAAAGACAATCAAGGTTCTGGAGCCGTTTCCTTTGACTTCTTTAACGGCTTTATCTAAAGGAAGCTTTTTAATATCAATGCGGCGGATATCTTTAAGTCTTTGGTCGGTTAAGTCCTGACCTTTTTCCATATCCAAGAGACGGCCGGAAAACAGGAATCTTGCTGTCTTATCAAAGTAAATGACTTCTTTACCGACGGCGGCTTCAAAGATTCCGGGAACCGGCGTTAAAGAAAACTCATTTACTTTAGTTTTTGGGTAACGCTCGGTAAATCTTTCAGAAGCTTCTTTTAAGTCCGCGGACGGATCAACAATGACCGGAGCTGTTTCAGTTGAAGTATTTGCAGATTTAACAGAAGCGGCTTTGACAGCGGCTGCGGTCTTAACGGGGGACGGAGAAGGATTAGTGCAAGCGCCGGAAGCATGAGCTAAAGATGCAGCGACAGCCGCGGCAATCAATAAAAAGAGAAGAGATTTTTGCATGGGAGTATTTCTTATTTGTTTAAACGTTCAATAGACAAGCCTTGAGAAATCACGATTTCTACGTCACGGCCGGAATCGACTTCAAGGACCGGGAACATATCGCTGGCAAGTTTTAAGTAGTAATCGGTAATGCGGTCCATGGCATGGGACGTTCCTTCGCCGAGACCGGCCCTCCACGGATTTTTAACGCTTTTTGAAACCGTTCCGGTAATGGAGGTAGTGGAGTCTTCGGCCGCTAAAGAGACGGCTTTGCCAAGGCCTGATAATGTTCCGGTAAAGAGTGCATTGGCAATTGCCTGCCCGGATTTAGTTACCAATCGAGCTCGAAGACCGGTTTTACCGTCTTCACCGGAAACGTATCCTTGAAGTTTGGTGTCAACGGCTCCTCCGTTTTCGTCAATACAAGAAAGACGGTCTAAGCGGACGAGCACACGTTCGCTGGCCAGTTCACCGGTGGCGTTAGCGGTCACAAAACATCTTTTAATGCCGGAGCGATAAAGGTTAGGCATGACGGCAGCATCAGTCAGTTCCATTAAGATTGGAACAGGGTTGCCGCTTCCCTGACCGCGGGTCGGGGCAATCGCGCCGTTAAGCAGCCTTGCTTTAGCAAAGGTTCCGCTCGGAAGGTAAGTTAAGGCAGAAGGTTTGCTTTGTTGCTGCGGCAGTTTACCAAGCACGGAAGAAGGTTCTTTCTTTTGCGAAAGATCGGTAATTACTAAGCGAGGCAAACGCTGGGATGCCTGCTGTTCGGCAGCCTGTCTTTGGCGGGTGGTTTGGCCGGAAGAAAATCCTTGTCTGTTAGAGTGCGGGGCATTCTTGCCGATGATTTGGCCGGTTTGTCCTCCGGTAATCGCTTCAGCCGGAGGCCATCCGTCCTGAGAGTAGGAAGAAACGGCTTTTGGCGTGCGGATTTCTTCTGCTTGTCTTTTATGGAGTTCTTCCTTTAAGCGCTCTAATTCTTTAGTAAAGTGCTTTTCTCGAGTAGCGGCTTCTTTTAAAGAACCCTCGAGGTTCTGAAGTCTTTCATCGTAAAGTGCCTTGTAGCGTTCAACGTCCGTTTCATTCGGCGTAATGTCGAATTTGGTTGGTGTTTCTTTGCGCTCTTTAGGTACGTTATCTTTACCGGTGAAATGCATAAAGAGAAAGACGACGAGCCCGCAGCCGATCAATGCAAGAGCAAGCACTTTCCACTGCTTCAAAAGTGTTTTGCGAGTTGCCGCGCTTTGAGGTGTATATCCAATCATTGGAAATCTCCCATACGGACAATCCAAAGATCAGTTTTTTCTTTGGAAGAAAGAGAGGCTTTATCTACGCCGATAGCGGCTACATTCTTTTGCCAGAAACGGGACTCTTCTATCGGTGCCGGAGCAGAACCGGTATTCTGCAGAGTCCAGAGTTCTAGTCTCAGTCCGGCTGTATCCCAATAACGAACCGGGACAGCTGTTAAAGAATCACGAATCATTTTGGAGGCAGAGAGTTTTTTAGAAGGCTCGTTGACGATAGTTGTAAGTCCTCTAAAAAGCTTTTGGATTCTTTCTTCTGTCGGATGAGAAGTTCCGGCAGCAGCATTGGCAGAAGAGGTCAAACTGCGGGCTTCTTCGATTTCTAAGTTTTGCCCGGAAAGCTTTTCTGTGGGTGTTAGCACTAAAGAATGGGTTTGACCGGATTCAGTCATTACAAACAAGTTTGTGCTTTCTCTTGTCAAAGGAACAGCAAATAAAGACCCGGTCGGTTCGTCATGTTTAATGTCAATGGCCTGAGGGTCAGAGACATAGCGGAGGATTCTGCCGTTCTTAACGGAGATTCTGTTTGCCTGACGCATAGAAATCGGAGCATAGCGGGCATCTCCAAGATTCTTGAGCTTAGAAGATGCTTGTGCCGTGTTGGGGACGGTTTCATCGAAGTCAAAACCCGGGGGAATTTCTTTAGCGGCAGCCGTCTGCAATGACAATACGGAGGCAAAGGCTAGGGCAAGTGTTAAGGAAGATTTAGTCATGTTTAAGCCTCCTTCTTAGAAGAATTTTCAAAAGGCTTTTTGCAGTTGGTTTCTTGCATGCTCTGAACCCAAAGACGAGTTCCTGCATAACGGAACTGAAGCGTCCAGCATTTCTGCGTAGTGGACGTCAGTACATTGCCGATGAACTGACGGACATTACCGGAGACGGCAACTTTCATGGAGCGGGGAAGAACCTCGACCGACTGCGGAATAAAAGAAGTCGAGGAGTTGGAACTCTTCATTTGGCGTCCCTGCTTTAACAGCATGAGTTCAATGTCACCGCGTTTTTCGGGGTCCGCGTACTTAAGGAGCTGAGTCATGTTGTGCTCAAAAGTTTCCGGAGAATTGTTAAGCGCCAACTGGACTAAGTAAGAGCTCATTTGTTCGAGGTATTCGGGAGAGACGGTTTTATCGTCCATCCAAAAGGATTTAGAAGGTTCGGCCGGAAGCACGACAACCCGGCTTTTATCTTCCATTGCAACGATGCCTCCGGCCAAGATGAGGTTGACTCCGAGGCTTGCGGCAAAGGCGTAGATAAAGAACTTTCTGACGGCCAAACGGCTCGCAAGCTCGGATGTGTATTCATGGATGTTCATAACAAATTAACCAATAAATGTTCTGCGGGCAGAAGCCGGCATACGTTTAAACGGATTCATGGGCAGATGCCAATAAAGGAAGTGAAATCCGTAAGCCGGATGTCTTCCTGCTTTTGTTCTTACCCATGCCCAAACAAAAGCAATGGAAAAGAGAAGTCCTAAGGGCATATTGTTGGCAATAATGCCGATGCCTATGCCGGCAAAGCCGGCAGCGACCGTGTCGAAATCCCATAAGAGAAATCGAGGCGGAGCATCAAGCCTTTTAGGAATCAAGTGAGATTTGTCTTCTGAGTAATGCATATGAGTTGGGTTGACCCAAGGAGGCGTAGGCGCCTCCCGGGTCTATTAGATCAATCCGGTGAAGATGTTGTCGATGATGTCAGGACCAATGAACAAAGCCATGGCTGCGGCAACACAGACAACAGCGCCCATGATGGAACCGCGGATAACACCGACGCCAAGGCCAACCAATAAGAACATCAAAGAGATGGAACGGCCCAAAGTACCTTGGGACCAGCCTTGAAGCTTGGTGTAAAGGTCTTGGAAGTCAGTGTCGCCGTTAGCAGCAAAAGCAGCGGAAGCGGCAAAGAAGAGGGCGCAGGCGCCGACGGATTTCAATGTTGCAGTGTTAAGTTTTTTCATGAAAGAAAACTCCTTAAATAGTGAATTAACAGGATTTTTAGAAAAACCTTCCCTAAGGGCGCCCCTGTTAAAGCGTCCTGAGAAGAGAAAAACTGGTAAATAAGGTTCTAAGAAGCGACGGCTTTAAGCTTCTCCCGTTTCTTATCGTCTAAAGACTGAAGGTTTTTAAAAACTTTCCAGGCATACTTTTGTCTGGCATTCGTACAGTCTTGGCCTTTGAGTCTGGAACAGCCGGCGTTATAAGCTCCGACCGCTTCCCACGGATTATCAAAACGCATCAAGTTGTCTTTCAGAATCCGCGCGCCGATTTCAATGTTTAAACAAGCGTTATTGAGTAGCTCCGACTTCGATAGATTCCATTTAGAAAGCCATTGGGAATTGATTTGCATCAAGCCTATATCCTGAGAACATTTCGGACCCGCGACTGCAGACGGATTGCCGGAGGACTCCGTGATAGCAATCGCACGAAGAAGGTCGGGTGCTACGCCGAAGTTTTTGCCATGTATGTCGAAACAATCGGCAAAGACCGGCTGGAGGGCGCAGATTAAAAAGCCGATTAGGCCGGCGGCAATTTTGTGGATCAAAGAAATCATCAAATCAAACAGAATTCGGTTAGTTAATTAAATTTATGGAAGTTGGCTGTGACCGTATGCAAGGCAATTAGAAACACGACAAAGGCGCCTTGAATCAGCCAGATATAAGCCGGGTAAGGCCAAATCAGCGATAAGGCAAAGAAACCGCCTAAATAAATCGGAGCCGAAAGCGCCACTTTGTAGAGAACCGGATGCGGGGCTGCTGCGGCTTCGAATTTAAGTTTTCTTTCAAAGAAGCCGTCAACGAGGACTGCTAACGGTGCCGGCAACAAAACCAGAACCCAAACCAAGGCAATGAATAAACGGAAAACCGCTAATTGAGTCAAAGCTCTCAGGCTTTGGAAATAAGGAATATTCCAAATGTTGTCTCGCTTTTCTTCGAATAACGCTTCGCTTTCATCTCTGACTTTGCTTTCCGGAAAAACCGTTGTCTCTTTAAGTGACGTGAGTTTTAAAGCATTGCGCGTTACCCAATCTCCCAAATCTTTGTGAAGAACAGAGCCGACTTGACGGACTTCCGCAGAAAGCCTGAATTCGAAATGGTCTGACTCAAAATGAAGCGGCATCCACATGTAGACAAAGATGAAGCTCAGGATAAAAAGAAGAGTGGCTTTGGAGTTCATGCTTGCTCCTTCTTTTCTTCTGCATCCTGCTCGAGCAGTTCGAGTGCTTCGCGGATTTCTTCATCCGCAGTTTTAACCGGTTTAGGCGAATTCTTCTCAGCGGCAATTTCCATGTAGTCGTTTTCATCGATCAGTATCGGAGAACGCAGCTTATAGAGCTTGCCGCCGCTGACGTTCGCAAAGAACTGACAGTTCGGAAGCATGCTGTAATACTCTCCGGGAATGACATCTTCACGCTTAGAAGAACTCTTGTGAGAGGCTCCGGCGTTATAAGACGGGATGCCGCTATAATTATCCGCATGAGTAGACAAGGAAGTGTCGACATGTTTGATGTAAGTTTTGCCCATGGTTTCTGTAAAGACGTCTCTGGTTAGTCCGTCTTTAGTACGCAGAGCAACCATGTTGTTCAAGTTGCCGATAACCTTACGGGCCGCAGCAACACTGCCGAGACGTTCTTCTAAGTCAGCCATCGTCTGCATGGCAACGGTTGTATAAATGCCGCCTTCAGCACCTTTGTTTAGGATTTCGATAAGAGGGGCATTGACCACATTACTGACTTCATCAACAAACAAGCAGATTCTGACGCCGCCTTTCTTGAGCTTATAGCGATGACCGGCAACGGAGGCTAAGTCGGCAAGCATCATGGAAGCGGCTGCGGTTGCTACGTCAGCGTTTTGCATGGAGCCTAAAGCAATGTAAAGAACTTGCTTTTGTTCAATTACTTCCGGCAAAGAAATGATGGGACGAAGATCTTTAGGGTCATTTCTGTCCGGAGAGATGATCTTCTGCATATCGCCGTTATTAAGCAATGCGAAGACCGGAATCAGAGAAGCCGTAATCTTGGCATAGTGCTCTGCACTATGGTGATAGACCTTTAAAGCACTCTCAATCGGACGAGTGTGATGAATTTTATCGAGAACGTTTTCGTACCAAGAGATTTTGAGCTTTAAAGGATCAACGTTTTCTAATTCCTTTTTGCTGCCTTTGATGAAGGCTAAAGCCTTTTGTCTCCATTCCGGACAAGCTTTGGTTTCAATGAGTTTATCCAGCATTAAACCTAATAATTCATTGATGCCGTTGTTGATATGCGTTTCAATGATACGGACGGAAGGGCTGATATTGAGCTCTATCAAAGCTTGTGCGACGGTATCGACGGCAGACCAGGCAAAGGCGCGGAAAGTACCATCGGAACTCGGCGGCATAACCGAAATAATACGGGTAGCAATTTCTCCGGATGAACCGTAGGTATAAAGCGGATCTAAACGGACGGAACCGGGATCATTGTCAGTGGTAAAAATCAAAGGTTCATCACGGCCGACGATAGCGCAAGTTTTACGGATAACGTTTTCCATACGGCCGCCGCCTTTCGGGTCAATGGTAATAACCACGTCACCTCGGATAATTGCTTGTGCAATCGCCGTTCCTAAGAACACACCTTTACCGGCCTGGGTGGTACCAACGATACATAGACCGCCTTCAAAGTTTTTAAGAGGACGATAGATATCGGTTTCTCCGCAATTCAGACCATGAAGCGCTGCCAAACCTTGATCGTCATCAGACATGACTGCTTTACTTCTGCCTGTAAGCCACAAAGCGAGCTTATTGAGGCGCCAATGCTTGGCGCTGTACTTAGACAAGTCATAAAGCTTCTGAGAATGGTCAGGCGTCCATTCAAAACCAAGGCCGAGCCATAAATGGTCTGGATTGGTTTTCTTGATTAAGCTCTGAATACTCATAAAAGCGGTTCCATAACCGTGAAGATAACTGCGGGCAACCAAAATGCTCCAGCCTTCATAAAGGCGCCAAAAGAACATGGCGCCGCAAAGGCCGAACACAATCACAGCTAAGTTACGGTCAATAATTTCCAATTGAAAAAGACCGAAGAAATAAATGGCACAGAGCAGCCAGCCTACGGCCGAGCATAATTCCCATGCGTTGCGGTAGGGCTGTTTAAAGCGGCGGAAGTAAGTTGAATCGGCTCTCATTTCATCTCCGGCTTAGGAAAGTAAGCAAAATCGAAGGCTTCTTCCGGGATGTATTTGTCTCGAAAGTTGTACCAGTAGGTTTCGTTGTAGACCCCTTTATAGGGTTTAAGCTTTGGGCAGCCGATGTACTGCAATCCTTTGGCAC